>NZ_LIXE01000030.1:0-2696 GCF_003584965.1 Vibrio sp. PID23_8 | reverse complement strand
CCATCATAGCCTGCGTTCGCAAGATGGTTGTGATACTAAATTCTATGTTAAGAGATGGCGTCATGTGGGATGAGAACATAGCGAAAAATTAGCTATTGACGCCATAGTCGTTTGTTAGCTGAATTAATCCCAAAGGGCTTTGATTTCACTCTTTATAACTTCGATAGCAAGTTCAAGTTCTTGGTCTACTAAGTGAGCCACATCACTCGCGTTCCTTAGTTTAATCAGTTCAGGTCTTAGCTGAACAAGATGAGCCAATACATTTATTTGTTTTTTTATCTCTTGCAACTGCGGCTCAAGCTTCAAAAACTCATCATCTGACAATGAACCAATATCTTCCAATTCGACTTTAAGCCTTATGAGCAACTCCAATACGTTATTAAGCTGATAGGAAGTAGCTTGGTTATTAGTTACTTTTTTTTGAAATTTAAAATTGTCTTTAGATACTTGATATGAAAACCACGCAGCAGCGGCAGCCGCTGACGTTGAAATTGCAGATAAACCGACAAAAAATATTTCCATTACCACCATACTCCTATGTTTCTTTATTCAGCTATCGCCCTGTTAAGGTGTGAGCAACGCAATACCGAAGCCGCCGCATACCACCTTAAACACTAAATCCAACGCATAGTAAAAATGCCACGCGTTGCGAATCACTCTTAAACAGTTTGTTATAAAACAATTAGTTAGAAAACGGCGTGTCATGGTGCTTAATATAAAAATCTGCATCTTCACTAACCAGATACGGAGTAACCTTAAAAAAGATACTTAGTGATTGAGCAAAGTAAAAATTGGCGATTCGGAGCCAAATGGCTACTGTTTGCCTATTTTGAATGGTGTCTGTGTACAAACCATCCAAATCCGTTAACCATAAAGCAGGAGGCATTGAATGAACGTATGTAGAAATATCAGCTAGAATCCCAGAAACAAAGTCCGTTTGCTCTCCACAAACGATCTCGATGCGCTGTCTTCGACTATGATAAAACACACTCTCACCACCCCTTAGTTTCTCCATATTACGAGTGTATAACGGTGAACTTTTAATCGCTTTCCAATACCAATCTTTACTATGTTTATAAAAAGGTTGGATTTTTTCCGCACTTATTGACCCTTGTATTTTTGAAATACGTCCAGATAAGTACATTCCTAAGATATTTCGATGTAGATTGAACATCTCTTCATCTTTGCAATCAAGCATCATGCTCATGACATCATGTGTATCAATAATGTTTCTTACTAAGGTTGCTATGGAGCGTTTATCAAGAATGTCATTATTGACTTCAAACGGTGGCATTAATTTAAATAAAGACACCGCTGTAGATTGAAGTGTTGTGGCAAGAAACACTGCTGGCCAATCAGCAAACTTCCCATCATTAAAGTCCTTGTGAATTTCATAAATATAAGGTTCAAGGCAATTAACACCTTGAACAAGGGCTGAAACTTGAGGAGGTAAAATATCAGTCACGAGGACTCCTTGTTTTATAACGCCCTGCTAAGGGGTGAGCAACGCAATACCGATGTTGCCGCATACCGCCTTAATCACTAAATTCAACGCACAGTAAAAATGCCACGCGTTGCGAATCCCTCTTGAGCAGCTTGTTAGTGCGCTGCCCTTAAAGCTTATGGCATTTGCCAAGATACTGAAATATAGCACGAAACTTATGGTGTAATACGCGAAAGCTAAACGGACAACTGCCAATCTTAAACCAATACTCAAAACGCGAGTTGGCTAGAAGAAAAACACGCAAAACTCGATGATTTTCAGCACCTTTAAATTTGCAAAGGAGACTGACTTCGAACTTTCCCGACCACACCAAAGAAACGATTTTTCGCCGCGAAGCCATCCGCGAGAAAGAAGCCGCACCAATGAAATTGCTTACAACGTTAGAAGCCGTAAACGACGTTGGCAACGCGACCACTGCGCATCTAGTGCCACCGGAGAGAACGTGAAAGGCACATTTGAACCGCTGTAAAGCAGAGCAAAGAAACCAATAAACACCAAATTTTGCAACCTTTAATGCCCATCCCGTACTAACGCCCTATTAAGTTGTGAGCAACGCTGCTACCTTACTAAAACACTGCACCGTAATCACCAAACAAGTTGAAACCGAAAGTGCCGAGCGTTGCGAATCAGCTTGAATTGCTTGTTAAATTGCTAGGCTCACGCTAGCTATTGATGCAATACAAAGTACCGCTTTTCTGATATTTGTAAAAAAGCTGACTAAACCCAATACGCGCAGATTCACTCGTCAGTTCTGAATCATCAAATGCGGTATCAATTGGAAGTTGCACGTACTCAATAGCCTTTTTTAAAATAGCTTCATTTAGTAGACACGTATCAAGAACTGTCTCTAGTTCTGATTCTGTTGAGCAAACTCCTGATAGCTCCTCTAACTCAATAGTAAAAAGACCTGAATCGTTTTTGTATTTAAAATTTACTTCTATCATTAACTTTCCTTAGTTACGTCATGAATTGCAATTTAACGCCCTGTTAAGGGGTGAGCAACGCAATACCGATGCCGCCGCATGCCACCTTAATCACTAAAGCCAACGCATAGTAAAAATGCCACGCGTTGCGAATCCCTCTTGAACAGTTTGATACTCATTGAGCCTTCTCCTCCAACTTAGCCTCTCGACTAAGCTGGAAGGCGACGAAACCCAAAACGGAGAAGACTCTATGAGATTCTATAACAACC
>NZ_LIXE01000003.1:0-496003 GCF_003584965.1 Vibrio sp. PID23_8 | reverse complement strand
GTAACAACCAAGTTTGACCTTTTGTTTTCACATCAATTGGAACTGGATTTGCTGGCATAGTTATCTCCTTAAAAATCTAGACGACAACTATGCTGACACAGGGGGTTCCGCGATTATCCGATCGCTTTTAACCTAACTCCGAAATCGGTGATCGGAATAGCGAAAACCGCGATCGGAAAGCCCGAAATCCTACCTTTTTCTCTTTTAAATCAATAGCTCGCTATTCTTTACTTCTTAAACAAGAAGGTAAGGAAGCGACAATGGCAAAAAAGAGAACTCCAATGAACAAAATCAAAGAGGTATTACGCCTTAAGTACGACTGCGGTCTTTCAAATCGCAGCATCGCTTCTTGCCTTAAACTCGGCCCTTCCACCATATCGGAACTCCTTACTCGCTTTAAACAAAGCCAACTTGGTTGGCCTCTACCTCAATGTTGTAGCGATGCTGACATCACTCAAGCTCTGTATCACGGCAAGAAAGCCAGTCGCGATAAAGTCATGCCAGACTTCACGCAATACGCAGTCGAACTCAGACGTAAAGGCATGACGAAGATGTTGCTCTGGCAGGAGTATCATGAGCAATATCAAGAGCAAGCTTACGCTTACACTCAGTTCTGCGAGCACTTCACTCGCTGGTTCAAAACCCAAAAGCGCAGCATGCGCCAGCTCCATGTTGCAGGTGACAAGCTGTTTATCGATTACTGTGGACCTCGACTTCAAGTGGTCAACCCTGATACAGGTGAAGTGCGCGAAGCAGAAGTGTTCGTGGCGACCTTAGGTGCGTCCAATTACACCTATGTTGAAGCCTTCCCGAGCCAAGGTAAGTCCTACTGGTTAGAGGCGCATGCAAATGCGTTCGAACACTTCGGCGGCGTACCACAACTCTTGGTTCCCGATAATCTGCGCAGCGCGGTCACCAAAGCTAACCGTTATGAGCCAAGGCTTAACGATAGTTATCAGAAACTGGCGAATCACTATCAAACTGCCGTAATGCCAGCTCGCCCCTACAAACCAAAAGACAAAGCCAAGGCCGAGAATGCCGTGCTCTTAGTGGAGCGCTGGATCATGATGCGGCTACGACACCAAACCTTCCATACCTTCAAGGAACTGAATCTCGCCATCCGTCAGCTTATGAACGACTTAAACCAACGTGAGATGAAACAGTATGGTGCAAGTCGTAAAGCGCTGCTCGACAAACTCGATAAGCCTGCGTTAAAGCCCCTCCCCAAACAGCGTTACCTGTATACCGAAACCAAACGAGCCAAAGTCGGGCCTGATTATCACATCGAATATCGCCGCCACTACTACTCGGTGCCACATCAACTTGTTGGTCACCATGTCGAACTGGAAGCCTCCAACCGTCTGGTGCAGATCTACCATCAAGGTAACTTGGTCGCCCAACATCCACGTAGCCAAAGAGAACGCGGAAACAGCACCCAGCCAGAGCACATGCCGAGTAATCATCAACATCAGAAGTGGTCGCCTGGACGCCTGCTCAACTGGGGAGCCAATATCGGTCCAGCTACACGAGAAGTCGTCAATAAGATGCTCAACTCCAAGCCTCATCCAGAGCAGTCGTATCGCTCCTGCCTTGGTCTGCTCAATCTGAGCAAAGCGCATGGCGAATCGCGCTTAGAGCAAGCCTGTAAAGATGCGCTGATGCTGACAAAACCGAACTACACCTTCATCAGCAATCTGCTGAAAAATAATCGTGAAGGACAGCTAAGCAAAGACAAGGCAAGCACGCCGAACCTTGTTCATAGCAATGTCCGTGGCCCGAACTGTTATCACTAGGAGAAAAGATATGAACGCACTGAACGACCAACTCAAAACCCTCCGCTTGAGCCATGCAGTGAAAGCGTTAGAGCAGCAACAAGAACAACTGAGCACCTACGCAGAGCTGGACTTCGAGGAAAGGCTAAGCCTGCTTCTGGAAAGTGAAATCTTGAATCGTAATCAAACCAAAATCCAACGCCTGAAACGACAAGCCAAGCTGAGAGTGGATGCGCAGCCAAGCCAACTCATCTATAAAGAAGGACGAAATCTCAATCGCAAACAGATGAGCGAACTTCTGACGGGCAGTTATCTGCACAAGCACCAGAACATCTTGATCACAGGCCCAACAGGTGCAGGCAAAACCTATCTTGGTTGCGCACTGGCAACCAGTGCCTGCGACCAACAACACACGGTCAGATACTACCGATTAACTCGCTTGCTTGATGACCTGACCGCAGGTCGTCTGGATGGTAGCTATCAAAAACAACTCCAATCGCTGGCGAAAAAAGCCTTACTGATCCTTGATGACTGGGGGATGGAAAAACTGACCCAAGAACATGCAGGTCACTTGTTAGAAGTGCTTGAAGACCGTTACCAAAACAGCAGCACAATCGTCATCAGTCAATTACCAGTAAAGGAATGGTACAACATGATCGGAAACGCCACAGTCGCAGACGCTCTAATGGATCGGCTGGTACACAATAGTCATCGAATAGAACTGGGAGGTGAGTCGATGAGAAAATTGGCGCAATCCGATCACTTAGAGTAAAAATAGGTAGAGAGAAAAACGGCAGGATCAAGTGATCGGAATAAACCGAAACGAGCGTTCGCAATCACCGAAATACGCATCACATTTACTTTGGAAGCTTAGAGAGGTTTATGAGTTTTGTTTTGTTACGAAAAACAAGAAGAAATATTTGGATGAACATTTTGTTGATTGTAATTGCGATTTACACATGTTTTATGCTGAAACACTATCACCTTGCTTGGCTTATGAGTCCCTTCTTCGCATTGGTGTTTTGGAGACAGGATATTCAGCAGATAAAATTAATCGATTTTTCATAACATTCATTGCAAATCTAAAAATGATTTTTGGCGGTTTACCTGATTACTATCATGGTATATCTGGAGACTTTAAGTTGAGTCTGCCGTATGACCATATTGAGAGTCTTGGTCTTCATCTTGAACACTTCAGTTTCCGTGAATTAACACTGCTCGGTGGCTATCAAACTGAACGCGCGGTAAGGAACCTAGCTTCACCTTCTACGCCAGAGCACCGCCGACTTTCAGTTATAAAGGAAGGAAGGTTTACCTACGTAACTCGCGAAGAAGCGATGAGATGGCTAAGTCGACTAAACCGCAACTAAAGCCAATACAGACAGGGAGGACTTATGGCTAATTCAAAACAACATGTGCCAACGAAACAAGTCTCAAAAGATGCTTCGCTTATTTTAAAAGCCTTAGGACTGAAATAGGAGCATATGATGAATTTAACTGAACATGCAAAACTCAGATCCGCCCAGCGAGGAATTTGTGAAGATGAAATTAATGTTTTGTCTTCTATAGGCCGACACTTTTATCAAAAAGGAGGTACTTCTCTATGTGCGATCTCGAACAAAGAGAAAAGCCGATGGCTGAACGCGCTCAAAGAAGTTTTGATTTACCTGCGGAGTTCAGATGAATATCCCCAAAGAACTAAAAAGCGAAAACTGAAAGTTATTAGACGCTTAATAGATAAGCTCAGTGCAAAGAATCCCCCTTATCTAGTCATCAGCGTTGATGGTAATTCTATGATCACATGTGGCTATTATTTTAGCGGAAAGATTAAACGAAACTAAGTAGGGAATTTATGGAATGCAACTTTGAAAGATTCAAATCATGCTTGTCAAACTATGTAAAAAATCAACCTTTCACTCCTGAGTTGAGAATGATGAGTGATGGTACGATAGACGTTTATTATTCCCCTTTTGATGCTATAAAACCGAGAGCCAAAATCTGCATCGTTGGAATCTCTCCCGGAAAGACCCAAGCAGAAAATGCGAATTTGTGCGCCAGTGAATTGATAAATAATGGCGAGACTTCATCGATCATCCTAGAGAAAGTAAAAGATACAGCCAGCTTTTCTGGCGCGCTTCGTAGTAACTTGATAAACCTTTTGGACTACCTAGGATTGAATACCCATTGGGGGCTAGAATCCGCAAGTCAACTGTTTTCAACAGATCAGCATTTACTGCACAGTACATCTGTATTTCGTTATCCAGTCTTGGTGAATGGTGAACCCATCAGCTCAGCCAAGCAGGGACTTACAAATCCTATCTTAAAACAGATGGTCGACACGTACTTAGCTAGTGAGTGTCAGCGCCTTCCTGATGACGTATTGTTTATTCCGCTCGGCAAAGGAACTAGTGACATCCTTGCATACCTAGCCCAGCAAGGTTTCATTAAGTCCGAGCAAATTTTGAAGGGGCTGCCTCACCCCTCGGGCGCGAACGCTGAACGATTGGCTTATTTCATGGAAAATAAAAGTAAAGAAAGCTTGTCGAGCAAAACCAATAGTAAGATATTGAATGAGATGAAATCGGAGTTATTCCAGCAATTAACAGATCTAGGTGTTAAATTGCCACGTGGTGACCGACCAATCCACCCGATGGTTGACCCTAGTCAGCATTCGTCAAGCAAACGAATTAGCTCGGTGGCCAGTGGGAGTAAAAAATCCATGCGAACTTTAAGTAAGGATGTGCAAGCTAGCGATCTGCGCTCACCAATTGACAAATTTATACGAGACGATGTGGAGCAACAGTTAAGGGCCTTGTTGGCTGAGATGGGTTTGGATACTAACCCCAACAAGTCTCGCACGTCGAAAGAACTTGCCGTGAGTTCAGATGGAGCTATTTTAGCTTACATCAGCAGGAAGACCGGACTCAAAGACGCTAGATTAACTGTTTGCGTGCATCCAAAGCATAAAAAAGAGATGGATCACCGAGTACAGCAGATCGATAACGTATCCATTAAAACGGGCAGGAATTCGCGTTATATATCCAGCTCAAACTATTCCGGCTTCAACAGTAAAGGTTACTGTGCTGACATTGATACCAATGAGCATATTGCTATTGCTTATATCATTGAAGTGTCGGGTGGTTATCAGCCGATAATTTCATTTTTTAATCAGTACCTTGAAGTGAAATAAGTCATCATCATGAGTAGAAAACCCTAAGCAGACAACTGTGAATGACCTGCCTAATTATGACGACCTAGAAGAAATTTTTCTTAGTCACTGAGCTAGCTATTTTAGCTAGCTCGGAAATGATGTGATGGACGCCCCCATTAACGGCTTCGATGAGCCAGAATTAAGGTGTTAGCACTTAATTACGAAGGAGCATCCATCATGAACATTAAAGTTGTTGGTATCGATTGCCAAATCCGTCTTTCAGGTTTGTGTTCTACTTCATGATAACAAGGTGGCATGGAACAGAAAGATCACCAGAAGCGATTTGATGACTAAGCTGACTCAGCTTCCAGAGAACACTCTCATCGCAATGGAAGCTTGTGCATCATCCCACCACTGGGCTCGGCAAATGAAGCAGCACGGGTTTGAAGTTATGCTAATACCAGCTCAATTCGTTAAACCGTTTGTGGGGCATCAGAAGAACGATGCTAATGATGCAAGAGCAATATGCGAAGCTTCCCAACGACCAGACGTTCACCCAGTACAAGTAAAAACTATTGAGCAGCAAGATATCAAAGCATTGCGAAATGTCCGTCAACGCCTCGTCGATAATCGCATTGCTTTAGTTAATCAATCTCGTGCTATGGCCGCTGAATACGGAGTGATATTTCCTAAGCATGTGACTAAGTTTCAAGAACTTTTACCATTAGCTATTGAAGATGCGAGTAATCAGCTATCCCATATTATGAGACGTCTATTGATTGAAAACTACGATGAGCTTAGGCAGTTAAATCGAGATATTCAGCAAGTAGAACACGACCTAATTGAGCTGTGTAAAACCAACCACCGTTTTAAGGCATTACAAGAAGTACCGGGATTTGGCCCCATTATCAGCTCTGCATTAATCAGTGAACTCGGTACCGGAAAACAATTCACTAATGGCCGTCAGTTTTCTGCTTGGTGTGGTTTAGTCCCTAAGCAGCATAGCTCAGGAGGTAAATCCTGCCTGAAAGGTATTACCAAAAACGGCAATAAACAGCTACGAACGCTAATCTTGCATGGCGCACGAGCGGTTGTTCGGTATGCAGATAAACGTCAGGATAAGATGGGAATGTGGTTACGGGAGCTTATTGCCAGAAGAGGCAAAGTCAAAGCTGTTGTCGCCTTGGCTAATAAGCTATGTCGAATTGGATGGCATCTTCTAAGCTCAGGTGAACAGTTCAATGTGAATAAAGCCTTTGCGTAACAGTTAATATATAGAATTTTCTACAGTTAAACAGCAGTACCCGAGTTTGCAAGTATTGATGAACTAACGGTCAACGTCTCTGCGAAAACCTAGTTTTGGACAAGGCATTACTGATGCCGTGGAAATGTAAAGGAAGTAGAGAGCAGATTACATCATGGCGCGAGCAGTAAAAGCTCATAGAGACGTCGGATATATGTCAGCGAGCCGAACCTAATCAGTTCTTGCAATCACAGGGGCGTCCATATATGTCCAAAAGTTTCGGTCGGCTTACTTTTGTGACAGTCTGAAATAAATGTTACGAAGGTCCAATTAATGTGCATCGTCATTCTTCAGAAGGAAGACTGGCGATAATCTCGGCAATTTTCTTCTTCTGGTCGGCAGAGAGTTTAGAGATTGCAATTGCTAACTCTGCTGACGCCTCATCTTCACAAAAAAAGTAATTCAGTGGCACATCAAGCGCATCAGCGATGAGCTTCAACGTTCGCACATCTGGCGTGTGTCTTCCTTTCTCGTATTGGTTCATTCTCGCACTCGCCGTACTTTCATCCATGCCTATACAGACACCCAAGGCTTTTTGGGACAAGTTCGCTTGCTTACGGGCCTCTCTGAGGCGCTGTGGAAATGGGTTTTGGAATGGCACGTAGTCATCATACTGGTAGTCTTTATCTAACTAAGATTTTCTTAGTTTTACTGATTTGCGCATACTAAGCAATCCTTAGTTTTAGTAGTTGTTTGAGTTACCAATGAGACGATCTAGAAAAATTGATGCGTTAATGCACAAGCTATTGATTGAAAAAAGAATGGATGGCTTTTCAGTCGTCGAATTACGGGATGCATCCTTGCCTTATGTTGAGCAAACTTGTGATTTAGCGAATCTGCGTTTGCGGCTCTATCGTCAATTGCTGCGCTTTGAACGTAACAATTGGTTGAGAGTTGAAGGCTCACGAGCCAACAAGCGCTATTTTCAAACGGAGTTGTTACATGTTTATGAGTTTGCACCTAAACCTACGTCTGTCGAGGTAATTGAGGCAGAAGTACTCACTTGGTCGGTATTAGCCAGTGAGCGGAATGAGTCGCGTGGCGAGTTGGAGATTGCACTTGGTGAAGTGGGAGAATACCAGTCATTAATTCAACGCTTTCCTGAGCTTGAGCCTAAACTTGCTCTGTTGCTGAATCAAGCCAGAGAGCGCTCTGCACAGTTGTTAGGTAAGGTGAATGTGTTGACGACGGTCCTTGATACGATCGCGAGTGAGCAAAAGGCATGTTGAGGGGGTGGCAACAAGAATGCGCAACAGCGGCCATCAATAAATACCTCAGTGGAGAAAGCCATTTCTTCTGTCAGGCAACGCCAGGAGCAGGTAAAACAGTGCTTGCTGCTACCATAGCATCAAGGCTTCTGGAACTGAATTTTGTTGACCTCGTTCTTTGCTTTTCTCCTTCACGGACTATATCGGATGGGATGAAAACAACCTTTTCAGCAATATTACAGCGACCTTTTAGTGGCACATTGGGTTCGGTAGGTCAATCAATGACCTACCAATCACTGCAGTTTGTTGATGATGAATTCTTGCATGCTCTTAAGCGTTATCGAGTATTCGCTATTTTTGATGAGATTCATCATTGCGCAGGCTCAGAAACCGGTGCGGGAACGTATGGGGCAAACAAGTTCTAGCGAAAATCCAAAACCTAGCATCTTACACCCTCGCATTATCAGGTACTCCATGGCGATCCGATACCTTACCGATCGCAATGGCTGATTACACCAATGATCTTGGAACCTTGCGTGTAGATTATCAATACTCTTTAAAACAAGCTGTTGCCGACAATGTATGCCGCTCTCCAAAAATTGTACTGGTTGATAGCAATCAACTGTCGGTGGTTGGTAAAGAGACCTCTCAATCATTTACTTCTATCGCAGAAATGTTGAAGCGAACAGGTAATTCATACCTGCATGTCATCCACAATCATGATGCGATGGAATACTTGCTGAGATTAGCCTGTGAGAAGCTAGAGCATTTGAGATCGCAAACTCCAAACGCAGCAGGTCTTGTTGTTGCAGCGTCAGTTGAGCATGCCTTACATATAAAGCAGCTACTCACCAATAAGTTTGGGCAATCTACAGCAATCGTCACTTACAAGCACGAGCAGCCATTAGCGGAAATTGAGCGATTTAGAAATAGCAATCAGCAGTGGATCGTCAGTGTCGGGATGATCAGCGAAGGTACCGATATTCCAAGACTTCAGGTTTGTTGCCATTTAAGTGCAGTAAAGACGGAATTGTATTTTAGGCAAGTGCTTGGCCGAGTGCTACGCGTTAATAGTGCTGCACCGCAAGAGGCTTGGTTGTTCACGTTTGCAGAGCAAAGCTTGATAGAGTTTGCGGAACGTATCGAGCAGGATATTCCAGAGGCGTGTGTATGGATGGAGCGAGAGGTTAGCGCAAGTACAGGCGCTGACGAGTCGGTGTTTAACTTGGTCACCGGTAATGCAGCTAGCGAAAATGATCCAACAGGCATTGTCGCTTGGAAAGCAGGTAGTAGCGATTTATTGTCGAAGCAAGATGGCAAACATTCCGATGAACTCTCACTTCAAGCGTTCAAGCAACGTGTTATATCTGCGTTTGGTTAGGTTGCGTAATGCTTGTATAGCCCATTTATGCCCCAGACACATTGTGTACGCACATAATCATGATGAGATTTATTTGGGCAACAATCTGTTGCCCAATTGTGTAAGAAGGTCTCGAACAATAGCGAAACTAGTTGTTTCGTCAATTTACTTGATACTTCTAGTAGAGGATGTCGAGCACGCCATTTCTACCCTCCAAAAATCAGACTCAGGTTGTGATCAGGAAATCCTAACACTCTGATACTTTCATCCTCGCAGATAATGATCTCAACCTCATTTTGAAGTTGTTGATTCTGTTGCTCCCGTGAATTCAATGGGTAGAGTAATTTTTGGTTATCTGAGCCTATCCATTGCTGTTGGATATTTCTCTGGTTAATATCAAAGCGCCCTATGGCCGCGATATCACATAGCGACTCAATTTTGTGCATGTTTCCTTGCTCGGTCAGCTCTTCTTCTTCATAACCAGTAAACAAAAATATGGTCAAATCAGAGTGTTGCCTGATTTGCTCCATTAACCACCAGAGGTTTTCTGATTGATGTAGCGGCTCGCCGCCAAGAAAAGTGACGCCTTGAATCTCTGTCTCAGACAGGATCTGTTGTAGTAATGCAGTTCTGTGCACTTTTTCTTTAAACGAAAACGACCACATGTCGGTATTCCAGCATCCTGGGCAGGCCAATCGGCAGCCCTGTAGCCAAACAACAAAACGCTGACCAGGGCCATAGATATGTGACAATGGCTCCACATGAGCCAGATTAAAATATTCGCCGTAATTTACCGCCATCATTCAAACCGTCCGCACCAAAACCAACTGGATTTGATTTCCTTTGAGCGTTTCTTTGACTGAGTAGCCCTGTGCTTTGGCTTTTTCAATCGCCTTTCGTTTCGTTGCTTCTACCCGAGCTTTACGCTCTTCTTCTAGGCGGATACGTTCTTGCTCGGCAACTTTTTCTAGGTGCTGCTCGTAATATTTTAAATAACAAGATGAAAGTTCATGCAGGAAGTTACGAACAGGTTTGTAGTGACTATTGTTTAAATTTTCCACTCGCCCGTTCATCTCACTTGAGTCGTGGCGTAAAAGCCACTTTCCATTTTCTTGCCGGAAATGTTGTCTCCCATAATAGTCTGAACGGTTGGTCAGAATATCACCGATAACCAAGCCGCCACTATGGTGGGTTTGCGCGATATTCTGTTGATTAATTTTAACCGGCTCTGCTCCAATCGACTCCAAAGCCTGAAATAAAATCTCCTCCATGACAAAAGGGGTTGTGGTTTTAATCACTGCACTCATCGGTTATCTCCGCTTTACTTCAAGCTTATTGCGCTGGACTAAAGTCTGTCGCTGGTGATACTCATCTGTCTTTTTGACACTGCTAACATTACTCTCCAGATCCAACAAATCATCTAGGGCTTCGAGGCAACTTTCGCCTTTAAAGCCACTGGTTTTGGCTGTAATAGCCCCCTCTTCATCAATGAGCAGGGTGATCTTCTGTTCAGGCATGTTCACTCTCCTTGTGACACACAATTTCAGCGTTTAAACGTTGAGCGTCTAACTTAGCTTGATCAATCTGGTGGTACTCAAAGACCACTAGATACCGTTTCTGTTGGTGTTCGCGCAGTTCTGTACCATTGGTTGGTAGCTCATCAGATGGCCATTGAAATTCACTGTCTCCTGATTTACTCTCGGAAAGTCCTAGTTGTTTGGCAAAGGCATCGGTTGCTTGTTTAGATTTATACACAAACGATGAGCCATGCTCATCGAGCGCTTTTTTTGAATGGCCTTGTTCCGCTTTGATATTATCTAAAGCCTTTGTCGCCGCCTGAATCTCACGTTCGACTTTGTTAAGGCCCTGTTCATAAGTCGCTATGCAGCGCTCAAAGTTTTTATAGTGCTTTCTCCAAATCTTATCTTTAATCGATGCTTTCCAATGGTTTGCCTGATCAAGCGTCATATTACGAATCGACAGACGTTTGGCTTCGCGCCAACCTTGTTGGGCTGCTTGGTGGATTTTTTCCCTGTCTGCTTGTGCTTGATTGATCGCTTGCTGATTTGCTTGCTTTGTTTCCTGATCCGCATTTTTGGGGCTTGGCTCGGGGAGTGCGGGCAGTGTATCTGGCATAAACTGTTCGAGCGTTAAACCACCTATCTGAACCGAATCCAGTTGTTGGTCAGTCAATTTCTCTGTTTCGGATACCCAGTTCGAGTGAAATTCTTCGGTAACGCGGCCGCGGGCTTCTGACTCATTGTCTTTCAACTGTTTAAGCTCAGCAGTTTTCTCGTTCAACTGGTCAGTGTTATTATCAACATCTTGCTGAAGATTGGATCGCTGTTGCTCCCAGCGCTGATTTTGTTCGGCCATATCCATATTCCGGGCGGTATCAGTCCCTCGCTTACGAATATTCAATGCTAAGGTTGTTAGACGTTGACGATATTCTGTCCGCTCTGCTGGTGTCGCGGTAATGACAGACCAAGCCTTAAGGGTGTCGATTTCTCGATTCAGCCCTTTGGTAGATTGCCCTTGTCCTAGTAAGAAACCCTTGATGAAACCTTTCAATTTATCTGAGATGCGGGCTTGCTGTTGATCAATGTTTGACTGTTCATTGAGTAAATCATCCAGTCGCTTCTGCCAGTCTCTTTCGGTATTTTCCCATAACTTATACAAGTTATCTGGCTTTGCCTCATTCGGACAGTAGGGTGGATGTATCAGCACGTTGTAGTGAATTGCATGGGCTAATTGCTCATATTTCCACGCTGTAAATTCTGATGCGAGTGCATTGGCATCGTCATTCAAAAAGCTATCTATGCTTTGGGTATGGATAGCATCAAGTTCGATTTCACGATTATCCTCAACGATGCATTCGAGCTCGGGGTGTGCGGCAAAGCGCAATCGCTGTTGAGAGGCAAACTCACCGATTGCCGTTTCATCTTGATACTGCCAGGCGGCGTCTTCAAATGCCTGATCGTAAGCTTGCTCGAGCTTTTCGCTTTGAGTTACTGATAACTTTAGGCACCAGTTGGTAACGGCAAAGTCGGTTTCATCGGGCAAAAGCCAGTGGCCATCGCTTGACAACAACAGGGATGGAAGAGGCTTGTTGGTCAACGCAACACCATGGCGTGCCAACGTTGCTATTTGATTTGACTGGCTATCCAATAGTAAGCGCCAGTTATCGCCATCAGCGCCAAACCCAGAGTGAGTCGCGGCACGCAACTGATCCAGCGTATCGCTCAGACAATCTTTTAATGTTCCACCCAAGTGATGAGAGTGGTTTGTCAAAACCGCTCCATCAGGATGTTGAACACTGGATTTAGGTTGGTTTTGATGCAGATATTCTTCGCTGCTGGATTGCCAAAACAACTTACAGAAACTACGAAAACTGTCCTCGATTTGCGGCAACTCCAGTTGAATACCCCAGGCATATTCACTTTTCGTCACCAAAGGCGAATGCGACATTAACAGAAGGCCTTGCGCGTCGGTGGTGGCGTGATCGACTAGTATCAATGCCCCTTGTTGTTGAACGCCAGTGCGAATGAGGCAGCGGCCGGATAGGGCATCAATTGCTGCTTTGTTCATCGCTTTGGCACCTAATAACAGGTAAACACGAATGCCTTTGTCTGCTTGCGCTTTAATAGACTGAATCAGAGACTCTTCTTTCAGCTGTTCACTGGCAATCAAGACGGTTTGGCGCGAGTTTGATACTAAAGCGTTTAAATGGCCGGAATCATGCTGAGGTAAACTTTCACTGATATCAGCATCGGAATACTGCTTTTTGAACAAAGCGGGTAGCTGCTCGTGGTGATAGGTCGTCGTGAAGTGTTCATGACGAGGTGCGATCCGTGTCATTAGAGAGCCTCCGCTGCGATGTTTTTTCTCATACTGTGTACATGACTAATCTGATGTTGGAGATATTGAGGGAGTTCAGTGATTTCTTTCGGGGTGAAAGTTGGGGAGCCATCAACGTAGAAAGTCGAGTCAATATCACGAATAAAATCCAATCCGCTGCTGCATTCCCAACACCAAGTCTGCTTGCTACCAATCAAAATCCAGTACCTCCCGTGGTTGTCACTTTCCTTACGCAAGGTTTCGTGAGACCAATTAGTAGGCAGTTTTGCTATTTTTCCATGCGGCTTGTCTAGGGTCAGGAGCAAGCCGTCAGCGTGTATTAGGCAATCGGCAATGGACTTTAAGTTACGACTGTGACGTGGTGTATGAACATAGCGATCAGAGTAAATGACTTGATAGATAGGCCCCTCATTCGTCAATTTTTGCAGCAACATGTTGATGTCTAGCGTATCACCATTGACCAAACTGATTGGCATGCGTAACTTGCTGCTGCTAGATGGAGTCAAATCCGCCATGGTAGCAATATGCCAGTAAGCTTCTGGTTGAGTTTCTCTTTTTAGCTCAGATAACAAAGAGTGATGTTCTTTTAATGGCAACTCGAAATCATTCAAGGCCGTGTTATTCAGCCATTCAGATTGTTGTTTTCGGGCAGTTTCTGATGAGTGATATTGTTTACGGTAAAACTCTTGCAGCCAGAAGCGATGCCAATCTTCAGCATCGTTTTGATCAACAGGTTGAACCGGAATGTACGTGGCTTGGATAGAGCGGAACACATCCATACTCGTGTTGAGGTTCGAACAACTAAAACGGTTAATCTGAAATTTCTCTACCGCGGCGGGATCGTGGTCAATTTGATTTAGCGGAGCCGTCAGACATTGTTTTTCTGGCTGCCACTGGCCATTAAACTCACTGGCAACAGCCATCATGACATCATTGATACGATCACCAAAATCATTAATGGAGAGTTCAAGAACTTCTGGACGAGGGCTGGATTTGTGATAGCCATTTTGGGCTTGAAAACACAACATATCCAACGAACCTTTCAAATTGACCGTTGAATTCGATATCCCCAACTGCCATATAAGCTCAATCTCTGCTGATTTTTCAGATGAACAAATCACTTCAGGCTCTAGTGAGGACAAGGGTAAGGTAATACTTTTCAATGCAGATCGGTTGCGATCGGCAAAGGACTCTTCAAGTACATTCAGCTGCAAAAGCTGATCGACTCGGAATTCTGACCGAGCGGCATCAACCCCTTTCTTCCAGCTTGCCTTACTCGGCTCAAAAATTGCGGTATCCCTTTGCATCATCACTGGGCGAGTTCCCAGCAACCGGTCGTTGTTTGTGTACCAGATATGATATAGGCCACGTTCTTTGGCTTCGAACAGGCCAGTATCAATGACGCGTTGACCCTTTTCAGTGATTCCTGACGGATCCCATAATGCTTCTTGTTTGAGATAGGCTTTCAATCGGGGGGGCATATCTGTTGGGTTATGCAAAATAGCATTTAATAAGGTCTGAAGGTCTGGCCGCTCTCGCAGGAAAGTGACTTTAGCAATCACGGGATAGCGTTTAAGACTGACGGTTCTGCTGAGTGTTAATGCCAGTGAGCCTGTATTGCCGTCGAGGTTTTTAACAGATGCCGTGCGACGGTTAGCCCCTTTCTCCGACTGATTCTGGCGGGAGTGTTTGTTTCTTGATTGATTCTTCATCGACGAGACTTCCGTTTCTTGTCAGCATTTTTGCTAGAGTGACTTTGGGTGCTTGGCGCGATAACATGACAGGATTTAGCGAGATTATTTAACTCCGGCGTTCGCGAACGCTGAGAGAAATATTCATGGTGGCCTACAATCACAAGCTGGTAACGGGCGCGGGTAATGGAAACATTAAGACGATTCGGTGAGTCCATAAAGCCATCACGATGTGTGTTCACCATTGACAGAAAGACCACATCCGCTTCTTGGCCCTGGAAATAATCCACCGTGGCCAGCTTTATCGATATGCCCTTGACGTTAAATCTTGCGTATCGTTTGGCGTTACCTGGCAAATTTTGCAAAGCTTCCCTTAAGGCTTTTTCTTGGCCTTTGTAGAAAGTTAGAATCGCCACATCAAAGGGCTCACCTTTTTTGTTTTTACTATTACTTTCCGCCCAAGTGCAGAAATCCTGCAACTCGCGAATCAAGCCTTGTATTTCTTGTTTGTTACTGTTGCCCCGCAAAGTGGTTCCACGGACATCCAGCCAGATATTACGGGAATGGTACTTCTGATAGTTCCATGCTCGATCTGATCGCGTTTTACCGCCATCATCCAGTACACCTTTTGGATAAAATTGCTGTCGAGGGAATGCCGAAATATCCGGATGCATACGGTGTTGAAAGGTTAGTGTCGTATAACGTTGACGTTTCTCAGCCGAATCAAAACCCTGGTTCAATGTCGTTGGCTCATCGTGTTTGCGTTTTACCAGTCCATCCCCAGAAAGTGCCTCCAAAATGGATGGAAAAGCGATGTTTTTAAGTACGTGGATCCGGCCATCAGCCGATACAGACTTTGGAAACAGGCGTTCTAGCGTATCGCGTAGATAACCCGTTTTCCTGTTTCGATTGGCGGATAACCGCAGCCAATACTCTCGCTCCAGACGCCAGCACACCTCTTCAGACCATTTGGTGCTATCGAGACGCTCGAATAACTCGTTATGGATTATCTTGGTGTCAGTATAATCTGTTGTTTTAACCTTGAACCGCTTGGTCGAAGTCCCTAACCGCCGATGCTGCGCTGCCTGCGATGTACGACTCCAATCCGGATGCAGGATCAACATATCATTCGGAACCCAGTGAGACAGAGCTCCCAAACAGCTTTCTTCGACAAAATACACATTGTAGTGATAAAGCAGTTCAGGGCTTTGTTGAACCTGACGTAAGCCAAAACAGTACAGGTTACCGTCACGACAGGCGTTGTCCATTATGACCTGTAACTTGTCCATACCGTTAGCCATGGATTGTATTGAAGCGCGTGTTCGAATTTCTGCAGCCAAAGCGTTGGCGACATCACGTGTTACAGGTACCAGCATTGGCTGGGAGTAGGGAGCGTCGTGATCTCCACGTAGTTCTTCTAATAAAAAACACGCTTGCTGAACTGCAGCAGCAAGGTTCTGACTTGGAGCTTTGCCTTTTGGCGGGACGAGCATCAGATTATCGAGATTGGCAACGATTTGCTCTCGGTCGGTAAAAGGCGATAACTGGCGCACGTCACCTACCAATACCCAGCGTTTGGCAAAGCGTGCAGGAACAAGAAACTCTTGAAAGGTGGTTTTACTGCATTCATCGATGATCATCACATCAAACGGCGGTTCGCCGGTCTCCAGAGAGATATCGCGTTCGTTAAAAAGTCTCAAAATGCCGATGGTGGTACCGCAGACCAGATTGGAAGAGTCCACCATTAACTGCTTACTCAGTTGTTCACAGCCCTGAACTTGTTGAAGTTCATTTAGCAGGTTATCGAACTGGAATTCCTCAACGCCAATGGCGTTGTTTTCATCACCGATACGTAAGGGAAAGATTTTTGCTGAGAGTGCCGCATTTTCTTTGATACGTTCTAGAACATTGTTTATCGCAGCATGAGTCGAGGCCGATAACAGAATACGTTTGCCTTGTTGCACCAACTGCATAATTAACTCTAGAATTGTGGTGGTTTTCCCCGTCCCTGGAGGGCCATCAAGAATAGTGAAATCTCTGTTTGCCAAGGCCTTGAGAACAAACTCTCGCTGGCGATCACAGCCATCAAAGTTTGGATCTGTGAGTACCGTCCAACTTGATTCAGGGAGCTGAGCTGCGGTTACCTCTGGCCAACGCGTTTGCTTGCGTGTCTGCAACATCTGGATCAGCGGCCAATGACCTGCAGAGGGTCTACTCATCAGCTGGTTGATAGCATCTTTCTGACGCATCAACTGACTCGTATCCACACTCACTCGGATCTCGCAGGATTTCCCTTGTTGAGATGGGTACTCACTAAGCGAGTTTCTCTTCCCTTTGATATTTCTAGCCAGAAGTATTTGACGTTCATCAGGACGAGCTTTGAGGACACGAAAGCCATCGTCAAACTTACGCTGAGTCGAATCCAGTATCTTGATGTTCTGGTTATCACCAAAGAAGTAATCCAGATCGGATTTTCCAGTGTCGTCGCCATTGTTTTTTTCTATAAGCTGAATCCATTTTTCTTCGACTGAGGTTTTTTCCAGTTGCCAGTTTAGTGCGGGAAATGCATTGCAGGTAAGTGAGCCAGAATCCTTTAGTACTTTATTGATATGACTTTCAAGTATCAGGCTTTTCGCTTTTTGTGTACCCTCTATCCGCAGCTCCCACTGATCACTTTGCAAAGGGTGCCCATGCAACTGAAAGTGACCACAACTGAGCTCAGCAAGTCGCTTGTCGGTCACATCTTCCAGTTTATGGCCATCTAGTTGTGGAGGTGACTCAGAAAATAGCAACCAGCCATTGTTTTCTGTCTTGGCTTGCCATTGTTTCAGGCCGGATTCATCCAATCCTTTCTGCAACAAGAAAGAGGTGTCTTGACCCTTGATAGAAAGTTTACTGTCCGCTTTAACATGCCCTTGTAGCATGAGTTGATTATTAATCTGATGGGTGACTTTGCACTCTTGACCGTCAATATGAACCGAATCCAACCGATCCAGTTGCACTGCTAAAGGCCGTAGTTCGAGGTGGTAACCGCTCCATGAAATTGGTTCATCATCTAACTCAAGATCAGGCAAATAAAGTTGATAATCAAGGTCATTATAACCACCATCGGGTATGCTAGTCTTGCGCCTACCCTTGCCTTTCCCTTGCCAAATAGGGTCGTCTTCATCAGGGAAAAAATTTGTGTCAGGTAGCTCACCATCAACCGACAGGATCTGGTAATAGTGTTCCTTTCCAGCGGCAACCTCAATCTCGCATATCGGCATGAATTGCCAGATACGTTTGTCCGGTCGAAGCTGGTAGCGTTTATTGGCGACAGGTTTCCATTCACAACTGACTTCTTTGTTCTTTAGCGCCTCAATACTGTTGTTGAGATAATGTCGAAAAGGCATAAGAACTTTCTGAGTCTGATCGGCCAAAGTTTGCGAATCAACGCCATTGCCCGCAAGGGCAGTAAAAAACGGATTTTCCATATTTTACACTCAATCAATGAAAGGATTTTCACCCTCTTGTTTCAGACGAGGTTTTTTGCTGGATGTTTTCTCCATAGCCTCCGGCTCCGCGCTGCTTGCAGGGACAGCTCGACCTTTTGCCCACGCACGTGTTTGGTGGATCATCTCTTCCATGGTTTGTGACAGAGGCGTCGTTAACTCAATAGCACGGCTAATGTCTTCTTTATTGAGTGGGTGGCCATCATCAAAGGCGATAAACATCGCTTCTTTAATTGCTTCTTCGAGCTCTGCGCCGGTAAAACCTTTACTCTCTGTGGCAAGTTGGTTCAGCTCTTCATCCGTAAAGTCATCACGTCTATTTCGTCGTTGTAGATGAATCGAGATAATGTCTTTTCTGTCAGCATGCACTGGCAGATCAACAAAAAAGATTTCATCAACCCGGCCTTTTCTCAGAAGCTCTGGAGGGAGTTGTGCTATATGGTTTGCCGTCGCCACGACAAAAACAGGTTTTTCTTTTTCCTGCATCCACGTAAGAAAGGTACCCAATACGCGAGATGTCGTTCCACCGTCGGTTGATCCGGAGCTTTGCATTCCCGACATGCCTTTTTCAATCTCATCTACCCATAGAATGCTGGGTGACAGAGCTTCGGCCATATGTAGCGCCGAGCGAATATTTTCTTCAGACTGCCCGACTATCCCACCGTATATTTTCCCCATATCGAGTCGCAGCAGTGGGAGCTGCCATGCATTGGCAACCGCTTTAGCCGCTAGGCTTTTGCCCGTTCCAGGCAGACCGAGAAGCAGAACACCTCTAGGTGTTTCTAGCCCAAATTCTCTTGCGTGTTCGCTAAACGCCTGTTGGCGACGACCTAGCCAAGCCTTGAGATTATTGAGGCCACCAATATCGTTCAGTGTGGCTTTAGGGTGAAAATACTCCAAGTGACCACTTTTTCGGATGACTTGTTCTTTCTCTTTGACGATAAATGGAATTTCGGATTCTGTCAGGCGCTGAAACTGACAAGCGGCTTTGGAAAAGGCTAGCTGCGCTTCACTGGTCGATAAGCCCAGTGCAGATTCAAGAAGGTTCGGTGTAGGGTTATAATCACGCTCATCAATGTCGTAGCGCTGTTTAGCCTGCTCAAGAATTTTGTGTAGATCGCCTGTATCCGGTAGTGGCATTTCGAGGATCTGAGTTTCTTTATCTAATTCTGGCGGCAGCAACGCTATTGGTTGTGACAGTACTATGGAGCAGCCAGAGATTTCCCGCCCCGCAACGGCAACGGCAAAAGCTCGCAGCCTGCCAATAAGTCTGTGATTATCAGATGTTAAAAATGGGTGAAAATCTTCAAGTAGCAAAATGAAGCCTTTCCGCTCGACCTCTTGGCTGTGCTCTAACAGCCAGTTAAGAACTTCATGGGGCTCTTCATGATCATCTATCTCATTCAATTCGCCGTTATGAAAATGCTGAAGGCCAGATTGACTGTTCCAGATATACAGTTCACGTTCAAGCTCTTCAGCAACACGATTGCAAGAGGCTCTGATCCTGAGCGTCTCATGACTGATGATTTGGTTTATAGCGGCTGAAGACTCGATATTCGTTTTCAGATGATCGTGAAAATCCAGTTTGCCATTTTGGGTAGTGTCCATTCTGTCAATTGCCTGTAAAAAATTCCATTTAATCAACTTATTAAAATGACGTATCGCATTTAAGAGATCAAGCTTTTAGAGTGAATCTAACGCCTATTAGTGAACCTGACACGCAATAAGAAATCCATTTGCTAACATATTCCGACAAGTTGCAACGTAACCGCAGTTTTGGTCTGCAAACTTTTGGCCATACTACATATGATTTTTAAAACAAAATTACGGCAATAGATTACAGTCACATACAAAGCAATGAGATGTACGCGCGTCTCTTTTTGAATGACTTTATGAGCGAGTGCAATACTCAGCTCAAGGCTTTTGAGGCGGGAAAGTATTTTTTGCCCATTGGCGAATTACATTTTTACACTATTCGCAATGTAAATATTCGTGATTACACTCAAGTGCAAGTAGAATAATCGGTTTTAGCTGAATTCTAGCCCTTCAGTTCGGAGCCCCTTGCTAATTATTAGCTTCACCATGCAATTTAGCCAAGCTAAATCACATTAGCTTTTATAGGAAAGTTGCGTATATGGGCGATTGCGATCACTCGATTTACGCAACAAAGCAGTAGTAATGGTTAAGTCGCTGAATCGGCGTAGGTCAACTCGTTTGCCTTATTTGCTTCCACTTGGCTATCGTTTCCCCATCAATCCAAAAGGTCAGAGAGCCTGAGTTGATTCGTGCTTTGTTGTACCGCTTCCAGTTGGTTGTTTTGCAACGAGGTTTAGGCATGACGCTACGTCGATTAATCGGTGTAGCCGATCAGATCATAGCTACCTGATTTGGTTCCGTCGATTTGAGCAGCAAAGCCCATTCTAGTTGACCGCTACACATCGAACTACGCAACATAACCGATACGTGTCTCGCATGTCGGTGAAATCACTAATTTTATCAACACTTTTTTTTACGTTGTGACACGAAGATAAATGCTAGTAAAGGTGTGATTATTTTATTCCTAATTTTTAATAGAAGAAGTAATAGATAAAACTACCCTGTAGGTTGTAATGAACAAAACTTCTGTTTCCTTAGCTAATAGTCAAATTTCCGGGCTACCTTATGGGCCTTTATCAAAGGTAGAGGTAACTCATGAACTAGGACAGTTTTTAGAGGTAATGACCAAATGTGCCAAACGCAGGGAACTTAACCTAGCTTCATTCCTGCATTGGATCAAACCAGCAGTAATTCACAGGCAATACAAGTTCTTAAAGCTATCAAGTGACATTGGATTTACGGGATACGTTATATGGGCTTGGGTTGATGATTTAACGCTGTCTCATTATATGACTCAGACTAGATTCTCACTTAAACCAATGAATTGGAATGAGGGAAGTAACCTGATTATTGTTGACTGGTTCGTCGAAAAAAATAGATCAAGTCAGTTGAAAGAGCTTTATAAGCATGTTGTTTCCTCAACAAAAATAAGTAGAGATGAAATCAATGTTTGTATTCGAGATGAAAAAGGAAATGTCATCAAAACGAATAAACGGAGTATATATGGCTACTGAACTCCTAAAAACACATAAGTGTGTTGGAAAAGACAATACTCCTTATGTTGACAAATATTTGCCTAAAGAATCCTTTGTTTTATTTGATACCTACAAACTAAAAGACTGTGAAGTCGTTTGGATCAATAAAGATCTCATTAAAGAGTATGAAATCGAACTTGATGAAGGCTCGATTAAAAATGAGTTGCTCGAGAATTTTAGTTACGTTTCTAAGGGATATGCCAAGAAAACAAGAATTATTACTAACGACAAAAAGCAGTTTATGGCAGATCAATACGGTTCTCGACATGAAATATGCAATGGTGGTAGCGCAAGGTGTGGATTAAATGGCCATTTTCAAATCAAAGGGATTGGGCGTAACCCGTTAGTAGCCGCAAATATGTCTGAAAGCCATTCACACGGTAAGTTATTTATCGATGAAGCGATCAGTGAAGCAATTTGGGGCGAAATCTGCAACAAGCACCTGCCTTATGGATCTATAAGAACACTCGCCATAATCAAAACGAACGTAAAGCATAAGTTTGGATACTTAAATGACACACCTAACAAGCATTGCGCCTTAGCGATCAGGGAAGTATCTGTACGCCCTGCCCATTTTGAGCGTTGCACCTTCTTTTGGCCAGAGGAAAGATACCGTTACCTTCGTGATAATGATGCCAATCGCATAAGAAAGGCGGCGCCCTATCTCTCTAATTTGATGTTAGGTGAAAACCATAATACTTCCCTTGGCGATGCCCTCAATACAATGATTGATCGACTCGCTTGCCAGATTGCTGCATCGAGAGTGAAAGGCATCCCACACGGATCTTTAACGAGCTCAAATATCTCGGTTGATGGTCGGTTCTTAGATTTTGGCACCATAACAGCGGTGCCTGATTTCGGTAACTATGTACTCGCAAATGGTGTCGGGGCCGTATGGGATGACCATGAGCTCATAGAGTCCTGGTTAGTTAACTTTATTGACACGCTTAACCACTACTCGCAAGGCGAACTGACACCAAATCAAATAAGAGAATATTCATCAGATTTTTCGAGGTTACTTGATGAATATGAGAACAAGTTTCTGTTATTTGAGTTAAGTATTGAGGATCACTCACAATCGAATATTGATAAAGCGAGCCTTTTAAAAGAGCGCCTAAAACACGAAGAGCGAAGGTTTATTACTCGCTTTAATGACGAAGACTTTCGTCAGGATGTACTCGCTGAAGCAAAAGCCCTCGGTTTAGATGTTAAGTCTGTAGGATTTCCTTTGCGAAGGGTCAAATATTCATCCTTTACCATGCTTCAGGGGCATTTGCATACAAATTATGACTATCAATCTGTTAGTCAGCTTATTAACGATTATTTATCATAAGTGAGATGAACATGATTGATGTTATAGAAGTAATATTAATTTCTACGTCTTTATTGTCGTTTGTAACAACACTAGTTTTGTTCGTTTGCTATAAGTTCAGAAAGTCAAAGTCCACAAATAGAGATGACCCAAAAGTTTCGGTATTTTTGCCTTTTTATAACGAAAAGGAACAGCATTTAATCTGTGCATTGAACAAGTTAAATGAACAAGACTATTCAAGCCGAATTCAGGTTATTGTTATTGATGATGGCTCGACAAATAATGTAATTACTGGAGTTAAAGAGTGGATATCTAACACTAAAGCTAATCACGACTTTCAGATTGTTGAAAGAGCGGTCAACGGTGGGAGGAAAGGCTTTGCTTTAGATCATGTCTTGGAACTTGGAGTCGCTACTGGGGAGGTGTATGTCGTTGTAGATAGCGATACCTATATTGAGCCCAACGGTATCTATGAACTGGTTACCAAACTTTGGTCTGATGATAAATATGCTGCTGTTTGTGGCTATATTACGCCGGAAAATCATAAAGACAGTTTTATAGGTAAATTGCAACATTATGAACATATTAGCTTTTATGGCGCGATAAGAGCCGCACAAGACAAACTCGGCTGTGTTCCAGTATTAGCAGGCGCATTTGTCGCGCACCGAGCTTCAGCAGTGGAAAAACTAGGAGGCTGGAGCGAGTGGTTAGTCGAAGACATCGCATGGTGTTGGAAGGCAATATCAAATGGCTATCGAACAGGTTACGCTCCTAAAGCAAAGGCAACTACGCAGTGCCCAACTGATGCTAAGGGTTTGTTTAATCAACGTCGGCGTTGGGCTCGTGGGCGAGTAGAAGCTTATATGGAAGCTTGGAAGACACATTGGATAGCGGGTTTGTGTGCATCTCCTTGGTTTCTATTGACTGCAGCACAATACATATTTCCTTCTAGCATCATTTTATTTGGATTTATGATTGTAATGGGTATTTGGATTCCAATAGTGTTCGGGGTTGCCAATATAATGATCTACTTTTTACTCGTGAAGTCTTATATCAGAGATTTTGATTTGTATGGTGACTTATCAAATAGGCAGGTGTTCAAAGCACCAATATATTCAGCCCTGTTGGAGTCTATTACATGGCTACCAAACTTACTTGGATATTCTGATGAGATTCTAGGTAAGAAAAAAGGCTGGCTAACAAGATAGTTTTTATGAGCGCAGTACTCTTTTACTGTAATTTAAATATAAGGAAATAATTTATGTATAATTTAAGTGTTGATGAAATTTCAATGGTTTATGGTGGCGGAGATGGTAATAGCAGTGGTTACCCGGCCTCTCCTAGTGCAGTTAAGCAACAAGCAAACTCGCCAAGCCAAGGCTGTGCGCAAGCCGTTGCTGGAGGCGCAATTACAGGTGCATTAAATGGAGGGCTGTCCGGAGGGTTAGGTGGAGCCGTAGTTGGGGCTGGACTTGGTGGTTTCGGTGCGGCAATAAGCGGCTCTTGTAATATGTAGTAGAATATAGTTCCTAGTAGCGTAATTGCTACTAGGTTATAAATAAAATATGGTGACATATATGAATTTATCTAGAGTAACGACCATTGGAATATCTATTTTTGTTGGTGTTTCATTATTTTTTTTTAATGTAAATACTGATGAAATGAAAGGCGTTAAAGGGGTGGCATTTTATGCAATGTTGTATTTTACAGTTTCAGGAATTGAAAGTACCTTAAATTTAATTTATAAGAAAATGGGAGGGGGGTGTAGTAATGGAAATTAAGAAAAACATAAAGAAACCTGATTTACTTAAGATAAATAGCTTAGGAGGTGTTTTTAATGTGAACTGGGCTTTAACAAACAATTGTAACTACAAATGCAATTATTGTCATCCTGACCTAAGAAATGGCTCTATTAAAGCACCACCGTATGATGTCGCAGTTGATTTTGTTGAATTGATCCTTATGCGTTCGAATATATTGGGAATGACGCCAAACTTTGAATTTGGGGGTGGAGAAGTAACTTTGTTGCGGTATTTCCCAAAACTATTAAAACATATTTCTGAAAATAATGGTCTGGTTAACATTGTTTCCAATGCTTCCAAACGGTTGTCCTGGTGGCAAGAAAATTTTAAATATTTGTCGGGAGTGAGTCTTAGTTATCATATTAATGATATCAAAAATGAGTCTCATTTTATTGAGGTTTCCAAAGTTCTCGAGTCCTCACAAAATACTCGCTTTCACGTCAATATCATGATGGTTCCCGAGCGGTTTGATGATTGTCTCGCGTTTGCAAAGAGGCTACAACAAGAAGTTCGTTGTTCTATTGCCCTTCAACCACTTTTTGAAGGCTTCGGCCATGGTGGAATTACTAAGAAGTATCCGTATACACCTGAACAAGAACAAATAATGAAAGACTTTCGTGGTCGGCCGGAGCTAAAAAAACATCCGCCATCAATGGCTGAATTAGAAGTCAATTATGCAGATGGTACAACCAAGAATCTGTCGACTTTTGATTTAATCGCTAATGATCAAACAAATTTTATTGGCTGGGACTGTTACTCTGGTATTGATAGCTTAGTTGTTACATTCAGCGGTGATATTTATCGCTCTTGGTGTATGCAGGATGGCCCGATTGGCTCCATCTATGATGAAAATATTGAGCTTCCAACTCATCCTACGAAATGCAGAACAAAAATTTGCCAATGCGGTGTTGATTTGTCGGCGAAAAAAGTGAATACAACGTTGATTCCAAATAAACGACAAGAAATCGCAGTGACTCAGCTCTAGTCCGTTTGTGTAGGGAAAGGATGACCCGTGGTAGCAAGAGCCAAACATTTATATCGGCCAGAGTATTTCGAGGCGCAGAAATCAGACCAGCAAGGATCTATTTTAATTGATGCATCATTGAATCAGTACCTATTCTTAGGTGCATCTGTGTTCGTTTTGATGACTATTATCTTTTTCGTTGTTTTTGCCGAGTACACCCGTAGAGATACTCTAAACGGTGTGGTTAGTCCGACAGGGGGCATTGTCAAAGTGCAGGCAAATGATGAAGGATACGCCGAAAAAGTCTTTGTAAGTGAAGGTCAGACAATACTCGCTGGTGAACCGTTGTATGAGATAAAAACTGAGCGATATGATGAGTTTGGTCAAGGTGTTAAACAGCGAATTGTCTCCACAATTGATAATCAAATTATTTTGTTAAATGAACGCCGAAATAAAGAAGTAGAGAAATCGCAACACCAGCTAGAGGTCATTGATGATGACCTGGTACGTTTGTCTGAAGAGGTGGGCATACTTAATGTGGTAGTTGATTTATCTGAACAGGAGCTAACTCTTGCTCAAAGTTTGGTTGATAAACAGCAAGTGTTGGTTAATAAGCAGTTCATCTCCACTATTGAACTTCAAAGGCAAAAGCTTGAGCTAATAACACTAGAAGCTAAGGTGCAAACCCAGCGGCTAAGTTTACAACGGTTGGTGAGAGAACAAGCTAAGCTAGAAGAAACGAAAGACACGCTCCAGCTAGAGCTCGACATTACCCTGCAAGAAATTGATCGCCAGCTTCAGCAAATTGCTCAAAACAAAATTGAGTACTTTTACCAAACGGATACCCAGGTAGTATCGCCGATTAACGGTGTGGTTGCGTCAATTTTCGTTAAGGAAGGTCATTCAGTTAACACAGGTCAACCGCTTCTTGTTGTTATCCCAGAGGGAGAAAAGCCAGTTGTTGTTGAGTTGTACGCACCGAGTCGCAGCATAGGTTTTATTCAAGAAGGCCAAGATGTCCGCTTACGGTTCGATGCGTTCCCTTATGAAAAGTTTGGCGTACAACAAGGTGTTATCTCATCAATATCAAAATCTGCTGTCACCGCTGAGATGCTGCCCAATAGCCCATTGATACAAAGCCAGCTTTCGCGCACTCATGGTGGCGTTGGCTTGTACCAAGTGAGAGTAAAACTCGATAAGCCGACTATTACGGTTTATGGGGAAGAGCAAATGTTTGTGCCAGGAATGACATTGACCGCAGATATTGAACTGGACACACGTAAGGTTTACGAGTGGCTGTTAGAGCCTTTGTATACCATCAAGGGACGAATGTAATCATGCATGCAGAAGGGTTGATAGACTGGGGGTGGGGAAAGAAGCTCCCTTTAATCCGACAAACAGAAAAGGCGGAATGCGGTATTGCATGCCTCGCGATGGTTGCTGATTGGCATGGTTACAAAACTGATTTGCGATCGCTAAGAGCAAAATGCGGTATTACCCAGCATGGGATGTCATTTGCACGGCTCATTGAGTGCGGTGCACTTCTTAAGCTTTCAGGTCGCGCAGTACGTTTAGATCTACATGAATTGGAGCAATTAGCAACACCTTGCATTTTGCATTGGAATCTCAATCATTTCGTTGTGTTAAAAAAAGTGAGTGGCAAGAAAATTGAAATTCACGATCCAGCCAACGGTGCATTGACACTGAGTCATGATGAGGTCAATAAGCATTTCACAGGCATCGCGCTTGAACTAACACCGACCCACGACTTTGAGGAAAAAGTTGAAAGCAAAGCGGTTCAGCTATCAACTCTAATTGGTAAAACCGTTGGCCTTAAAGGAGCACTAGGTCGAATCTTTGTGTTCGCATTGGTTTTAGAGGTGTTAGCGCTTACTTTGCCGATCTTTAACCAGATTGTGATCGATGAAGTGTTGGTTGGGTATGACAAAAATCTTCTTGTACTTGTCATTGGATCCATACTTATGGTTACCGCGACGCAAACCTTAATCGGCCTTGCTCAGCAATGGGCGACCATCAAGCTGTCCGTGAATTTCAACATGCAGTGGGCGGCAAATGTTTTCCATCATTTGTTTCGATTACCTATAGATTGGTTTGAAAAAAGGGATATCGGGAGCATTAGTGCTAAATTCTCAGCTGTGGATGTCATTCAACAAACGTTAACGACGAGCGCTATTCAAGCCCTACTCGATTTAGTTTTAGTGGTTGGTACTCTGTCGGTTATGTTGGTTTACAGTCCTCAGCTCTCATTCATAGCGATTGCTGCGGCGCTAGGCTACATCGCTCTCAGGTTTGCGTGGTTTGGTGCTTTTAAGCGCGCCGAAGAAAATACTTGGGAAGCCAGTACGCAAGAAGAAAGCTACTTCATAGAGACAGTTCGCGGTGTATTGAGCTTAAGAGTTAACGGGACGCTGCCATGGCGTGAGTCGTCTTGGCGGAACCTCAATATTAATCGCAGAAACGCTCAGCTACACGAGCAAAAGCTTGGGATGATCTACAACACAATGAATGTGACGATTGTTAGTCTTGTTTCCTCGACGGTTCTCTGGTTCGGTGCAAATTTAGTACTGGATGGACTATTTACAATCGGCATGCTTATGGCTTTTCTTTCATATCAAGGTCGGTTTTCTGCCAGTATTAGTTCATTAATCGATAAGTATTTCGAATTTAAGATGTTATCTGTGTACAACGAACGTTTAGCGGATATCGTTTTAACTGAGAAAGAAACGGAAAGTGTTCCTGATGCCCTAGGGTTGCCCGTTGTAACCAATAATCCAAGCAATACTGTTATCGAGTTTGACAATGTTTTCTTCTCCTACGGAAAAGATCAGCCTCCAATTCTTAACGGCGCAAGTTTTAGTGTAAAAAGGGATGAGGTTGTTGCGTTAGTTGGGCCGTCTGGTTGTGGTAAGTCAACAATTTCTAAACTGTTATTAGGTATCTATTCAGTTACATCGGGCAGCATTAACTACTTTGGTAATAAATCGACAGCCTCCAAATCTCTTAGAACTCAAGTTGGTGCAGTTTTGCAAGAAGACCAGCTATTTAGTGGTTCAATAATCGAAAATATTACGTTCTTCGCTAGTGATCTAGACGAAGATTGGCTAGTTGAGTGCGCACGTAGGGCGGGTGTCCATGATGATATCGAACGATTAAACATGGGCTATCACACGCTGGTTGGGGAGATGGGTTCTAGCCTCTCAGGCGGCCAAAAACAAAGAATTCTCATTGCACGAGCATTGTATAAAAAGCCTAAGTTTCTAGTGTTGGACGAAGCGACAAGTAGCTTAGATATCTATACGGAGTCGTTTGTTTGCCAGATGTTTAAAGAAATCAATACGCCTATTTTGATGATTGCGCACCGTCCAGAGACTATAGCATCAGCTGATCGAGTATTGCTTATGGATAGTGGTCTAGTTCAGGAAATCCCAAATAATTTTAAGCAGGAAGCTCAAGATGTATAACCACGAAAGAATACTCTGTCCAGATAATCATTCTGAATTATCTGACGTTGAATTGATGGAACAATATAGTAAATACTTTGGTTCGGAAAATTGGGTAACATTTTCTGGTTGCCCTTCGATTACTCTGACCAAAGTCGGCTCAAATGACTTCGATGCTTTACCAAACGGGAATGAGGTGATCGCTATCGATTCAGGCTGTTACATTGAATCATCCCACTTTCCTGCCTTTCCTTCTGGTGTCACCAAGCTGACAAGTGTTTCAGTTAAAGACAAACCTTTTGGAAAAATAGTCATTGGCAAAGGGTGTGTGCTCCAAGGTACTGCCATCTGTGCTTACGACAAAGTTTCAATAGGAAACAATGTGATTTTTGGCCCAAATACCGTGATTATGGATTGCAGCGGCCATGCGCTTACAAAGCGAGGCCATCCGGATGAACTTGACAATATTAAAGCTGAGCCAGTCATCATTGGCAATGACGTTTGGATCGGTTACGGATGTATTGTTCTTCCTGGAGTGCGCATTGGAGAAGGTGCAGTTATTGGGGCAGGTAGCGTCGTTACGAAAGATATTCCTGCTAACTGTATGGCTGCTGGCAACCCATGCACCGTCAAAAAGATAGAATTAAACTAACTGAAAACGGAGTTCAAAAAATGAGATTTCTTTGTCTCACACTAGTATCACTAGCCGTGTTGTCTGGTTGTAAAAGTATTCCAGTTATTTTCATGCCCGAACATAATGTATCGGTCACAGGAAAAACCCTTAACTTTGACGGTCCAATATCTGGCGATAGCGTTTTGGAAGCATTAAGAGTTGTGCGAAACTCTGGTGCAGAGATTGAAAAGCTTAGAATCACTAGCCCTGGCGGTGATGTGCTTTCAGGCATCGAACTTGGGTATTTTGTCAAAGAAAATAACCTAGACATAGAAGTTGATACGCTTTGTTTTTCTGCATGTGCAAATTATGTTATTCCAGCTGCCAAAACGGTCTTGATTAAGAATGGTTCTCTTATTGGTTGGCATGGAGGCCCAAGGCAGTCAGATGAGATTTGGAAAGCGATGGCCCCTTCTGGTGATAAAGAAGGCTTAATGAAGTTTGTAGCACGACTGCGTGAAAAAGAAGATGCATTTTTTAAGTACATTGATGTTGACCCAGACATCACAGTCTATGGTCAAACCAGTTCAAAAAAATGTCAATTAATAAAGGAAACGCATGGGTGGTACTACTCAACACGCGACTTGGCAAAAATGGGCGTTCCTAACGTGGTTATAAATGGTGAGCTAGCTTCTTCGATAGAGTATCAAGGAGAGACAATTTCTGCTTGTTTGATGCCAAATTTCAAAGATATATGAAATGTAAAAGCTCTGTGATTAACACTTGTTTAAAGTGGACCGACTTACAACGCGATCCGAACTACCAGTCGGGACGCAGAGTAAAGTAACTCCAACTACTAGCGAGGTAAATTCTGCGACCTTAATATGAATCTATGATCTACTGTTGGTTTAAAGCTGGTCTTCGACATCAGTTTTGGACACACCAATTAAGAACTTTCCATACTTGAGCTATTTGATGTGGTGCTAAATTAGCAAAGTTCCCGAAGTGGTTCTGTCAAAGAGTTTTCTGAAATACCTCAACACTGAACCTTGGGCAAATCCGCCCAGCGCGTAGTGTACTGCGGCGTTAAAAACTGACGCCGCATTTGCCATTTCTGCTCAATCCCTTGGGCGCCTAAAAACACCGTGTTCTGCCCATAGCGCTGATTTAAACCATCAAATATCGACATCAGTGGTGCATTGTTTGGGGTAGGGTTAAACAAATCGGCTTGCTCATTGCGCCCATCAAGCAAATCCAACAACCCAACGCCCACTTTATAAAAACGCACACCCTCAGAGAATAACTGGTTAGCGAACTCCGATACGACCTTAGAAATTTGCGTCACATCTGCAGTTGGGTAGGGGAAACGATGGATCATGCGTTTACTGTAGGGGGTATCATCAAATGGTGAACTAGAAGCAAAACAGACCAATACCTTACACAGAGAACCTTGTCGCCTTGCCTTGCGTGATGCAATTCCGGCATGCTGACAAAGCGCTTCACGTAACGCGACGTCATCAATGATCCGCTCACCAAAACTGCGCGTTGAGAAAATCTGCTTTTTATCTGCTCTTGCTTCATCCCATTGCTTGCATACCTGGCCGTTAAGCTCTCGCACCGTTCGCTCTAACTCCACATTAAACACCTTTCGCGCTAAAGGGGCAGGGTAGTTGGCCAACTGCAATGCTGTCGTTATACCAAGGTGCTTTAAATGTAATGTAAGCTTTTTACCAATTCCCCAAACATCATTAACAGAGAGCTGTGCTAACACCTTTTCTCGTTCGTCTTTGCTGTCCAGTACACATACACCGTCATAACCGGCAATTTTTTTAGCAGCATGGTTAGCGATTTTAGCCAGCGTCAATGTTGGCCCCACGCCGACACAAACGGGTAATCGACATTCTCGCCAAACCGCTTTACGCAATAACATCCCGTGTTCACGCAAACAAGAGATAGCAGGAGCACAGCGATGAAACGACAAAAAAGATTCATCAATCGAGTAGACATGCTGCTCTGGCGCAAAGCGGCCAATCACTTCCATCATTTTTGAAGAGAGATCTGCATAAAGCTCATAATTAGAAGATAACGCCACCACGCCACGCTGCTCGCAGAGAGCTTTCATTTGAAAGTAGGGTTTGAACTTCTCGACACCGGCCTCTTTTGCTTGTCGGTTAGCCGCCACGATACAGCCATCATTATTAGATAGCACGATTAACGGCTTACCACGCCATTCAGGTCGAAAGACTTGCTCTGCACTGCAATAGAACGCATTGGCATCGACTAGGGCGAACATCACTCTTGCCTTAATAAGTGGCTTGCTCGGTGGCAACGAATAGAACGAATCACCACACCCTCAACCGAAAAGGTATCGCAATCTTGCACCAGAACCGGCGCATGAACCGGATTAGCTGAAAGTAACTGGCGATGCTTTATATCAAGCAGTTTGCAGACAAACTCACCGTTTAAGTTCGCCACGATGACATCCATATTATTGAGTGCCACATGGCGATCTACGATCAAGATATCACCATCAAAAATACCGACGCCTTGCATCGAGTCACCACTGGCACGCCCAAGAAAAGTGGCACTTGGATGCTCGATCAATAACTCATCGAGATCGAGAGATAGCTGGCGGTACTCAGCAGCAGGGGATTCAAAACCGGTGATACCGGCACTGGCAGAAATAGGAATAACGTTCATAAATAGTACTGTTTATATATACAGTGTTATTTTGGTTTAAAATAGGCAGTTTGACAATAGCAGCCAGTTCGATTGTGCTTTTAGTAGGCAAAGGGGAAGTCTAGCCAAACTAATTCACTGTGAAATGACAATGTTCAACTCACAATACCTGACCTTTCCCCCAAAGTGAGGGGTTGAACATGCTTTCTAAATTCTTTGAATTTGACTTATATTTCCTCATGCTAGCACTTTAGCTAAGTGTTCAAGTTTTCCAACCCACTACCGGTCGACCGATTTCGGTTACAGCACCGAATGAGAGCTGGGTGGCTGATGTGACGTATATTTGGACGGGAAATCGTTGGATGTATTTAGCAGTTGTTATCGACCTTTTTGCCCGAAAATTGGTTGGTCAATGCCTTTATCACCAGATACTCGACTAACAAGCAAAGCCCTTTTGATGGCGTATGAGGCTTGTGGTAAGCCTAAAGGCGTCATGTTCCATAGCGATCAATACAGTCACTATACCAACCGTAAAAACCGTCAATTACTGTGGCGTTTCAAATAAAACAGAGTTTATCTCGCAGAGAAAATTGTTGGGGTAATGATAATGCACCGATGGAGCGTTTCTTTAGAAGTCTGAAAACAGGATGGGTGCCAACAGTGGGTTATCGTAGTTTCGTTGAGGCTCAACAAGATACATTATTGGATATTACAGCCAACTCAGGCTACATAAGTATAACGGTGGTCTAACTGCCAATGAATCAGAACGATTATATTGGGAAAATTCTAAAACTGTGGTCAATTTTAGTTTACCACTATAATTAGGAAATCCACGCATAAAACATGCCTGCTCGCATGGGGCGCAAGGCATTTTTATACAATTAGTCGAATTAAGGACAGTAACGATGAATCGAGTCATGTTTATTATTGGTGTTATGTCCAGTTTGATCTCATGCAAAGTATTAGCAGAAGAGATAAAACTGACTGGTAACACTGTTGAGGCGGCATCAATAAATAACCTTAAGTTCAAAGTCGATGCTTTTGTCGTAGAAAAAAATGATAAAGGCGTAGTCACCTCAATGAATCAGGGGAAGTTTGAATTTGATAGAGGTTATGATGATGGCTTCATTGGTCCTGCGGGTATATTCCAGACTGACAGTATTGTCACGTGCTCTCAACCGTTGGTAAAAATTACGTCTCTTGCGGATTTCAACAAGTTTCCTGATGATCTCGACCCTTTTCCTATCTATGGTATTACGACGTATAACAGTCAACCTTTGCAAGACATAAAGGATGGGATAACTCGCGCAGGTTTTCGTCTCTACAAAGGTAAGTCTGTCATGGATTTTTCAGGCTTAGTTAAGTTAACTGCTGAGAGTAATTCAGCGGTACTGTCCGCAATAGAGACTCAGTTTGGTCAGCCGTCGTTTGTACTGAAACGTGATAATGGATGGCGAGTGCTCTATCTAGGCGATAACGTAAACGCACAAGCACTACAATTGGCATACGAGAACGCTTTAAATCCAGAGAAAAAGGCGAATTATCTTAATATGACACCATCGACGGTGTTGTATGGCGTGATGCTTGATGCCTCATTCAATAGTGATCTCACACTTAATATTGAGGGGGACGTCTTGGAGTTTTTCGTTAATCAGGGTGACGGTTTTATGGTGTTTACTAAGTACGAGGATACAGGAACGTTTATCCAACGTTTTAACGCGGAACTGGAAAAATGTGATTCTAAAGCCGATTAATAGGCTGTTTGTAATGGATTTACTGTTGTAAAGGTAGGGTATAACCACCAAGCTCAAATAGATGATTGAGCTTGGTGGTTGGATTGATTAATGTTTTTTGTTCACACCGTTACGAATGATATCTTTACCGTTGTCGTAAACGTGTTGGGAAATCCAGCGACCAAGTAGAAGTTGATGTTTGTCGCCTAGTACCGCAACAAATGGTCGGCCATCGGTATTGCTGGTAGCAAGAGCAACGCCAGTTACGCCGTCAAGGCCTAGTGCGCCGCTCTCTATCAAATGAAGAAACGCTTCTAGCTCTTCTAGGGTTTCGATAATGTGGTTATCAATGTTCATTGTATTCCATCTCTTCGGATTGTAGATACATAATGGTCGCGTACTCTAACGAAGTTATTAAGATAAACCAATACCTCTCCCTCAATAACCTTATCACGCAAACAATTTTATACTCAACTCACTCTTTTAGGGCAAGTATCTCGATGTTACTTGGGCATAACCTTGCGGATAAATAACGCTAAATGATTTATGTACTTTGTGCACCATCGTAAAGATGATGCTCTCAGAACACATGCAATTGGTTAACGTTATTGCGTATTGTATTGGTATGATGCGGTTTATGGCTGTGCCAAATAAGGCAATTGTGACCTTTAAGGTTTTTGTTATATTCCCCTTTGCGTTTTGAGAATAATGATGAAAAAAATACTAATTACGGGTTTTGAGCCTTTTGGTGGTGAGTCAATTAACCCTGCACTAGAAGCAGTGAATAAACTGGCGAACGCAAAGATTGATGGTGGCGAGATCGTTGTGTGTGAAGTCCCGGTAACACGTTATGAATCTTTAGATACCATCATTACTGCAATTGAGATACACCAACCAGACTATGTGATTACCATCGGCCAAGCCGCAGGTCGTGCTGGCATCACACCTGAGCGTGTTGCAATCAACGTGGATGATTTCCGAATTCCGGATAACGGCGGAAACCAACCCATTGATGAACCCGTCGTCATGGATGGACCTGATGCTTATTTCTCGACGTTGCCAATAAAAGCAATCACGCGAACGTTGCAAGAGCAAGGGATCCCGTGTCAGGTATCAAACACAGCAGGTACGTTTGTTTGTAACCACGTTTTTTACGGCATTCAGCATTACTTACGTGATAAAAATATTGGCCATGGCTTTGTGCATATCCCATTGTTGCCCGAACAAGATACGACGGGAAATCAGCCAACTATGTCTTTAGATGTGATTGTTGAAGGTTTGCGTTTGGTTGCTCAGGCTACGTTAGAGAATGAAAAAGACCTTGCCATCATGGCAGGACAAATTTGCTAATCATTGCTTGCCATAACATAAGATTACACCGAGTGAGAGCTCGGTGTTTTTGCTTTGGCTATTGCTAGCCTGAAATATGAAGATACGCTTGGGCTGTTTCCTATTCTCATTGCCATCGTGGCGTTTTTTACCTGTGTGATTCACACCAGTGTGTGTTTGTCTGGTGTTAAAAGTGTGGATGCATTGGGTTACTATGAGCAATATCAACAAACGAAAGCAAGTGCTCTACGAAAAGGCTTAGATCCTGGTAAGAAAAAGCGTTGAAGCAAACGACATTCTCCGTATACTTCCGCAGAGTATTAATGCGCAAGCGTGTCGGAGAAAAGCATGTCAAATCGAGTTCCTACCAACATACTGACGGGATTTCTAGGCGTTGGTAAAACGACCACTATTCTCAATTTACTGAAAAATAAACCAGAGAATGAAAATTGGGCGGTATTGGTCAACGAGTTTGGTGAAATCGGTATTGATGGTGCCTTGATGACAGACCAAGGTGCGTTGATCAAAGAAGTGCCAGGAGGCTGTATGTGTTGCACTGCAGGTGTGCCGATGTCAGTTGGTATTACTGCATTGCTACGTCAAAAACCAGATCGCCTGCTTATTGAACCAACAGGTTTAGGTCACCCAAAACAGGTGGTTGCAACACTGACTTCAGAACAATACCTTCCTTATGTTGATCTAAAAGCTACGATCGCGCTGGTGGACCCACGCAACTTGAGTAATGAAAAGTACTTATCAAACCAAAATTTTGTTGATCAGCTAGACAGTTCCGATGTGGTGATCGGCAGTAAAGTTGACTTGTGTTCTAGTCATGATATTGACGTGTTTAACGATTGGATCATCGAACAATCTCCGGCAAAAGTGTTCAGCAAATTGATTCACGATGGTGACTTGCCAATAGAAGTGTTGGATATTGAACGTGTGCAAGGTAGTGCGTCTTCGCATATTGAATCCCATCATCATGAACATGCAGAGCAAGAACCACAGTTCCAGTTGCCGCCGGGTAAAGCGTTCATCCGTAAGGAAAATAAAGGCCAAGGTTACTTTAGTTGTGGTTGGTTGGTTGGTGCGGAGTACCAATTCGATTTTGACCAACTGTTCTTAATGCTTTCTGATTTGACTGCTGAACGTGTCAAAGCGGTGGTTAATACAGACCAAGGCTGCTATGCATTCAACGTTGCCAATGGGGTAGTATCAGTGAATCAGATTAGCCTTGAAGGTTTTGAATCTCGATTAGAGGTCATTGACTCACAACTTATGCCTTGGGAACAATTAGAAGGTATCTTGTTAAAGCTGTGCGGTATCAAATAGCCGAAGCCCCGAGTCACTGCTCGGGATTTAGTCCGGCATCTCATGCTCTCTAAACGTGATGAATGACGAGGGGAGAGCGCTTAATAGAGAGACTTTGGTGTTGCTCTCTTGTCGTCCCAATAGTTTTTGCGCTAACAGATGAAAAAGTGAGATAAATCACTTAAATTCAGTTATAGTGCACGGCTAAAATTTTTAACGCTATTTAAGTGGTTTGTTTAAGGAATACGCTCAATGTCATTTTCATCTCAAGGTTTTGCGCCAGAAGTGGTTAAAGCACTGGCAGAATGCGGTTATGAGAAGTTAACGCCAATTCAACAGAAGGCGATTCCAATGGCTCGCAAAGGCCATGATATCTTCGCTACCGCACAAACAGGTACAGGTAAAACCGCAGCCTTTTCTTTACCAATGATCCAACAATTGTTGGATAGTGGTCGTAGTGCTTCTCGCAAAACCGCGCGTGCACTTATCTTGGCACCAACTCGTGAACTAGCGGAACAAATCGCTGACAATATTAAGGCGTACACCCAATACACCAATCTCTCTGTCGCGGCTATCTTTGGTGGTCGTAAGATGTCTTCTCAGGTTACCGCATTAGAAAATGGCGTTGATATTTTGGTAGCAACACCTGGACGTTTGGAAGAACACATTGAACAGGGTAACGTGTCAGTTGCTCAGCTAGAATTCCTAGTTTTTGATGAAGCAGACCGTATTTTGGATATGGGTTTCATCCACGCTGTTCGTAAGATCATGCTAGATGTGGATACAGATCCACAAATCATGATGTTCTCTGCAACAACCTCTAGCCAACTTAACCTTTTGGCAAAAGATATTCTGCGTAAGCCAAAGCGTATCGAAGTAGAGCGTGCAAACACCACTGCACACACGGTTGCACACGTTCTTTACCCAGTGGATCAAGAGCGTAAAACCGAATTACTTTCTGAACTGATTGGGCGTAAAAACTGGCAACAAGTGTTGGTTTTTGTGAACTACAAAGAAACGGCGAACGACGTAGTAAAAGAGCTTAAGCTGGATGGAATCAAGGCAGTAGTGTGCCATGGTGACCGCGCGCAAAGTGCTCGTCGTCGTGCGCTAGAAGAATTTAAAACAGGCAAAGTACGCGTGATGGTGGCAACAGATGTTGCTGCTCGTGGTCTGGATATTGAAAGCTTACCTCACGTAGTAAACTACGACATGCCATTCCTAGCGGAAGATTACGTTCACCGCATTGGGCGTACTGGTCGTGCTGGCAAACAAGGTCATGCGGTCTCTTTCGTTAACCGAGAAGAAGAGCTAACGGTAGTTCAGGTTGAAAACCTGATCCAACAGCGTATTCGTCGCATTGAGCTTGCAGGCTATGAGCCTAAACAGCGTGAGTCATACATTGACAAGTTGAATTCAAAACCTGCGTTTAAGAATCGCCAAGGCCGCCGCAATAATCCAAACCAGTCGGCGACAGACCAAGGCTCAGCAGAGCGTCGTTTAGCGATGGTGAAACGACTTAAAGCACGTCGCGACGTTAAATAAAGTTTATTTACAATGCCCCTCAAGTTGAGGGGCATTTTTTTTTGGTTGTGAATCGTTCAGGTTGCAGTTTAGTGATGCCATCAGGGTAGGCCGTCAGCGTATTGCGCCAACCAATGACTCAACTAGACTGTTAGTGATAACTATGTCATTAACAAAGAGCGTTCTCAGTATAGGAGTGCCGCTATGAAACGATCAACCCTCATGAAATACGCAGTGTGTCTGTGTTATGCACTCACTTTTTCAGTTTACGCAAATTCGCCATTTTCAAATATTGATATTAATGAGACCAATTTGGTCGATAAGCCTTATTTCCAAATTAGTGCTGATTTTTCGTCTGACTTTGTTCGTCCCGATGGCTCTCAAGGTTACTTTACGGTTCCTATTACAGCGTTAGTGCCTAGGGGAAAGTGTAATAACACGGCCATAATCGATGTCGTTAATAGCGTACTATTTGAATTCCCTATTACTCCCCTTGGCTATACACCACTTAACTTTGCTCAATTGTTCCTAGGGGAAGACATAATCTCTGGTAGAAGCACTGGCCAGAGTTTTACTTATTTCGGTATCCAGTGGAATAAAAATGTTATTGACCATATTTCAAACGGTTATATGGAGCGAAGCACAGATGGATATATCGTCTTGCAAGCGTTTTCTGAAGCGATTCGCAAAGGAAAACTTACCAAGCACCTTCCCTCAATACGTGCTTGTAAAATCCATCAGACCATCGGCTTTGGTTGGTCTCAAACTGGGAAATTACTTGCGGATATGTTAACCATGGAGCTCAATGGCAAACCGTCGGATCCTATCTTTGATGGCCTGTTTTTGGGCGTTGCCGGAGGCATTTGTCGATCACTTCAAGACGCCGACTTTCCTTGGCTTTACCGAGATTGTACGGAACCACCGAAGAAGCATGTCCCGACTGTAGCATTTAACACTCAAAGTGAGATTGAACTCTCTTTAGGCCGCGGGGCATTAAGGCAGCCTTCCGAGTCCCTTACTATTTATGATTATGCTGGTCTCGCTCACATTGACGCCAATTTTTTACCATTTGATATTTTATTTGGTGGTTTAGGGCTTGATTTTAAGCAAAACCCTATTTCTGTCGTTCCTGCTGTCAGAGCGTCATTTTGGAACCTGTATTTACAGGTTAAACATGGGGTGACACCAGCCAAGAGCCGACTTATGCACTCATCTCCTGTGCACGCTGCACCAGTGTCATTTTTGGATTTAAGAAATGATGCTACGGCGATGAGTTGGAGCGGTGGGGATATCTATACAGCGGATGAAAATGGTGATGGAAGCGCAGACAGAGGTATTCGTTTACCTCATATGTCCACGACCTTCGAACAGAGTTTATTGACTAGTGTGGGAGGGCCGCTAGGAAAGTATGGAGGAATCGATTTCACCTATGCGGGAGGTGGCGGAATATTCTTTGCTAATGGAGGGACGTTTGAGCCATTTTCATCTGAAGAACTTGCCCAGCGCTACCCTAGCAAAGAGGATTATGTGAACAAGGTTCGCAGTGCCGTAATCTATTTAGTTCTCAATCGATATCTTTTAGCTGAGGATGGCGTACAACTCGTGGAAGAGGCTGAGTCACTATCTATGTCACATTGGGACTGAGGCGGTTTTCATAAAATATCTACGCCTCTTACAAATGAGAGGCGTATTCCTAACGCTACTTCTGACGGTCATTGATTGCCGTGAAAAGCATTCGCTTTATCTGGTAAGCCGACAACAAAGTGTGGACTAGCCATGCCATCTCTGCAGCGTTGGTTACAGGGGCTCTAGTTTAGCGGGTCATACCTATAAAGTTCGGTTCACCTCGATAGATAATTCGGTCATTGCCTCGGTGAATGCCAAACGTGACAACGGTCGGCGGGTTATCTTCCTCAATGCTGTTTTTATCCCAGTTATATTTGAGCCAAGGTAAATTGTTCCCAGCGATGCTTAAATCAAGATGGAAACGAACTTGCTCCCGTGCAGAATCAATTTGATTGGCGACAATGCCATAAGTTCGGCCTGCTAGCATAGTGCCACTGCCGGTGAGAAGGGTGTTGTCCGCTGAGGAGTTTGACCAAATTGGTGTACGGGTATAATGCTCACCATTGACCGTTGTCGCATTATCATTGAAGTGAGTAACAAACCGACCATTTTTCCAAACCTCAACGTCAAGCGGTACACGGATCGTCATCCCTTGGTTACCACCAACATCTTTAAAATTGAGTCGACCAAAGCGCACATCAGGTTGTTTATCGAACACGTGTTGACCATCAAAAAAATGGATCGTATCAACGACATTAGTCTCGTCGTACGTTAAACCAATTTTACTTACAGACACGTTATTCGCATGGTTAAACGGGCCATCTGGATATTGCCCATCGGTTTCGTCTTTCTCCCAACAAGGGCTATTCAAGCATGTTGCGCTCGATGCGGCTTTGGCAACGGTAAACGTTCCAATGCTTGCGTTACCGACCTTATTCCATTCCCCTTGAGTTGAACGAGGTGGGATAAAGCGGTCGCTATAACTGCTTAACTCTCCCAAGTTAAAGTGCTCACGTAAATGAGGTGTAAAATGAATGTAATTGAGGATATTTTGATTTTTTGCGTTCAGAGCCACGACGTCATAAGAGATCTTTTCTAATAGTTGATTCATATAGACAAAATCTTGATTGGTAGGGTAGGTCCAGTGGACATTGTGTGCCTTAAAGTATTTCGCATAAAAACGACCAATATCGCGGTAACCCTCGTTAACGGTCAATCCCAAATATTGACCACTTAGATTTGTTTTAACACGCAAGCTACCGACTTCTTCCCAATAGAGTTGGGAAAAAGTGTACGCGTTGTCAGTAGTATCAGTGTGTGATTTTACCAACCCATGCGTGCTTTTTAGCAATCTACTCTGACCCGCAGCGGTCTGAATGGGTGTTTCCTGTTGGCTAGAAAGCACAATGCTCGCAGCAGGCGCATCCTCCAGCATAAAGTTACGGGTGACCTCTGCATTGCAGTAGCGGTGAGTGTCGACAGGGCCTGCCAGTGAGCCTCCGGATTGCCAGATAATCGGTTTAACGGTGACAGAAAACTCTTCGCCAGCCGCAATAAAGCCCTCTCCGGAATCCGCAGTGCCAGAGGTAAGGGGATGCGAGCCATCACAAATCGCTAAAGTCCATGGGCGTGATTTCACATCAAACGTACCGCTGACCTTTACCGTACCTTCTTCTGGACACTCTTGATAGCCTTCACAAGCAAAAGTGTCGGACAATTTGACGTTGAATAAACCGGATTCATTCGTAATCAGGCCATGACTTGATACGCCATCAGTAAAATCCGCGGAGTATGCGAAATGACCGTTCTGCCCCTTGGCTGGTTTGATGACTTTGTTGGTCACTGTTGGCACGCCATCATAGTTTGTCGCGATTATTTGCTCTCCGGTTGCTGAGCAAGCTAAAAGACGCGTATTGACGATTTGTGATTTACCTGCCACGACGATTATCTCATCACCCGATGCGCCAGAGTCTTTTGAATAGGCCTCAAACATGAACGGTTTAAACATGAACCTGACCGTTTGGGTTTTCTCAAGATCATCCGCCATGGTGAAGGTTAGGGTGTAGTTCTCCCCAAGTTCCAGTTGATCAATATTATTTGGAATGACTTCCAGTAATAATGCCCCCTCGCTAGTTGAAAGGTAGCTGTCGCCATCTCGTTCCCCCTCTATCATTTTTAGCGTAAATAGACGAGGGTGAGAGAGGGCTGCGGTTATTTTCGCACGAGCGGGTTCCCCGTTGTTGTTGGTTGCAACGGCAAATTGTGGCAGAGTGTCCCCGCACATTAATGCCATGTCGTCTGTTGGAGTGACCACTAAATCAAAGTCATCGTCAGTGGGTAGTTTAATTTCACACACGGGTCCCTCTATCTCTGGGCAGGTACTAGAAGCGTATGAGCAACTTGGGTCGTTAATACCACAATAACGTGTGATGGCACTATCAATGCTATAGGCATTTATATCCCCACACACAACGCCACTACCGTTGACGGCACTTGCCGTTTGAAATACGTCAATAGCCTTATTATTCGCATATACGAAACTCGAGTCTAACTTTACACTGGCACCATCTGAGTCAATAAAACCAAAGACTTCCGTATTTTGGAGTTCAACATCTTGCTTGGTTGCGATTTCGCCTACAATTAAGTTGGAAGCAGACTTTGTATATAAGGAACCACCTTCAGATTCAGCTCTGCCACAAACAGCGGTGTTCTCAAGCGTAATATGTTGTTTAGCGTAAATGGGCCCATTTACCACATTATATTGACCGCTGGTGTCAATTTGCATGCCTTTAGATGTAACAGCCCCATCGATGAGTGTATTCTGTAAAGAAATCGAATAGGCAGCTAGTACATCGCCGTAAACAATAGAGTATTCATCGGCTTTGTTTGAAAAAATGACCGGGTCGAACTGTGAATCAAGACTGATAGGAATATCAGCAGAGCCAATAACATTTTTTCCATGCAAGTTCATACCGTGCGAGGATCTTAATAGTGACTTGTTATCTGCTGAGTTGATGACAATGTCACCTGATTTTAGGGTAATCGCAGCGGTACATAAGTAGACTTTGTCATAGAGAGCATTTTCAGGCGGGTCAACACGCATAGGGTAAGGGCAAAACTCGACGCTATCCCCAGCATTGATCGTTGCCAAATCATAAACTGTCGCATGAGCGACAATCGAAAAAAGAGCGAAAAACGCAGTAAGAGTGTATTTACACATCCTCAACAGTCCTAAATCTGATGAAACGTAATGGCATCAAGCAAAGGTGAGTAAAACACTCGAAATATGAAACAGTGGGGGTGGGGCTATCTTGCTAGCTCATCTATTGAAAAAACATTTTATTTACAGAACGTTAAACTATTTGATTTTTTAGGGTATTAGAGCTCAAACGAGATCTGAGCTCAATAGTTGTTGATGGATCTGCGTCGCATTTATGGTCTATTTATCTGGCTGGAAGTCGTTCTAAAGTATGTATTTTTGGAGTCGGCACGGAGTGTGCCGACTTTTGCTCAATTTAGAAAGTGTTAAGCGGCATGATCAATCAGCGGCGCCATTTGGTACAGCTCTTCCAAAATCGCCTTGGTTTGCTTTGAGTACACAAGGTGCTCACTATCTCCAACGAGCTGAATCGTTTTTACCTTCCCGGATACTAAGCAGAGACGAATAGTTCTAAGCATCATTTGCAAGTCGAGAGCAGGGGCTCCATCTAGGTTACTTTTGACCAGTAACGAGGCAAGATCGATGGTAATGATTGCACTGTCACAGTGATCAAGGTAGTTGGCTATCTGCTGCTTTAAATGATTGCGGTGACGAAAAGTAAACTCACGATCGGTTACCCAGTCACATCCTTGATCTTCTGCATATTCCAACGTTGACTGCTTGGTGTGTTGTGTACTGACGCCTGCGAAAAACAGGCGAACATTTTGATATCGTGATAGGGCAAAGTGATAAGCAGAACCAAGGCAAGGCTCAAGCGTTGGCTTAAGGTTCATTTTATGCCCGATATTGATGATGCCAATCTCATCTTGGTCAGATACCACAATCGGTAGCATAGAGAGAATAGCTTCGGTACAGTTGGACAATATGACAGGGATGGAATGGCGCGAGAGTGAAAGACTCAGCGCTTCTTGGAAGTATCCTTGCTCGATCTGCTTATGGGAAAAGTGGCCTAGGTTAGCCGCGCAATTTTGATCATGCTGTTGGTATAGCCAGTCACTGGCATTTTCTAGGCTCTGGTCCGCTAATTCAAACGCGTTATTAGTCATCGGTGTTATGCGTTCACATACCGTCATAAATGAAAAAGGGTAGTGGTGAATCTGTTTTTTTTCTCGATGAAGTTTGTAGCGTTTGAAAAAGCTCAACATGATGAATTACCTTTCTGGTGGCAACGCCCTTGCTGCCTGCAACACATGTAAAATAATACGTTGTTTGTCTTTTTCGACTCGGTGAGCCGGGGCCATCACTGAGACCGCTCCAATCAATTTACTTCCTTTCATGACTGGTGCGCTGATGCCTGAAACCCCCGGGTCGATTTCTGATGTACTAACCGCGTATCCGTTTTTTCTTATGATGTTGAGCTCCTGCTCCCAATCGCTGAGGCGATGATCTTGGCCAAAATGGCGTAAAATTTTCTCACAACGGCTTTGAGGCATGAAAGCCAACATCACTTTAGATGAGGCACCACGAAGCAATGGTTGACTTTGTCCTTGGACATAGCTGCATCGAAGCGCCTGCATACTCTCTTTTTGTCTGACACAAAGTGCACGATAACCTGATGGCACCATATAGGCTGCCATTTCACCGGTCTGCTGAACTAATCGAGCCAAAATGGTTTCGACCATATCTAGGCCATGTTGCGCAGTTTCGTAGCTGTGCATCAATAGTAAAGCCGCCGGGCCGACGACAAAGGTTTTATCGTGTACGCTTTCCTCTATCAGGTTCCACTCTTTTAGTAGTTTTAAGTGCCGATAAAGACTACTAAGAGGCACGTTCAGTTGTTCACTGAGCGTTTTTGCTGAGACTGGGAATGAGCTAACCGCAACTTGCATTAGCAACTGCAGCGCCTTTTCATTTACCTGATTAGCGTTGGCTTTGTTTATCGTCATGAGAGTGTTGTAACGTGATAATGAGTATGCAACAACTATAATTCTTAGTTGCTGAGAAAAGGAAAATAATTAAATCAGGATATTCTCATAAAATGAGAAAGTGGGAAATGAAAACGAATCCCTAGAAACGAACCGCACTCGTTTGCTTAATCAGAGGTGTTATCGTGCGGTTAGTCTAGGTAGCAAACGGTTGAAAATGAGAAAAACAAGAAACGAATCAAGCGATCTCATTGTTTGATTCGATATCTGGCGTCAGCCATGTTCAGTTTATTGGGATGTAATGTAGCCTTTATAAGCCCCTGTATCCTTGTCATATTTAAACTCTAAAAAGTTACGAATACTAGATAACGCATCTTCTTGATAGTGAGAAACATAGAGGAGCTGACTCAGGTTTTCTTTCGCGATCAACTCCAGTGTATTTTTCACTAAAATACGGCCTAAGTAATCTAAACCTTGGTATGGCTCATCCAGAATCAGTAGGGTAGGTTGCTTGACGATTGCACGAGCGATTAAAAGTAGGCGTTGTTGCCCATATTCCAATTGTTTAAATGGCGTTTTGTCGTATTGAGTCATATGTAAAATCGCTAGCCATTCTTTAGCTATATTGATCTCTTTCTTACTCGGTTTCGAGTACAAGCCGATTGAGTCATAGAAACCAGAAAGAATGACTTCTAGCGCAGTGCAATTTACTCGATATTGTAAATGCAAAACAGAAGAGACCATGCCGATGTGTTGCTTTATCTCCCAAATGCTTTCACCGCTGCCACGCTTTTTACCAAAAATGTGAATGTTGTTGCTGTAGCACTGCGGGTGATCACCAAATATTAGACCCAGTAAGGTACTCTTTCCGCAGCCATTTGGTCCTTTTACTTGCCAGTGTTTGCCTTTGTCGATACGCCAGTTGAGATCGGTAAAAATGGTTTTATCGATATACTCGACTTTGCCGTTCTCCAGTTTGAATAGTGGGTTATCAAAATGCGTTGAGTGCTGGTGGTGACGGATCAGGCTTATCATCTCTTCACTCTGTTTTTCAGACTGAGATTTAATTTGAGCAATAATTGGGTGCTTATCCCAACTTGCTTTGTCCATCGTGCTGTCGAGTTTGCCGTTGTTGAATAGCGCAATGCGATCTATCCAAACAGGCATGTCTGTTTCTCGAGAGAAGGTGATCAGCATCTGCACTGATTTGGACAGAGATTCTAGGTAGGCAGCCAATGAAGCACGGTGCGCGATATCTAAACCAGCAAAGGGATTGTCTAATAGTACGAGGTTGGGTTTGGTGGCGAGTGCCCTTGCCAGCATTAATCGTCGTGTTTCACCTGTTGATAGCACGCGAAATCCACTTGACTTAAGGTGTACAAGGTCAAGTTCATCGAGCAGTTGGAGAGCCAATGCCTCATCCTGACAGACATCAAAAACGAGCTGGTATACGCTGCTACCTTGGTCAATTCTATCTAAAAAATCAGAGTCATCTTTTTCAATTTCTTGTTCGAGCAAGCGTTGCTGCTCTGATAACGAAACCTGTGCTACACGGAAACCCTTGATAGCGAGTACGCCAGATTCGGGTTTGATTTCGCCACAGATTAAATCACCGAGTAAAGAGCCGATGTCTCCCTCTGAGCTGAATATGCCCCAAGAGTGTCCAGTGTCGATGAGCCAGGATTCGATCGAGAGCGCAGAGGCACTCCCTTTTGCTGCAAGTTGCTGAAAATGAATAGGCATTGTGTATCTTCCATGATTTATATACGCCTAGTTATAACAATGATTACCAAACAACTTCAACTAACAAGGGCATTCTTGGGCTTTGTCGGAATGTGCGTCACAACGCGTCAATAAGAAAAAGCCATAAAGTTATCACGGACGCTTTTTAAGCGTAATTAAGGTAGGGCGAAATGCGCTGATGTAAGGCTAACTGATAAGCTATAACTTTGCCTTATAAATCATTCTTGTGCTATTACTTGAGATGTAAGATAAAAAAGGGATGTAAACCGACTTCTCATACTCGCTAGATATGATACTGAGAGGTAAGGGCTAATGGAAGAAAGGACATGATAGTTTTCGTATGAGCCATTTATAGAATTTAGTCAACCGCTTCAGGTCATAGGTATATCGTTTTTCACTTAATTCAAATTATTGTTTTGTAAGGAAAATGAATGCACTGGATGCTCAATAATCAATACCCCTATAGCGCAAGTTTCTGGCGTAATCCCTCTGTATTTCGTAAGAGCAAAATAGTATGTCAGCCACTTTTATTCTTTGTGATGGCGACAGAAATACTACTCAGTCCGCCTGCGATAGCAACGGAATCGACAGTGTCAGATCCCATGTTGTTTGTTGACACTAAACAGTTGACTGTTCGTGGGCACTTTCAATTTGGTGTGAACGCAGTGGCTGAGCGTAACCTCTTTTGGGACCTTGCAGAGTTGGCAACTGGAAACACGGAATACAATGCAAACGAAAAATGGTTAGAAGTTTATACTGAGCCCGGCATCAGTTTTGAGCGACGTTTCGCATCAGAATCCGCTTGGTTCGGAAAGATCTCGGCAGTCGGGTCTTATACCGCAGGAACGGACGCGTTCGATGCAAGCAACACAGGTAAAGTCACTCCAGAGGAGCTCTACCTCGGTTATCGGACCAACTTTTCTAGTGATTGGAATTTAGAGGTTTCGCTTGGGCCTAGAATACTCAAACTTGGGACGGGAATGTTGATAGCCAATGGTGGCTCCGATGGTTTTGAGCGTGGCGCATTGAAGTTCGGTCCGCGAGAAGCATGGGAAAAAGCCGCTATTGCAAAGTTGACCGGAAGAGGCATCACAACAACGGCCTTCTACATGGCTCCAAATGAACTACCTTCCAATGACACTAAAAACTTACTCAATGGGTTAGACTTGCGTTGGGATGGAGAACAAGGTGAGTATGCTGGACTTAGCTATATTCATGTTCTTAAATCTGACGCGGCTTATCCCAAGGCTGCACCAGGCGGCAACGGAGCTCCCATAATTATTCCTAACGCGCGCGCTAAACTGAACGCGCTTAATTTCTATGGGAAAATGGATGGTTTCGACGGTGCGTTGAGCAACTTAAGTTTAGCGCTAGACCTCGCCTATGAGTGGAACGACCGCATTGACCTTCGTGCTTGGGGGGGGCGTATCAAGTCCGAATACACGTTATCGGACGACTCGTGGCAACCTACTTTAGGCTACTCTTATCAGATCTTCTCGGGTGATGACCCAAACACCACTCGTATTGAACGCTTCGACCCACTTTATTACGATGGCTCACCAAGCACTTGGGCTACAGGTTCAAAGTCCGCAATGGTGTTTATCAACTCGAACGTAATGTCACATAACCTGAGCTTTAGAATCATGCCAACAATGCGAGATACTGTTACATTGCGTTATGCACATGTACGTGCGGCTGTACTTCGAAGTCCGTTACAGTTTGGACAAGCCACCAGGTTAGATTTTTCTGATGGGCTATCAACCGTGGTATCTGGCGTTACAAATGCGCACCTATCGGATGATTTTTTTATTGAATACAATCGTATTGTTACCCCTAACATTTATCTAACCGCAGGATTAAGCATCTCAATTCCTGGTGAGGGCATAAAAAGTGCCGCAGGAGGATATGCCCCAAATTGGAAAGGAGGATTCATTAATGTCGTCTTCAACTACTAAAGCTGCGACCACCCTCGCAGCATTGGCCGCTACTTTTTCCCCATTCATCTCAGCGAGTGGGGAGGGGGCGCCTGTTCTGAGCGCTAGCGAATCCAACCCTGTCAAGCTTGGTTGGATGCAGGGATTTCCAGTCCCTGATGATAAGCTCATTATGCAGCCAGAGTCAGACTTTTTCAGTTTTCCAAAGATGCGCTGGACTGTTTGTCATATTCGTGAATTGATGCCGACGAAAGAAGTCAGTCGCGGAATAGGCGCGCCGGTTCCAATGACCTATGCTCTGGATAGCGCTATCGATGAGGTGAAGTTCAAACCATTAGGTAGCGAAAAAACAATGAGTTGGAAAGATTCGTTATCGGCTAATTATACTGATGGTATGCTCATTCTTCACAAGGGTAAGATTGTATACGAGACCTATTCTGGCTGTCTTAACGATATGGGAAAGCACGCCGCGATGTCGATGACCAAGTCCCTCACTGGTCTGCTTGCTGAAATTCTTGTTGTCGAAGGAAAATTGGATCCTAATGCGAAAGTCGAGACGATTGTCCCAGACCTCAAAGGGAGTGCGTTTGCTAGTGCCACGGTAAGGCAAGTCATGGATATGACTACTTCGCTCAAGTACAGTGAGGACTATGCTGATCCAAACGCAGATATCTGGGTTTATTCAAAGGCTGCGAGCCCGTTGCCAAAAGCAAAAGATTATGATGGCCCTAACGGTTACTTTGAGTATCTGAAAACGGTTAAAAAGGACACTATTAGTCATGGTGAGGCTTTCGGCTACAAAACCGTTAATTCGGACACTTTAGGTTGGATCATATCCAAAGTCACTGGAAAGGATATGGCGACCTTACTGTCAGAGCGGATCTGGTTAAAAATGGGTGCAGAGCAAGATGGGTACATGACGGTGGATGCCAAGGGTGTTCCTTTCGCGGGTGGTGGTCTTAGTGCTGGTCTACGTGACCTAGGACGAATTGGTCTATTGATGTTGAACGGTGGAGAAATCAATGGCCAACAGCTGTTCCCCAAAAAGGTGGTAACAAACATACAGGCCGGTGGAGATAAAAAAGCGTTTGCAAAGGCTGGGTACAAAACACTTGAAGGCGGCAGTTATCGCAGTATGTGGTGGGTTATGCACAACGAGCATGGTGCTTTCGCTGCTCGTGGTGTTCATGGGCAGACAATATACGTCGATCCGACCGCTGAAATGGTTATTGTACGATTCTCATCTTTTCCTTCGGCCGCAAACTCAAAGATAGATCCAACGTCATTGCCAGCGTATCAAGCTGTTGCTAGTTATCTTATGAAGAAGTAACTCAGTGATTTTTTAAGTCGCTCAGAAATGAAAAAGCCCGCCGACTCATTAGCGGGCTTTTTTACATCGCAAACGACAGGGACAAATTATCGGTACATTTGTCGCAGTAAGGGCTTATGTTTGTCTGATGGGCAACTTATTCTTTGCTTCCTAACTTACTTAAGTAAACACGGCGGAGAATCATTTAAATATCGGGAACTGGCGCATATGGCAGACAGGGTCACAATGCGATACGGATTAAGCGAGCTTTTGCTTTGATAAGATAAGAGTCAATGAAGCCATCATGGACTCTTATATTGATTTTAGAGATGTGGCTAATGAACGCTTAAATCATGCGACAGCAAAGCGAAAATGATGAATGACTTAATGCTCAGGTGTTTCAATTACTCTCATTGCAATGCTTAGCGCGTTATCAATATCGCTACTGTCTTCAAGTTTTCCTGAGCTCGCTGGGGCCAGAACTTGTGCGTATAACGTCAGTTGCTTGTTAAATGGCAAGTTAAGTTGATCGTATAGGTTCTGACGAATTTTAGCGTGTTCATCTGGCGCGGTCTTAGTGAGATCCATCAATGTGTCATATACAAGTATGGTGGTCCTATCCATATTTATCCCTTTTGTTGTAGAGGTTCCTAAAGGGTATAGTCGGAAGTGTGTCATTTTTATATGACTTGGATCTCACAAAATAGAGTGGAATCTAATAAATGCAATCAGATCGTAATTGAACGTTCGCGATGATGAAAAGTGAGCAAGAAAATGACCAAGGCGTTGTGCATGCCATTTAGTGCTCTGTCGAAGAGAGAGCAGATAGCACTGGCTAAACGAGTGTTGCGTTTAATCGCTTCACGACGCGTTTTGGTGAGCAAAGAGAAGCGAACTTCCTTTGGATAGTCATGGGAGTTTTGTAGAAAAACAGGGGTGGCAATACGTGTGTAGTACACGCCAGAAGCCAATTTTATCAAATACATATGTATCACCTATCTGTGTTAGGTGACTTTTCTATGCTTCAGATACGAAAAAAGCCTTTGATAATCAAAGGCTTTTTTCTAAGAATAAGTGGCGGAGAGATAGGGATTTGAACCCTAGGTACGCTATTAACGTACGCCGGTTTTCAAGACCGGTGCTTTCAACCACTCAGCCATCTCTCCGTTGTGTGGCGTATGATAGGGGGTGTTTGGGACGTTGTAAAGTACTGATTTGTACAAAAAGTTTCGTTTGCTTGTTTTATGTGCATTTTAAAGGGGTGGAAGTGATAAAACTACGTAAGCTAACAAGCAAAATACGCAATATGGTAGAATTTATACTTTATATCGTGCATGTTTAATAAAATGGCGTTTTATTGAAATCTTATTGAAAATAAAGAAACTAAAAGCTTTGGGGATACAGCTGTACGCCCGAAAGTATTTGCAACATAGTGTGAACTCATTCAAAATTCACTGGTATAGCCAGTTGTGCGAGTTTATCTAAGGGGTCTTATGAAGGTCACAAATCTATTTAAAGACAAAGTTGGTGCGATCTCTACACATCAATCAGAGTTTATGAATTGGATGTCTCCAACGCTACGCGATTACTGGAGTGACTTTTTGGGTAAGGCACAAAGTAGCTTCTTATTTTCAAAGGTTCGAGATCACCAACAGCCAGCAGTGAACGAAGAAGTTATTCCGCAACCTGAGCCAATCGTACTAAAACCAGAAGCTCAAGTGCTTTTTGATGAGTTGAGCGATAAAGTGGGCGAGGTGATTCACGTTGGTGACTGGGTAAGTGTTTCTCAAGAACGTATTAATCAATTTGGCACAGTTACTGAAGATATGCAATGGATTCATACTGATCCGGAGCGAGCTTCTACAGAATCCCCATTTAAAACGACAATTGCACATGGCTTCTTAACGCTAGCACTATTGCCAAAATTGACAGATTCTGTTGATCCAGATAAACCACTGTTTCCGACAGCAAAGCTTGTTGTTAATCTAGGTTTGAACCAAGTCCGTTTCCCGTACCCAGTCAAAGCGGGCAACAATGTCCGAGCATCAAGTACACTGACCAAGATTACGCCGATCAAAAAGGGCTTAGAGATCGAGCGTGAAATTAAAGTAGAAATCGAAGGCGTTCGCCGCCCTGGTGCGGTAGTGGTATCTGTGATTCAGTTGCATTTCTAATAGTTAAACCTTTCGAAAAGCAAGATTCAAACAAAAAAGAGAGCCGAATTTGGCTCTCTTTTTTATGCATTTTTTATTGCTCAAAGTTTTTTACAGGCGTGTAGCCGTAATCAGCAATCGCTTTTTGGCCTTCTTTAGACTTCAGGAATCTCATAAAGTTTTTGCCTACTTTGTCTAGGCTGTCAACTTTGTAGAGGATCAAAAAGGGACGAGCCAACTTATATTTGTGAGCGGCGATATTGTTTGGTGTTGGGGCAATACCTTCGAACTGAATTGCTTTCACAGAACGATCTATGGAACCGACCGAGATAAAGCCAATGGCATGAGGGTTGTGATTCACAATGGTTTTCACCATGCTGTTACTGTTTACGACGAGGCTGTTCGGATTGATGTCAGAGACCAAACGGTCGTTTACGATTTTGGTCAATCCTAGCAGGCTTTCAAAGCTATAACGTGACCCAGATGATCCTTCACGCGTAACGACCGCGATCGGTTGGTCAGTGCCGCCGACTTGTTTCCAGTTATTCACTTTACCCTTATATATGTCAAACAGTTGTTGTTCAGAAAGATTGTCAACAGAGTTGGTACGGTTAACAACAACGGCAAGACCGTCGAAAGCAATAGGGAATACATTTAAGTCTTCTCCTTTTTCACTCTCAGTTAAATAACGTGAACTCATGCCAAGTTCTACTACACCTTTGTTCACCATTGTGATGCCTGCACTTGAACCAATGCCCTGTACGGCGATGTAATCATTAGGGTGCGTTTTATTATATTTTTCAGCCAGCACATCCATTACACGAGCAACAGAAGTAGAACCTGAGATGCTCACTTCTTTTGCCATTGCAGAAGGAAGAGAGAGTACCATGGCGAATAACGTCGCCATAGAAAGACGTAACATAATGAACTCCACTTACGGTAGATAGCAGCGATCATCATATTTCGTTGAAGTTACATTTTTGTGAATGCGCTCGAATAACTGAACGAGGTGGTTGATTATCAAAACGATGGCAGGGCATGGGGGAGTTCGATTGTCATATGGTCAGTAGGTAAAGCGGTGACTTGGTCGCTATTTCAGCAATTTTGGACATGTTAATCTAAGGAGTGGTGGGGAAGTGTCTCTTTGGGTAATTCTGCCGCGCCAAGGCACTTGGGTGTATACTAAGAACAATGAATGGGGAGTAAACTCATGTCCGTATCTCAAATGGCGACAAGCCGTCTGTACAAGTTGATTGAGTCTCTATGTTCTAAGCGAAATGTAAATTTGCCCGTAGAGTTAGGAAAATGCTTATACGAACCCGTAGAGAACGGTGTAGAGCTATATCTTGCCCATTTTTTGTTAGATTCTCAACATATCGACTACACGTCACCAATAGCGAAAATTACCTTTAATGTAAATGCTCAGGGGTGGTGTTTTTACGTCCCCCAATATCAAGGTGAAGAACTTCACTGGACACCATACCCACACTTACCTTACAGCCACTCGCTTGAGGTACTTATAAGGGAATTGGAAAGCGATCCTCAAGCTTACTTTTGGGCAGATAACTAACCTATTTCATGATTTGGCCGCGAAACGCTTTAGGGGTCATGCTATAGATGGATTTGAACGCGGTACTAAAATGGGCCGCACTCTTAAACCCCGACTCAAAAGCAATTTGAGTAATCGAATTTTTGGACGTACGCAGTTGGGTTGCAGCATGGTTAATACGCTTCACTTTTAAAATATGTGAAAAGGAAAGGTTCTCTGCTGCGAGTCTACGTTTTAGTGTCGCGATAGACATGCTCATATGGGTTGCTAGAGTTTCTAACGTAATATCTTTTTCAATATTGTCTTCAATGTACTTAATCGCTTTTTGAGAGGTGGTTAGAGTGCTGGCGTCATCAATAATTGAGAGAATCTTAGGCTGAATCTCTGCCATTAACGAGAGTAATGCCATTGCAATATGTGCTTGTGCATACTGTGACGCTTGTTGGTCAGCGAGTTCGATTAACGTGTCCTTGAGTTTACTAATGCGCTTGTTTGATTGAGCTGAAAAGGCATAAAAACGACGTTCATCTGCTTCTATCTGGATGCTTGGATGAGCGGTTTTAAATTGAGTAAATAGATGAATATCAAACACCAAGGCGATTGCACGAAAAGGACCTGGTTTGGCGTAAGCATCTTTTAAATCTGAAGAGTTGTATAAAATAAAGTCGCCAGTAGTGAGTTCGAATTGTTCGCCACTTGGTTGATTGATGGTTAGTGAACCTTCTTCAACAATATATAAGCCGTGGTTAGTAGCGGAATAGCGCTCACTTTTTCGTGCCGTGAAGTGATTAAAGTGAATGATCTCAATGTTCAGCATAGTTATTCTTATTTTTGATTATAAAAAAGGCGCTCATATGAGCGCCTTCACCTTAATCGGTATTATTCACTAACAGGTTCTTCTGTTTGTGTTGCTGCTACATCAGCAAATACCCGGGTCGGCTTGGCCACTAAACTGCGGTTCTCTTGGTTTACGTCAGCCAAAACGATTTCCAATGTGTCACCCAGTTTGTATACCACCTCTTTATCAATAGAGATGGTGCCGTTGTCGCCGTTGCACTCGATCCTTTCTTTATTATCAAGGATCAGACTACCCGGAATAAAGGCTGCAGCGCCATTTTCGAGAAGTCGAACACGTGCGCCTGCTCGATTAATATCAAAAATCTCACCTGTGAAACAAGTTTGCTTTGTAGGCTCCTCGGCTAATGTGCGAGCGTATAGCCAATCAGACACGTTTCGTTCGGCAATTTTGTGGTGTTTGCGATGTATAGCAAGCTCTTCACCAACTTGGTCATCCGGTGTTTGAATTGGATCTTTGCCAAGAATGACCGCTTTAAGCATGCGGTGGTTGATCATATCGCCGTACTTACGAATAGGTGAAGTCCACGTTGCGTAAATATCTAAGCCCATAGCGTAGTGAGGCAGAGGTTGATTTTCAACTTCACTGTACGTTTGGAATTTACGAATGCGGTTATCGAGATAGGCAGTTTCTTGCTCACCTAACCAACGACGCAATGCCGCAAAACCCTCTAATGTAGAGATCGATTCAACGGTGAATTGCGTTGCACCTGATTGAGTCACTAGCTCTACAACTTCTTCAAGTTTTTCCGCTTTAATGCCTGCATGAGTGTTAAACACGCCAGTTTCGAAGTTGTCACGAAGGGTGCGTCCGGCACAGATGTTTGCTGTGATCATCGATTCTTCAACGAGGCGGTTTGCACAACGACGCATGTCTGCATGAATAGCAACAACGTCGTTATCTTCGCTAAGTTCGAAACGGTAGTCTGGGCGATCTGGGAACACAACCGCGTTTTTCTCACGCCAATCTGCACGAGCAAGAGAGAAATCGTATAGATCACGAACAATCACCGCGATTTCTTCACTTGGTTGCCATGCATCACAATGGCCACTCTCCAGCCAATCTGAAACGTTGTTGTATGCAAGACGCGAGTGTGATTTGATGTTTGCCGCGAAGAATTTGATATCGTCGCCAATTATACCGTCTTTGCTAACCGTTACGGTGCAGCAGATAGCTGGGCGAATCTCACCCTCAATCAATGAACATAGGTTATCAGCAAGATCGCGAGGTAGCATTGGTATGTTACGACCTGGCAGGTAGATAGTGTAACCGCGTTCACGCGCTACTTTATCCATCTCATCTTCAGGGGTGATGTATGCAGTCGGATCGGCGATAGCGATCGTTAGCTCGAAATCACCAGATTCGGTCTTCTTCGCGTATAATGCATCGTCCATATCTTTGGTTGATTCACCATCGATAGTGACAAAAGGAACATGAGTCATGTCAACGCGCTCTAGGTCAGCGTCGTCTTTTAGTTCCCAGTTCTCAATGCCTGCTGGCTCAGAATTTGGTAGGTCATTTTGTGCAAGTGTCACCCACCATGGTGCAATCTTGTCGTTCGCGTCAGTAATCTTTTCTGAAATTTCAACGAAGAAACCGTTATCATCTTTTAGCGGATGACGGATTAGGTGAGCGACAACCCAATCACCTTCAGCGAAGTCATCCGGCTTTAGGCCTTTCTTTAGCTTTGCTTTTAGGGATAGTTTTTTCAGCTGCGGATGATCTGGAGTGACATTAAGTTTGCCTTTGAACATTTTTACTCGGCCGATAAAGCGAGTAACAGACTGTTCTAGCAGTTCTTGTGGTTCTGCAACTTCACGGTCTTTTTCCGTACGGATGATAGCGACCACTTTGTCACCGTGCATGCACTTTTTCATGTATGCAGGTGGGATGAAGAAGCTGGTTTTGCTGTCCACTTCCAGAAAGCCAAAGCCTTTATCTGTCGCTTTGACTGAACCTTCTTTTTTAGGCAGGTTTTCTTGGATTTGCTGCTTAAGCTGAGCTAATAGCGGGTTATCTTGAAACATGTTTAAATTCTATCTAATTGTTTTTTAACTAATTTATCGCTCTCTCCAAAATCTCCCCAAAATTCTTACCCAAAATGAGAGCGAATCTATGTAGGTCTTTGGTCGCTGCAACAAATTTACAGAAAGTGTGACTGCGTCACATGTTACTTGGCATGTGCTGGATTGTATAGTGATCATTGCGGTCATTATTGAGCCGAACCACTATCCCTTCGTTTATTCGTATCCTTGTAGGGTAAAAGTAACGACGTTACTGGGCTAGCTTTAGCAATGAGTAACGTATGCGCATGATCGTTGAGTATGTGTGATTCCTCTCCCTTATCAAGCACCTTTAGCTCAGTCTGATATCCGCGAACTCAAGGTGCATATGGTGCTTCGAGCATCAGTGGCGATTCACTGGACGTAAAAGAGTCTCACAACATTGGGCGGCAGGAAAGATACCAGCCTACAGATCTAGCCTCAATAAGAGCACTTTGGGAAGGTTGGTTTAAACTGCAAACCATCTTTGAAGGCTATGAACTCCCGATATCTCTTGAGCACTGACTTTTGATCAAGAGACAGACGTTAGGAGGGTTTTGTTTCGATGAATTAACGGTGTTGGATTTTTTTTGTTTGCCAAGAAATGCTTTAACTACAATTTAAAGTAATAGGTCTAATTAGCGAAATCGTATGGATATGATGCTTGTTTGGTGCTTCAGTGCTCTTATTCCTGTCACTACGTCGTTCTTTCATTCGTGAATTCCTACCAATAACGGCGACAGTTAAGATTCTGAAGCGCAAGCTAACAGTCGAAATGACATCGGAGGGTAATATGGAACGTTACGATTACATTATTATTGGTGGAGGTTCAGCAGGTTGTGTGCTGGCTTCACGCCTTACTGAGGATGAAACTATCTCAGTATGTCTGCTGGAGGCAGGTGGCAAAGATGACAGTGCCATTATCCACACACCAGTGGGTATAGTGGTCATGACGCCGACTAAAATTAATAATTGGGCATTTGAAACTGTGCCACAGCCGGGTCTTAATGGCCGTAAAGGGTATCAGCCTAGAGGGAAAACTTTAGGTGGCTCAAGCTCAATTAACGCGATGATGTATGCTCGAGGTCATAAGTACGATTATGACCTTTGGGCAAGCTTAGGTAACGAAGGGTGGAGCTTTGATGAGTGTTTGCCTTACTTTAAAAAGGCGGAAAACAATGAAGAGTTGAAAGATGAGTTTCATGGTCAAGGTGGACCATTGAATGTCGCTAACCTGCGCTCACCTAGTCCGATGGTTGATCGCTATCTTGATGCCTGTGAAGAGGTCGGCATTCCGCGTAATCCAGATGTGAACGGCGCCGAGCAATTCGGTGCCATGAGGACCCAAGTGACCCAATTAAATGGTGAGCGTTGTAGCGCAGCAAAAGCTTACCTTACCCCGAATCTTGATCGCCCTAATCTAACTGTTGTGACCAAAGCCACCACGCATAAAGTGCTGACAGAAGGTAAGCGGGCGGTGGGTGTGGAGTATGGCTCAAAAGGCAAGGTGTTTCGCATCTATTGCAAACATGAAGTGATATTATCTGCAGGTGCGTTTGGGTCTCCGCAGATTCTGCAGCTTTCTGGTATTGGCGATAAGGCCGATCTAGAACCACACGGCATTGAGCAGGTACACCAGCTTTCAGGTGTAGGCAAGAACTTACAAGACCACATCGACCTAATACATAGCTATAAAACCTCAGCCAAGCATGAGACGTTTGGTATTTCACTGCAAATGCTCAACGATATCTGCGAGGCGTTACCCGAGTGGAAGATGGAGCGCAAAGGCAAACTGAGTAGTAACATTGCTGAAGGGATTGGCTTTTTCCGCTCTGGAGAAGGGGTAGATGTACCCGACCTGGAGTTTGTCTTTTTGGTGGGAGTGGCTGACGATCATGCAAGAAAGGTTCATACTAGTCATGGGTTTAGCTGCCATGTGACGCTGCTAAGACCCAAGAGTCGTGGCACAGTTACCATCCAAAGTAGCGATCCATATGAGGCTCCATTGATTGATCCCAACTTTTTCAGTCACCCTGATGACATGCCGTTAATGATCAAAGGGTGGAAAAAGCAGTATCAGATGTTAAATAGCTCAGCCTTTGATGATGTGCGTGGTGACAACTTCTACCCTGTTGACCCTAATGATGATAAGGCGATTGAGCAAGACATCCGTAACCGAGCCGATACTCAGTATCACCCGGTCGGTACTTGTAAAATGGGGTTAATAGAGGATGAGCAAGCGGTAGTCGATAATCAAGGCCGAGTGTATGGTATCGAGCAACTGCGTGTAATTGACGCTTCTATCATGCCAACCTTGGTTGGTGCAAATACCAATGCCCCAACCATCATGATGGCAGAGAAGATCGTTGAGCAAATCAAAGAAAGACACGCAGGCACTGTGAATAATTTGAACCTTCGAATTGGTTTACCTGTACATCAAAACGGGAATCTACCGGAAAGGGATTTTCCCTAGTTTCTGGTCTGGGTCACTTTTTGAGCTATTGTGTAAGCATTTATGACTGCAGTATACTGGTCGGAGCACTGCTTGGCGGTAACCTTCAATTATCGAGAAAAAGGACCTTACTATGAGTGAACTCTCTTCCCAATTCGAAGCGGCAGCCGAAGCCGTAAAAACGTTGAAGCAACGGCCTGATGATGAAACGTTGTTGTCACTCTACGCCTACTACAAACAAGGCTGCACTGGCGATGTACAGGGCAGGCGGCCTGGTCTGTTCGACTTTAAAGGCGGCGCCAAGTATGCTGCGTGGGAGCGCTTGCGTGGCATGGAATCAGATAAGGCTAAACAGGCATACGTCGACCTTGTCGAGCGTTTGGCCAACACCTGATCGAGAAGATGCAGATCCCCGGATCGGGCCTCTAATTTATTCTTCGCCGGGTTGCAGCCGTAAATCGCACAGACATGTCTGATTGACTGACAGGTATAGCTCAAGGCAACACCACCGGATCCCGAACCGTTTTAGGGTGCCCTTTCCAATTTGTTCAGCTTTACATATTAAAGGGATTAAAACCAAGTCAATGTGAACGTTATGATTCACACAGCGTAAGAGCAGGTCTCCCATTTTCTAAACCAGAGGGACTTTTGATGTTTAGTAAAATCCAATATTTCGCTGCTTTAGTCACTGTTCCTTGGCAAAGTCGCGAAGGCAATGCTCACGATTTCAGTTTCGATACCATCGCTGGTGATGCGTTGTCACTAGCCGATTACGAGGGCAGAGTAGTGCTGGTGGTCAATACAGCCTCAGAGTGCGGTTTTACCCCGCAGTACAAGCAATTGCAGAGTTTGTGGGAAACCTATCGTGATCAGGGGTTAGTGATCGTCGGGGTGCCGTGCAACGATTTTGGTGGTCAGGAAAAAGCCTCCAATGCCAGTATCAATAGTTTCTGTGAATTTAACTTCGGGGTGACGTTCCCACTAGCTGCAAAAACAAAGGTGAAAGGCAGAGATCAGCACCCATTCTATACCTGGGCCGGACAACAGGTCGGTTTCTTGGGTAAACCACGCTGGAACTTTCACAAATTCCTAGTGAATAAAGACGGCCAACTGGTTGACTGGTTTTCGTCGACAACCAAACCCGATGCCCGGAAACTGGTGAGAGCGATTGAGCGTGAGCTAGCCAAATAGTTCAATAACTGGGCGGTCTTATCCACCGCGAGTGTAATATGGTCGGCTATACCCGGCCAGACTTCCTTTTCACGCCCTTTCCAAAGCCCTTTTGATCAGGGGTCGTAAGGCTGTCTTCTTTGATGACACAGTGAAGTCCGAATCTCGGGTTTGTTCTGCTCTCAAGAGTGCCCTGTTGATGGCAGAAGCGGGTTTTCTTGCAAGTTACTGTCCGGCAATATTTTTAAAACAACCTGCTCCTTGATCATTTCATCTGGTCCAGCATTGCTTGGTACATATCATAGACTTGTGCAGCTTTTTGGCGTTTGTGTGTCCTAGTTAACACAAAGTGGTCGTACCAGTTTGCTATACTTAAATGGCACAGAGAAATAATGTTGCCAAGCGTTATTGGCAGAGTTAAAGAAATATTGCGGAGGCTGCTCAAGGAATGAATATGAACTACTTTATCACCGGAGCCAGCGGATTTATTGGCTTAAACCTCTTACAACGACTGACTAAACGGCCAGGAACCTTTTACCTTTTGGTTCGCAATGACGATAGCCGGATTAAGATCCTGAATGCGGCAAAACAGTTTGGGTTCCCAACGGATCACTTGGTGTTTGTTCAAGGCGATTTAACCCAACCGAAGCTGGGAATCGCACCCCAGTGGATCGATCAACTCAGTAATTCAGTGACACATTTCTTCCATCTTGCCGCGGTTTATTCGTTCGAAGCCGACAGTGACACTATCGACAAAGTCAACATCGACGGAACTCGTCATGCGCTTCAGCTAGCCGAAAAACTGGGTGCAGGCTGTTTTCACCATGTCAGCTCAATTGCCGTCGCTGGCCAGTATCGTGGCTGGTTCCATGAAGATATGTTCGATCAAGCTCATCCCGAGGGTCATAGCTACCTGACCAGTAAACTGGCCTCCGAGGCGCTGGTGCGTGAACAGAGCGCATTGCCATGGAGAATTTATCGGCCAGGGGTGGTGATCGGAGACTCGAAAACTGGTGCGGCCATGCGTATCGATGGGCCTTATTATTTCTTCAAGTTAATTCAGAAAATGCGCGATTCCTTGCCGCAGTGGATGCCTATGCTAGGGCTTGAAGGGGGGCGCCTGAATCTGGTGCCGGTCGATTTTGTCACCGACGCCATGGATCATATTTCCCATAAGCCGGAGTTGAACGGCCAGTGCTTTCATCTGACCGATCCTGAGCCATTCCGTGCCGGCGAGATAGTGAATATCTTCGCCCGCGCAGGACATGCGCCTCGGATGGCGATGCGGATTGACCTGCGTCTGTTGGAACTACTGCCCGAGACGCTACGTAAAGAGCTAGGCAATCAGCCTCTGTTAAAGCGATTGGGACAATCCCTGTGTCAGGAGTTCGGGATCCCGCCAGCGGTGGCCTCGTTCTTTACCACGCCAACGCTGTTTGACTGCCGTAATACTCAACGAGCCCTAGAAGGTACGGACATTAGCTGTCCAAGGCTTGAGGATTACGCCCCAGCGATCTGGGATTACTGGGAGCGAAACCTGGACCCTGACCTGCATCTGGCGCGTAGTCTAAAAGCGCGGCTGAAGGGTAAAACGGTGATGATCACGGGCGCCTCATCAGGCATAGGTAAAGCCGTGGCCCTTAAGCTAGCGAAGGCAGGGGGACAGATGTTGCTGGTGGCGCGTAACCCCGAACGATTGCAGGAGACGGTTCGAGAAGTCGAAGAGCTAGGTGGCAATGCGGCGGCATATTATTGCGACATTGCCGACCTTGAAGCCGTGGATGTCATGCTACAATTGGTTGAACAGCAGTTCGGTAAGGTCGATGTGTTGATCAATAACGCCGGTCATTCGATCCGCCGTCCTGTGATCAACTCGCTAAACCGTTTCCACGATTATGAGCGCTTGATGCAGATAAACTATTTCGGCGCACTGAGGCTTATAAACGGTTTTCTGCCAGGCATGATCGCCAATAACGGTGGCCACATTATCAATATTTCGTCGATTTCAGTGCTGACCAATCCGCCACGCTTTGCTGCTTATGCTGCGTCTAAAGCTGCGTTGGAAAGCTTTACCCGCTGTGCGGCTCCAGAGCTGATTGACTACAACGTGCACATGACGACGATCCATATGCCCTTGGTCGACACGCCGATGCTGGAACCGGTGGAAACCTATCGGTCGGTCTCAACCCTCAGCCCTGAAGAAGCAGCAGAGATGGTTGCCAAAGCTGTTATCGATCGGCCGAAGCGCGTCGCTACCCGGCTGGGGATGTTCGGTGCCTTGGTTCACGGGCTATTCCCGAAACTGGGTGAGCTGATCATGAACACTTATTTTCATATGTACCCAGACAAGCTGGATGAAAAGTACCGACCGGATCTGCCCGAAGTTCAGGCTGCCCATGAAAATCAGCAGCAGATACAGCGGGAGATCCAGGCCCTGTCCAGTTTTATCCGGGATATTCATCTGTAAGCCTGTGCTAGATTAAGCAGCAGGATAATCAGTAGACAGAAAATAGACAACCAAGGAGTGGGAATGAAACGAATCGAATTGGTTCATGCCTACGCGGCCCCCCTAGATGAGGTGATCCGGTTTTTTAGCGAAACCGATCTGATCGAAGAGAAATATTCAAAGCTCGGAGCACGATATACCCGGGTCCGGGAGTTGGTAGAAACTGATGATGGGTTTAGGACTCGCACCGAACGCGAAGTGCCGGCCCAGGTGCCATCGGTACTGAAAGCGGTGCTTGGCGCTTCGAATCAGATCCGCCAACAGGAGCAGTGGCACTGGTTGGACGACGACACCATCTCCTGTGATCTGGTGGTGGAGATCGTCGGCGTGCCGGTGACGGTGCAAGGTGAAATGCGACTGATCGCCTTTGATGACAATCAGCGCTGTGAAAACCACGTCACCATCTCGGTATCATCGTCGCTGCCGTTTGTTGGCAGCACACTGCGGGATTTTGTTGCCAAGGATATCAAGCGTCTGGCCGAGGCTGAATATGAACATATTCAGCAGCAGGTTGCAGTCAGCGCTGCGTAGCCAGGTATATACCCGCGTTAACATAACTAGTGCATGGAGGCCGCGTGAAAACCAAATCTAGGATCCTTGAGGTAAGTCGATGTCTGTTCAATCAGCATGGGGTTGAGCCCATTTCCAGCCTACAGATCGCAACTGAGCTTGGGATCAGCCCTGGTAACCTATATTACCACTTTCGCGGCAAGGACGAGATCCTCGCGGTGTTGGTTAGCGAATGTGACCAGCTATTTGCCGACGATAGTCAGGCGTTTTTACGAGAGGTTGAAAGCCTGGAGCACTATTGGGCATTTTTGCACCGCCTGATGGAGCACTTCTTGCGTTACCAGTTTATCTTCAGGAGTCTGGATCACCTGCATTGTGATTCGCCGGCCCTTGGCCGGCGGATCCGTGCCCTGGTTCGTCGATTGAAGGGACTGATCATGACCATGCTGGAGCGTCTGGCCAGTCTAGGCGTTTTACATGTCGATCAAGCCGAGCAGGCTATTCTGGCTGACAATCTGTTGTTGGTTGGTCTGCACTGGGCGCATTACCAGATTCTGCAGGATCCTGGCCTCAACGAGTCGGCACTGCTGCGCAAAGGCGTGATTCGCATGCTGACTCTAGTTTCTCCCTACATCGCGCCTGAGCATGGGGCGGCACTAGTTCAGCATCAGCGCTGGGCTGAGCAACTCATGGGTTAGGCAAAATTATTATCATCGAGAGTCGAACTCCCGTTCGCTGAGCCTCCGATACTAGAGTGCTTTTTTGGAAGCGGGATATTCGCCTTTTATCACGTCGTGTTGCCATAGAAACTGGGCAATGCTGTTAATCGCTTCTCCCGCTTCCCGGATCTGACTAAATAACGGATAAACATGGGGCATACCGTTCCCCACGATTAGCTCGATCGGGTGTTTGGCCTGAGTCAGTTTGTCAGCCAGACGAGTTGAGTCATCCAGCAGGACCTCCTCAGAGCCCACCACGATCAGCGTGGGAGGGAGTTTCATGTAGTCGGCGTAAATGGGAGAAACCAAGGGATCCCGGGGCGGAGCACCGTTGAGATAGGTATTGCGCATCAGCAGTAGAGAGGGCAGATCGAAAAACGGGTCGTCATTACGTTTTTCATAGGCGCTGTTTCCTGTCATCTCCATATCTGACACTGGCGAGAGTAGCACAGCAGCGGCGGGTAGTGGCAGCTTATCCTGCTGGACCCGCAGCAAGGTGCCGAGTACTAGGTTGCCGCCAGCGGAATCGCCCATCAGGACGATCTGGCGGCTGTCGTAGCCCTCTTTCAGCAGCGCGCGGTAGACCATGTAGCAGTCATCGTGGGCAGCGGGATACGTATGCTCCGGCGCCAGACGGTAATCAACCATCAGGCCGCGGGCAGAGATCTTCTGGCACACCCGACCGATGAAGCTGCTGTGGGTATTCGGACTGACAAAACAGAAGCCGCCGCCATGGAAATAGAGCAGCAACATGTTGCCGTCGGATGCTGGCATGTCAACCCATTCACAGGGAATATCAGCCCAACGGCACGGGGAACGCTTGATTTGTTTGGGGGCGTTGATGAGCGCGCCATACTGGTCGATGTTGGTGATTAGTTCTCGCATCTCATGTACATCGTTGCAGCGAGCTATGCGTTGGCGCATAACGCGCTCAAGCACTTTGTTAAATGCCCGACTTGTCCAATGTGCCATGTTTACCTCCATGAACTGAGTAGGGGAACCCGTGCAGTCTTTCAATCTTCTCAATAGTATAGATGAACAAATCTGACCTTTAGTCTTACTCCTTCGCTGGCTCGGTTTTTCTGCTTACCCTGCGGTGTTGCCGAGGAAGAGGGGATACCTTGAACTGTTTCAGTTCGGCAAGCAGCATCTCGACCTCGTATGCTAGGTTTTGTGAATGATCGTCGGCCAAGGGGTTGAACAGTCCGCCATTCACCGCAGACATCGCGGTATCCATCACGTCCTGCTCGAGGGACGCCAGTGCCTCTTCCAGGTAGTCGGGAATTTTCTCGACATGGGGCAAGTTAGACGGGCAACTGACCAGTCCGAAATGCAGGTGGTCATCGTAACCGAACATGGTGATGTTAATAGTCTGGCCTGGGATCAGCAGAGACAGCGGATAGCATTCCTGCACTTCGGCGCCGAAGAAATAGCGCCGCTGCACTGGTCCTGGCACATTGGAGATGATCAGGTTAGTGGCTGGCGGTACCACGTGGTTGATATTCAGTTTGCCGCCTAACAATGCCAGCCCGTTGACCAGAATCGAATAATTGGTATACCCCCCGGGTGACACCTCCTGCGCCTGGTGCTTCACATTGTGGGTCGACTGTTGGATCGCTGCCAAGCGCCTAGTCGGCGTATCTAGGGCATGACCCAGTTCAACCAAGCCAACCGCGAACTTGTTGCCACCTTTTTTGATCGCACCCTCTTCCCGCAGGTCAATCGGCATCAGCGCAACGAGGGGCTTCTCAAGACACAAACGGTGATCCTGCAGGTGGCGGTTCAACGCAATATCACACACGCATAGCATCACGTCGTTCAGTGATGCGCCGGTGAGGCGGCTGATTTGGCGAAACTGGCTGATAGGTAGCCGGCCCAGGCCAACCGCACGCGATTTGTGATGCTTCTGGTTGAATGGGGTCTTGGGTGCGGTAAAGGGGATTTTTAGATTGGGTCGTTTGCCGCAAAATAGCTTCGATAGCATACCTGTGCTCAGGCTGATCAAGCCCAGTGATGCACTGAGTTGACGTCTCAGTTCACCGACCGAGCCAAACAACTGGGTGATTAGCTGCTGACTTTCTTCCTGCTGACGCTTGTGCGATTTTCCCAGATCCTGCTGCCAGAATGGCGTACCCGGCTCAGTAGGGTCCTGTGATGTGCAGAAATCAAAAAGTTTGCCGACTTTCATACCATCGGCAATGGCGTGGTGCACCTTGAGGCAGATCACCACCTGGTTGTTCTCTAGGCCACCAATCACCCACATTTCCCACAATGGTCGGAAGCGATCCAGTTGATGACTGTGGATCCTTCCCACCAGATCCAGAAGTTGTTCACGGCTACCTGGTTGAGGCAGCATCGATAAATGAACATGTTGGGTGATATCCACGTTCGGGACTTCCTGCCAGTTTGGCCATTCGGTCAACGACAGGTTCAAGCGCCAGTTGAACGGTGATTTGACCTCGGTATAAGAGAGCAGCTGGCTGTACAAGTCACATGCGAATTCTGCGCTCTCGGTATCTGTTGGTGGCTGCAGATGGACTAATCCAGTGACATGCATCGGTGTGTCACCAGATTCAAACAATACAAACGCAAGATCGATAAGAGAGAGTTGATTCATAGACACCTGCCGCCCCAGATTATTATTCAAATGAAAAAGGGTGGGGGCTGCCCCCCCACCTGTTTACCAGCAAGTTGCTGACTATTTTTTCGCTTGCTGTTCCAACATTGCTTCCACGATGGTGGTTAGCTTTTCGATTTTTTCATCTAACCGATCAAGTTTGCTCCGGTCGATACCGCTAACGCGATACATTACGTCGTTCATCTGGTCTTCAAGATGATCGGCGGTTTTATCGCGAGTTAGATCGATCTTGTCTTTCGCAGCCTGTTCTACTTCTTTGCCACGCTCTACCAGTTCGTCAAACATGCGGTTGGTTTTCTGGTTAATAGACTGGGCTTCTTCGACACTGCGGCTATACATGCCCAGCCCGGCTAGCCAGATGTTGCGTGTCATAGACTCACCGCTTTCAATGATTTGAGTGGCGGTTTGGTCAACTGTGCTCAATTTGCTCATGATGTCCTCCCAATGAACTGGTGTGTCGGGTTATTCCGCTTTTTCGGTTGTTGCCGTTTTTGGCTTATGTTCCGGTGAATGAGTGGCTTTTTCCTTGCTAACCGGAGCTTTTCGCCTTGCTACACCTGAGGTTGTGCGCGGCTTAGCCTTGGTGGTTTTAACAGCCGGTATGGCAGGTGACGCTTTAACTGCAGTATCTGCAGCGCTAATCGCAGCAGGCGAGCTTTCTTCCGGATTCTGGCTCTGTTTGAGCAACAGTTCGACTTGTTCGGTCAGTCTGTCAAGCTTGTCATCAACTTGGTTCAGCTTGTCGCTGTCGACACCGGTAAGTTTCTGCACCATTTGATGCAGTCGCTCTTCCATTGCCACGGCGGCTCGGCTGTGGCTGGTATATGCACGCTCTTTCTGCTGTTTTTCGATGGCGCGTCCGCGCTCGAGCAGGTCTTCGAATACCGAGCGGCCGCGGCCTGAGATCTCGTTGACCTCCTCGGCACTCTTGGCATAGGCGCCGAGTCCGGCTAGCCAGATATTATACATCATAGTTTCGCGCATGCTTTCGATGCTTTTTTCATCGTCGGCTGCGCTGCGTGAGAAGATCCCCATCTTTCCCTCCTTAAAATGAATAAGACTGAATTCTCATTCCAGTTTCATGATAGGTAGAGAAGTTAGAGTCAGCTTTCTAATAGCTAGTCAGCGCACAATAAAATCGAAAAAATCTTGATGGGATTTGTGCTGGATCAATTTTTCATGGGGGCTAGCCGAGCAGTTCGTCTAGGCGCAGGGAAATATGTTGTTCGATGGAGTATGCAAACAGGCTGGCGGCAAAGCCGAGGCGGATATTTAAGCTCAGTTTACCGGAGGTTGGTAACAACCACCCACGGGCAGAATGGTGCTGAAAGTGCAGGTGTTCTTCGTCCCAGTGCCAGAGCAGGCCAAATTCCTGCTCCAGTTCATTGGCTACTTGTTCGGCAACATTTCTAGCCTGGATGTGTGACAATTCGTGATTACGTTCGATAAAAATCACCATAGTTAATCAGACCGCCTCTTACCTTCTTGGTTTCGATAAATCACTGTTAACTATTCATAGCGCAAAGCATGGTAAAGATCCAGCGAGCTGCTTTTCAGATAGGGCAAAACCTGAAGAAGATCCCAATGTTAAAGACACTCTCTAGGTATGAAGAAAAATAGGGATACCTGAGATTTTCTTGCAAGATAGCCAAGTTGTTTCTAGAAAGATGTATGGAATCCACTCGCTTTGCCAAATTAAATTTAGCAGAGTGAAACTAAATCTGAGGGTGCCAATATGTTGACTAGTAACGTTATCGCTATTGACTTAACAATCAAGCCTGTCATATCAGCATTCATGGTGAGCGGCTATCCAATAAGCCTCGAAGTCACAAGAAAATGAAAGAGTTTCTCGGCAAAGCCAAGCCCTCTAATGTCGCTATGGAAGGGGGGGGGCTGATATTATTTGGATTGGCAGCGCATTCTGCACAATTGCCAGCGGCGTTGCTGCGTGACTTGAAGACAAGTTTAAAATGGATACCATTAATGTACTGAGTTGTTCGAGCGCCATAGAAATGGGGGGAATATTGCTGGCATCTCAAGGTTGCAATGATTAATGTGCCACCTAACCCAGAGAATTGTTTGCAGCGTTCGGGTCGTAGTGGTGAAACAAAGTTTGTTGCGTTAACCTTGTGTAAAAATGATCCGCATGGTGAACATATCTTCTGTAATACGCGATGGGCATTTGAAACATCTTTTCTTAACTTACCAATGGAACTGCACGCACGATACTCATTGCGAGCTATTATTACTACTTATAGCACGCAATTTCGATGTGAATTCTATATGAAATAGTCACGTGTTGCGGTGTGCTTTTTTCTTTAAAATGGGTGGAGAGGTGGAAAATTATGCATATTATACCGTTTAAGAAATAAATTGTGATGTAATTCAATTTTTTCTGGCTTTTTTTATGCATTTAGGGAATAATCCGCCTCCCTTAGTCGTCCCTAATGGCTTATCGCGGTTGAGTACTGTGCTAATTCCTATCTGAATGGATTTAGTATCTGGAAGAATCAGTATCGAATTAGAAGAGCATATGGGACTGTTTTTTTGTTAAATTAAGTAGGATCCCAATGCAAGATTCTGTTATTCAGTTCAGTGATTTGTCACTGAATGATTCTATCCTTTCTGCTCTAGACGGAATGGGTTTCGTGTCACCAACTCCAATTCAGGCTGCGGCAATCCCTCACCTATTGGAAGGTGCTGACGCGCTGGGCAAGGCACAAACGGGTACAGGTAAAACGGCAGCGTTCTCTCTGCCTCTGCTAAACAAGCTAGATCTTAATCAACGTAAACCACAAGCTATCGTACTTGCTCCAACTCGTGAGCTAGCGATTCAGGTTGCGGCTGAAATGAAAAACCTTGGTAAAAACATCCAAGGTCTTAAAGTTCTAGAGATTTACGGTGGTGCTTCTATCGTAGATCAAATGCGTGCACTGAAAAACGGTGCTCACGTTATTGTTGGTACACCTGGCCGTGTTCAAGACCTTATCAACCGTGAACGTCTACACCTAGACGAAGTACACACATTCGTACTAGATGAAGCAGACGAAATGCTAAACATGGGTTTCGTTGACGACGTAACTAATATCATGGAACACGCTCCATCTTCTGCACAACGTGTATTGTTCTCTGCAACAATGCCGCCAATGCTGAAAAACATTGTAGAGCGTTTCCTACGTGATCCTATCACTGTTGACGTAGCAGGTAAGAACCACACTGTAGACAAAGTTCAACAGCAGTTCTGGGTAGTAAAAGGTGTAGAGAAAGATGAAGCAATGTCTCGTCTTCTTGAAACTGAAGAAACTGACGCGTCAATCGTATTCGTACGTACACGTCAAGATACCGAGCGCCTAGCTGATTGGCTATCTGCACGTGGCTTTAAAGCTGCGGCTCTGCACGGTGATATTCCTCAGTCTCTACGTGAGCGTACTGTTGATCACATCAAACAAGGTGTTATCGACATCCTAGTTGCAACTGACGTTGTTGCACGTGGTCTTGACGTTCCACGTATTACACACGTATTTAACTACGACATCCCATTCGATGTTGAGTCTTACATCCACCGTATCGGTCGTACAGGTCGTGCTGGACGTAAAGGTAAAGCTATCCTTCTCGTTCGTACTAACCAAATCCGTATGCTTCGCACTATCGAGCGTGTAACTAAGTCATCTATGGAAGAAATCCAACTTCCTCTACGTGACCAAGTTGCAGAAGCTCGTCTAAGCAAGCTAGCGGCTGAGCTAGAAGCTGAGAAAGAGCACAAAGCACTCGATAAGTTTGCTGAACTTGTAGAGAAACTACAAACTTCTCTAGAAATTGACCCAGCAATGCTAGCGGCTATGCTGCTTAAGCGTCAGCAAGGTAAACGTCCTCTATTCTATATTGGTGAAGACCCAATGGTAGAAGCGATTGAGCGTGATAAGCAACGTCGTAAAGATCGTCGTGAAGGCGGTCGTGAAGGTGGTCGTGAAGGTGGTCGCAGCTTTAATACTCAAGATTGGGATACTTACCAACTACAAGTTGGCCGTGAGCAAGGTGTTCAAGTTAAAGACATCGTTGGTGCTCTAGCGAACGAACTAGGTCTTGGTAAAGGTTCTATCGGTGCAATCAAGCTAGCACAAGGTCACACTTTTGTTCAGCTACCAAAAGCAATGACATCTGATGCGGCAACTAAGCTAAGTAAGCTACGTATCCGTCAACAAGATGTTGGTGCTGTAGTATGTGATTTCGATGACTTCCGTGAGTCTCGTGGTGGTCGCCGTGACGGTGGTCGTCGCGATGGCGGTCGTCGTGAAGGTGGCTTCCGTGGCAATCGTGATGGTAACCGCGAAGGTGGTGCGCGTCGTGAAGGTGGTGGCTACCGTGGTAACCGCGATGGTAACCGCGATGGCAACCGCGAGGGTAACCGCGAAGGTGGTGAACGTCGTTTCGATCGTAACCGTGGTGGCGATCACCGTGGTGCGCACCGTGGCGAACGTGGTCACAGCCGTCCTCGTCGTACACAAGACGCATAATTGATTTCGCGCTTTCGCGAATTGAACTGATAAAAAAGCCGAGCGAAATGCTCGGCTTTTTCTATGCGCTTAAAATATTACGTTGTTTGTTATCGTGTTCATTCACCCAAGTAATCACTTCATTCAAGGGTAGGGCAGGGCTGAATAGGTAGCCTTGGATGATGTCGCAGCCTTTGCTACGAAGAAAGTGCAATGTATCCATATCCTGAACACCTTCTGCTACCACGGAATACCCTAGGCCATGAGCTAATGCGATGGTATTTTCTACGATTGAACGTGAGCCAGTTGTCCGGCTAGCTGAGTTTAGAAACGAGCGATCGATCTTAATTTGATCAACGGGAAGATCTCTCAGTAACGAGAGCGATGAATAGCCGGTTCCAAAATCATCCAGACTAATTTTGATGCCTAATGATTTGATCTTATCAATCAACGGAGTGAGTTCCGACAGGCGATCAATTGCCATTGTTTCTGTAATTTCTAAATTGATTAGGGAAGAAAATGCAGGGTTGTCGGAGAGCAGTTTGTCTAGACGGGAGAACAGCAAGTTTGAGGAGAGGTCTTTGGCCGATAAGTTAATATGCACAGGTAACTGAATGTCATATTTGAAAAGTTCATTTAGGTCTTTCTCAACCTGACCGATGACCCACATGGTAATGTAGTTGACTTGGTTACTGCGCTCAGCAATAGGAATGAAATCGTCCGGCGAAAAAATGATATTCCCACTAGTATCTTTCCACCGAATCACGGCTTCAAATCCCACCACGAGATTTGAGTTCGCATCGATTAAAGGCTGGTAGTACAATTTGAACTCTTTTTTATCCAATGCGGATTGAATACGAGATGATATTTCAAGTTGGTATTTGGCGCCGACATTCATGTCTTCGTGATAAAAAGAGAACAGTTTCCCATCGTTTTTTGCACAATACATTGCGATGTCTGCTCGTTTTATCAGAGAGTCGCTTTTCTCTGAGTCGTTAGGAAAAGTACTGACACCAAAAACGGCGCTTGAAGAGAATTCAAACTCATCGATTGAAAACTTCTTGGACAGCGTTGCGTCGAGTTTTTCAATTAAGTTCGCAATCTCATGATGCACACTTAAGGCAGTGAGAATCACAAATTCGTCACCTCCCACTCTGAATATTTTGTCTTTTTTAGATAGAACGGATTGCAATCGCTGGCCAATTTGAACCAAAAGTTGATCACCGCAATTATGTCCCATCGCATCGTTAACTTGCTTGAAGTTGACCACATCAAACAAAATGACGGAAAACGCCTTAGTATCGTTTATGTTTTGGTCAATGATATCAAAACAATATTTCCGATTTGGTAGCCCAGTTAGGGTATCATGTGTGGCGTTACGCTTTTCTTTGTCAGCCAGCTTATGCAACTCATTGATAGAGTCGTTGCTCCATTTGAGAACCAGAACTACGAATATACTGCCGCCGAAGAGACTTAAAGAAACGGCCATATCTAACAAAGAGACGAACTCTTTTTTAGTGATTGAATGTAGGTAAAGTGCGTAAGAGGCGATAAAACCAGTGATGAGCAGCAACAGCCATCCCCAACCAGAGACATCAGTTTTCGAGCATATACTTTTAGTTTTTATCCAGCCCCAACATAGTAAAAGCATCCCAATGGACACGAATATAAATGCAAAATCAGACACGTCTCTATTCCATTAGTTTTATTTATATAAAATTCATACAGTTGACATAAACAACTTAGCGCATACTTTTGGTTTTGAAAAGACTTATTAATACCACTTTTGTTGTAACAACTCTTTTTTTTCATCTTCAAATAAAATCCAAACTTGTTGTAGATCAACTAAACTTACTCAAGTCAGAGGTCTATGCTAAAAGATAGTTGAAAGATTAAAAAATTATTGAATAATAGGGCCGCAAACAAGAAGCACACAGCGCATCAGCGCAATCACAACCTCTGCTCCACAACAGGAAAACTATTTCATGTCTAATTCGTTTGTACTGGTGATCAACTCTGGTAGCTCATCACTAAAATTTGCAGTTATCGATTCAACTTCTGGCGATGCTGTGCTAAGTGGTTTAGGCGAATGCTTTGGTCTGTCAGACGCTCGTATGAGTTGGAAATTCAACGGTGAAAAAACAGAAATCGCAATCGAAGGCGACGATAGCCATCATAAAATTGCTATTGGTAAGCTGGTTGATTTAACCGAAGAATTTGGCCTAGCTAAAGACATCGTAGCGGTGGGTCACCGTATCGTTCACGGCGGTGAGAAATTCACAAAGACAGTTCGCATTACTGAAGAAGTTACAGCAGAAATTGAAAAACTTGCCGATCTTGCTCCACTACATAACCCTGCAGGTGCTATTGGTATTCGTGCTGCTATCGAAGCGTTTCCAACCCTTCCTCAGTTTGCTGTATTCGATACTGCCTTCCACCAAACGATGCCTCAGCGCGCATTCACAGGTGCAATTGCGAAAGAGCTATACACAGACTTCGGCATTCGTCGATACGGTTTCCACGGTACTAGTCACTACTTCGTAAGCCGTGAAGCTGCGAAGATGTTGAACAAACCCGTTGAAGAATCAAGCTTCATCTCGGTACACCTAGGTAACGGTGCTTCTGTTTGTGCAATTAATAAAGGTGAATCTGTAGATACGTCTATGGGCTTTACCCCACTGTCAGGTCTAATGATGGGGACACGTTGTGGTGACCTGGACCCAGGCATTATTGAGTTCCTACTGAAAAAAGGTTGGTCTCAAGAGAAAGTATTTGGTTCATTGAACAAAGCTTCAGGCTTCTTAGGTGTTTCTGGCCTAACAAGTGATGCTCGCGGTATTTTGGAAGCGATGGAAGAGGGGCACGAAGGCGCGACGCTAGCATTCCAAGTGTTTACATACCGTGTATCTAAATACATTGCTTCTTACCTTGCTGCCCTTGATTCATTCGATGGCATCATCTTCACTGGCGGCATCGGCGAGAACTCTCTGCCAATTCGTCGCGAAATTCTGAAAAACCTAAAATTGTTGGGTTTTGTTGAAGATGTGAAAGGTAACGAAGAAGCACGCTTTGGCAACGCAGGTGTTGTTGCTACATCTGAGTTACTTGGTGCGAAAGCACTGGTTATTCCTACCAATGAAGAGTGGGTTATCGCTCAACAGTCGGTAGAACTGCTGTAAAACGGCAAAAATTTTGGGAACTAAGTCAAAGCCCTTTCCGCTTGGAAAGGGCTTTTTTTCGTAAGTCATTATGCTCAACTCTGAACGCAAAGCGGCACTTGTGCTTGTCGCAACAACGATGATCGCCGCACTCGGCTGGATTTTTCCAAAGAAACGATTCAGGGGCTTCCACCTTTTGGATTTATTGGATTGCGATTTACCATCGCTTCAATCTGTTTACTGCCTTTGTGTATCAGGCCGCTCCTTACTGCGAACGTGAAAGACGTGCTGTCAGCAAGTGGTGTCGGCTTACTGATTGGTAGTGCGGTGATGACCTGGATATATGCCATTTCGGTCAGTGATACTCTCGGTGAAGGGGCGTTCATCATGAGTTTGTCGATGTTGTTTGTTCCGATTGTTGCATGGGCGTAATTTCGTCAGCGTCCTCAAAGGATATTTTGGGTGTCGCTGCCCATCGCCGTTTGGGACTGTTCGTTTCGTTCTGTTTGGAGTCTCGGCCAACAGAGGTTGATTCCTCGATTTGGGTTTGGTTTGCGCTTAGTACATTGTTAGCCACCAGTTTGCGCGATGTGATGCAGACCATGGGACAAAAATTTGTGCAGGCAGGAAACGCCGCATTCATTATGATCCTAGAACCAGTTTGGACGGTGATGCTCAGTGTTTCTTGGTACGGTGAGGTGTTGACGGCAAAGAAGCTAGTCGGTTGCGCACTCATCTTATTTTCGCTGATTGTTTATCGGACAGGCGGTAAATTCAGTTTTAGCGTTGGCCGATAGAAGTGGCATTAGTGGGAGAGGTGGGTATCCTTAATTTAAGCACTTTGGTTTTTGAAATGCATTAGTACTCTGCAGTTCTTGGCAAGTGACTTTACGAAGAAAAGCGAACCGAAGAAGGTCAATGCGGATTAGTAAGGCAATAGAGCATGGCAAATATTGAACATCAAGAAACGCTCGATTCTCTGGATAAACTCAGCGTATGTTTATATCGCCTAGGTATTAGTTTATTTGCGTTGACCTTGATGGCGCTTTCTATGGTTGTTTATGGTGCTTTTTTACAAGGTTACCAATGGACCATCACTGGTATTTGTGTTGCCGGTGCATTGTCCGCTGCCAATGTTCATATTTACAGTAAACGTGTACGAGTCGTGATCTGTTGGTCTTCGTGGATTGGGCTTGTTTTGTTGGCGAGTGATTTTGAACGGAGCCTCGTTTGGCTGGCATTAGGTTTTATCTTCGTGACGTTTTCTGGCATCGCCTTGAAAGAATCGTTCTGCTTTAAAGTTCCGGGATTAAAGCTCGTCCCAGTTTTACTCGCCATCGCAACATTTTCTATTTGGTATGAGTTATCCACTTTTGCCGCGCTCTCCTTGTTGATTGCTGGGGTGATCATGGGGTACCTGTCCATATTGAAGTGGCGAATGCCATTACACTTTGATATCGGTATTAAGGATAATTATGAGGTGTAGGAATCGCTGCGACGCCGCAAAGCCAACGACACTTTAGACGTTGGCTGGCGGTTAAGCTCTTCACTGATCATCCATCCGGCCTTCGCCAATAACTCCAAATCGACACCCGTTTCTATTCCTAAACCTTGACAGAGATAAAGTACATCTTCAGTCGCTACATTCCCAGAAGCACCATGAGCGTATGGGCAGCCACCAAGCCCAGCAACACTGCTATCAATAGTATCAATGCCCATGGTTAACGCTTGGTAGATATTTGCCAATGCTTGTCCCCACGTATCGTGGAAATGAACGGCCAACTGGTGAGTTGGAATGACGGCTTGCGCGGTTTCTAACATATGGGCAACGCCTTTTGGGGTGCCAGTTCCGATGGTATCCCCCAGTGATACCTGATAGCAGCCTAAGTCGATTAATGCTTTTGCCACTTTGGCGACTTGATTTGGGCGGGTAGGGCCATCATATGGGCAATCGATAACACACGAGAGGTATCCCCTCACAGGGATATTTTGCTTGGTCGCCATTTCCATGATAGGTTCGAATCGCTTCAGGCTTTCTGTAATGGAACAATTGATATTATGTTGGCAAAACCCTTCCGAGCAAGAGGTAAAAATCGCGACTTGGTTTGCACCCGCTTTTAATGCTTGCTCAAGACCTTTAAAGTTGGGAGTGAGTGCCGAATATATGACATTGCCACGGCGAGTAATCGCGTTCATTACTTCAAGTGAGTCCGCCATTTGAGGTACCCATTTTGGAGAAACAAACGCTCCCGCCTCAATGTGCGTCAAACCCGTATCAGATAGAAGGTTGATTAATCGGATTTTGGTATGGGTTGAAACTGGCTCTTCATTTTGCAATCCATCTCTGGCGCCAACTTCTACGATATTTACTTTACGGGGCAGTATCATCGTGCATCCTTAGAGGGCTTCGTTACCCAGCTTGGAGTCTGTTTTTCTAGAAACGCTTGCAAGCCATCTTGCCCTTGGGGAGAAACGCGAACATCTGCGATCAATTGGCTGGTGTAGTGGATAAGGTCTGCGTCGATTGGGTTCTGGTGGCATTGATGACAGAGGGCTTTGGCTTTGCGCATGGCGTCGGGGCTATTCAGAAGCAGTGAGTCTATAAGCGTGTCAATGGTATCGTCAATCTTATCCAATTTATGTACTTCATGTATGATGCCGAACTTTTCAGCGTTTTGGGCACTGATCACCTCTGCGCTAAGAATGTAGCGACGTGCTTGCCGATTCCCCATCGCACGCATTACGTATGGTGCTATCGTTGCGGGGACCAAACCCAATTTCACTTCACTTAGACAAAACTGAGTATCGTCTGCGGCAATGGCGATATCACAGCAGCAAATTAACCCCAATGCCCCCCCGAATGCAGAGCCTTGAACGACGGCTACCGTTGGCTGGGGAAACGAATCGAGTGTGTGCATCAGCCTGGCAAGGTTCGTCGCATCATCGAGGTTTTGTTTTCGTGTACTGGTTGCCATAGACTTCATCCAATTAAGATCAGCACCGGACGAGAAGTGTTTACCACTGCCACGCAAGACTAAGCAGCGAACATCGGTACGCAGAGCAAGGTAGTCGAGACGGTGGATCAGCAAGTCGATCATGCAGGCATCAAAGGCGTTGTGTTTATCGGTACGGTTGAGAGTCAATGTCGCAACACCATGTTTATCAACGTGCCAAAGTACATCATTTTGTCGGTTTGCATTTGGTGTGATGCTAGGTTGTAGCTCCTGCATAGCGTGTCCTTCCCATTTACATTCTGAATATACCAAATTCACTGTCAGGAATTGGCGCATTGAGCGTGGCTTTCAATGCTTGCGCCAGTACATGACGTGTCTCTTTAGGGTCAATAATGCCGTCATCCCATAATCGTGCACTGGCATAGTAGGGATGCCCCTGAGACTCATACAAGTCTAAGATAGATTCTCGAAATGTCCTTTCTTCTTGTTCAGGCCAAACTTCACCTTGGCGCTTTTTTACTTCTCTTCGAACTTTGGTGAGTACGCCTGCCGCTTGCTCTCCCCCCATCACCGAGATACGTGCATTTGGCCACATCCACATCATGGTGGGGTCATAGGCTCGTCCGCACATGCCATAATTTCCTGCACCATAGGAACCACCGATGATGACAGTAAATTTAGGTACATCGGCACATGCCACCGCCATTACCAGCTTTGCACCGTGTTTAGCAATACCCTCCGCCTCGAGTTTTTTACCGACCATGAACCCGGTAATGTTTTGGAGAAACAGGAGGGGAATTTTACGTTTGGCACACAGTTCGATAAAGTGCGTTCCTTTTTGTGATGATTCTGAGAATAAGATGCCATTATTGGCCACAATCCCAATCAGGTGGCCATGAAGCCTCGCAAATCCGCACACTAACGTTTTTCCATATAGTGCTTTGAACTCGTCAAAGTCGGAGTCATCCACGATGCGCGCAATGATCTCTCTAACATCAAAAGTGAGACGAAGGTTCGCATTGACGATCCCGTACATCTCTTTGGCGTCGTAGCGAGGAGGTAAAATGGTTTTATTACAGACGACAGGGCTCGGTTGGTTGCTGTTTGAAATCGCTTCTCTAGCAAGTTGTAAAGCATGCTTGTCATTATCGGCGTAATAGTCGGCCACACCCGATTTACGGCAATGGACATCAGCACCGCCAAGCTCTTCTTCGCTTACCACCTCTCCAGTCGCTGCTTTGACCAGAGGTGGGCCAGCTAAAAAGATGGTGCCTTGTTGTTTCACCATAATCGATACGTCGGCCATGGCTGGCACATAGGCTCCGCCTGCGGTGCAAAGCCCCATCACGACGGCAACTTGCGGAATGCCTTTGGCGGACATTCTGGCCTGATTGAAGAAGATGCGTCCAAAATGGTCTCTATCAGGAAAAACCTCCGCTTGGTGTGGGAGATTTGCCCCGCCTGAGTCGACCAAGTACACGCAAGGCAACTGGCAACGCTGTGCAATTTCTTGAGCACGTAAATGTTTTTTCACCGTGAGTGGATAATACGTCCCGCCCTTGACCGAAGGGTCGTTGGCAATCACCATACATTGAATGCCCTCGATGGTGCCAATGCCAGCAACCACGCCGGCGCAAGGGATCGATTCATCGTACACTTGCCATGCGGCGAATTGACCAATTTCTAGAAATTCACTGTCATCGTCGAGCAAGCACGCCAAACGTTCACGAACGGGCAATTTTCCTTTTAATCTTTGACGTTCGATCGCTTTGTTGCCGCCACCTTGTTTGATGATTTCGATGTTTGCATTGAGGTTTTTCACCAACTCAGTCATGACGATTTTGTTAGACTGAAACAACTCACTCGTTGGCTTGGTTTTACTTTTAATGATGGCCATGGAGATTTCCTTGTTGGAGGATTAACGAGACTCTTCAAACAGTTCACGACCAATCAGCATTCGACGTATTTCCGAGGTTCCGGCACCAATTTCGTACAACTTGGCGTCTCGCAGTAATCGTCCTGTCGCGTATTCGTTGACGTAACCATTGCCACCTAGCAATTGAATGGCGTCTAAAGCCATTTGCGTCGCCAATTCTGCGCTATATAGGATTACTCCAGCGGCATCCTTTCGAGTGCATTCGCCTCGGTCGCACGCAGCTGCAACGGTATAGACATACGCTTTCGCGGCATTCATGCGTGAGTACATGTCTGCGAGTTTGCCTTGCACCAATTGGAACTCACCAATGGATTTGCCAAACTGTTTTCGTTCGTGAACGTAGGGGATAACCTCATCCATACAGGCTTGCATAATGCCGAGTGGGCCTGCCGCGAGGACGACTCGTTCGTAATCGAGACCACTCATGAGAACTTTGATACCTTGATTGACGTCTCCAAGTACGTTTTCTTTCGGTACTCTGCAGTTTTTGAATATTAATTCACATGTGTTTGAACCACGCATGCCAAGCTTCTCGAGCTTTTGTGCATGACTAAAACCTGCAAAATTACGCTCAATAATAAACGCAGAGAGACCTCGTGACTTTGCACTTGGGTCCGTTTTAGCGTAAACGACGAAGGTATCGGCATCAGGCCCGTTAGTGATCCACATTTTAGTACCATTAAGCAGGAAGTGATCGCCTTTGTCTTCTGCTCGCAATTGCATGCTGACCACATCAGAGCCGGAGTTCGGCTCACTCATCGCTAGTGCGCCAATATGAGTACCGTCAATCAGTTTTGGCAGGTACTTCTCGCGTTGGGTTTGAGTTCCGTTTCGGTAGATTTGGTTAACACAAAGGTTGGAGTGAGCGCCGTAACTCAACCCAACGGAGGCAGACGCGCGGCTGATCTCTTCCATTGCCACAACATGAGCGAGATAGCCCATTCCTGCGCCGCCGAACGCTTCACTTACCGTTACGCCAAGCAAGCCCATTTCTCCAAATAGAGGCCAAAGGTGATTAGGAAATTGATTGTAGTGGTCGATATTGGCAGCGATAGGGGCGATGTGCTCGGACGAAAAGGCATTCACGTGATCGCGGAGCATATCGATGGTTTCACCAAGCCCAAAACTTAATGGGGTGTAGCTTGTCTTCATAACGTTTCCCTGTTTTAAGTACGAAAGAGGTGAGAGTTACACTGCTTGCTTGGGCAAATTTAAGGGTCTGTTTTTTTGTCTTGTTATCGGTTTAGTGCCTGTTGACATCGTTCTTTAGCGGCGTTGAGTTCGGCCATGACAACACCAATATCGTCCAGTTGTTGCTGTAGATGCGCTTGTTTCTCATCGATGATGGTGAGCATTTTAATCAGTTGACTGTCTGTCTGTTGTGTGTCGTAAAGCTCAAATAATTCGCGAATTTCTGCAAGGGAAAAGCCTAAACGCTTACCACGTAAAATCAGTTTGAGACGCGTTTTATCTCGGCGCTGATAGACACGAATGTTGCCTTTGCGCTCTGGTTCAATTAGCCCTACATCCTCATAAAATCGGATACTCCGAGTCGTGATGTCGAACTCCTTCGCTAGGTCACTAATCTTGTATTTTTCCACCGGACACTTCCCCTAATTAAAAATGCAGTTGCTGCAAATTACGTCATGCTTGTTTAAGCGAAAGGCGCTTCCTTTACCTGAGTTTAAAATTTAATTGTTATAAAGTTGTTTGTTAACGTTGACGTAAATGTTAGTGCTATGCTTACGTAAACGTCAAGAAATCACAGTGCGAAAGTTCGTCGCTTTATAAGAGGCTGGAGCTACCATGTAAAATATGTGGAAGCCCGTGGTAGCAGGTGTGAGGGATGAGTTCGTGATCGGTGAATTATCGTCAATAAGGACGGCATCATGAGAAACGACATCTGGATTGTCAGTGCCAAGAGAACGCCAATTGGGCGATTTCAAGGTCAATTACGAAGCTACTCTGCGCCGCAGTTAGGTGCATTGGCGATTAAGGCAACTTTAAAAGCATGTGGTATTAAATCGGTGGATGAAGTCTACATGGGTTGTGTTTTAGCTGCGGGCTGTGGCCAAGCTCCCGCTAGGCAAGCGGCTTTGGGAGCCGGCTTACCACACACCACCGCCTGTACGACGATCAACAAAGTTTGTGGTTCAGGCATGAAGAGCGTCATGCTGGCAAGCGATCTGATTAAAGCGGGTACGATCAATACTGCTATCGCTGGTGGTATGGAAAGTATGACCAATGCGCCATATTTACTCAAAGAAGCAAGGAATGGTATGCGTATGGGGCACAAATCGACGTATGACCATATGTTTCTTGATGGTTTGCAAGACGCTTATGAAGGGCATTTAATGGGCGTGTATGCTCAGCAGACGGCCGATCACTCTGAGTTCACGCGAGAGCAAATGGATGAATGGGCAATGATGTCTGCCAAACGTGCGCTAGATGCACAAGAGCAGCGTTTGTTTGATGATGAAATCTCTCCGATCGACGTAACTACACCAATTGCCTCTTTGACTCTGGATTACGATGAGCATCCACGCTCAATCAAACTCGAAAAAATCCCTAAGCTTAAGCCGGCTTTCGACTCTCTTGGGACCATCACGGCGGCGAATTCCAGCGCGATTTCAGATGGTGCGGCTGCGCTCGTACTTATGGATGAAGAAAGCGCCCGTCATAAAGGCTTAACGCCATTAGCAGTCATTAAGGGTTACTCGACACATGCAAGAAAGCCTTCAGAATTTACCCTTGCACCTGTATTTGCAATTGAGCAATTACTCTCACAGCTCGACTGGTCGGTGGATGAAGTGGATCTTTGGGAAATCAACGAAGCCTTTGCCGTGGTTACCCAAATTGCTGTTCGCCAGTTAAGCCTCGATCAAAACAAAGTCAACATCAAAGGGGGGAGCTGTGCACTTGGTCACCCCATTGGTGCCAGTGGTGCTCGAATCTTAGTCACACTCATTCACAGTCTGCGCCAGCTTCAAGCTTTGGGTGTTGAAGGGAATGCCAATAATAAGACGGTGATGCGAGGTGTAGCATCGTTGTGTATTGGTGGTGGAGAAGCAACCGCCATTGCTGTCGAAATACCGCTTGACTCTGATCAACGGAAATAGGAGCTCATGGCTTTTAGTCAACAGAAGTGGCTCAGGGTTACTTAGATTGGTGTCAGTATCATTACGTTAACAAAGGATTAGCTTATGACTCGTTTGGTTCCCTTATTCATAGATGGTGAATTTCGTGAATCTCAAACCGCAGATTGGATAGAAGTTAATAACCCAGCCACTAATGAGGTGATTGCTTACCTTCCATGTTCAACCGATGAAGAGATGCAAGCTGCAATTGAAAGCGCTAACAAGGCATTTGCTAGCTGGAAGAATGTCGCGGTGTCTGAACGCGCGAGGCTCATGCTTCGCTATCAACATTTGTTAAAAACGCACCATGATGAATTGGCGACACTCCTTTCACACGAAACGGGAAAAATCTTTGCTGACGCAAAAGGGGATGTATGGCGAGGAATTGAAGTGGTAGAGCAAGCCGCCAATATTGCTAGTCATATGATGGGGGAAACGGTTGAAAATGTGGCCACGGATATCGACAGTTATTCTTTGATTCAACCGCTGGGCGTGTGCTGTGGGATCACACCATTTAATTTCCCGGCAATGATTCCTTTATGGATGTTTCCAATTGCGATTGCCAGCGGGAACACATTTGTTCTCAAGCCATCCGAGCAAGTCCCTCTGACCTCAATTCGATTGGCCGAGCTGTTTGAAGAAGCGGGGGCGCCAAAAGGTGTGTTGCAGATCGTGCATGGCCGAAAAGAACAAGTCGATTTCTTATTGGCGAGCCAGACCATTCAAGCGGTGTCGTTTGTTGGTTCCGTGCCTGTCGCGAAATACATTTACACCAAAGCAACACAAAACTTCAAACGCGTCCAAGCTTTTGCAGGGGCGAAAAATCATATGGTGGTGATGCCAGATGCCAACAAAGGGCAGGTCGTGAGTAATCTTGTTGGATCATCGGTGGGTGCTGCTGGTCAACGTTGCATGGCGATATCAGTAGCGGTATTTGTTGGCAGTTCGAAAGGGTGGATAAGCGAACTCAAACAAGAGATGGCCAAAGTGCATCCAGGAGCTTGGGATGATGAAAGTGCGGCTTATGGCCCGCTTATCAGTGCGCAGGCGAAAGCACGTGTGCTGAGACTGATTGAAGAAGGAAAGCAACAAGGTGCGGTATGTGAACTCGATGGTAGCCAATGTGAAGTCGAAGGCTTCCCTGACGGTAATTGGGTTGGGCCAACCCTGTTTAGTGGTGTAACAACGGAGATGTCGATTTACACCCAAGAAATATTTGGTCCGGTACTGGTGTGTATTGAAGTGGATACCTTGCAAGAGGCGATAGCGCTGGTGAATCGTAACTCTTACGGCAACGGTACGTCGATTTTCACGGCGAATGGTGGGGCTGCAAGAAAATACCAACATGAGATTCAAGTTGGTCAGGTTGGCGTGAATGTGCCTATACCTGTTCCGCTGCCTTTCTTCTCATTTACGGGTTGGCGAGGCAGTTTTTATGGCGATCTTCATGCTTATGGTAAACAGGCGGTGCGCTTTTACACCGAGACCAAAACGGTGACTGCCCGTTGGTTTGATGACGATATTCCCACCGGTCCCAATCTCACCATCAATCTGCACTAACTAAGAGTAAGGTGCTCATATGGATTTTGAACTCAATGAAGAGCAACGGATGTTTGCTGATACGGCCGAACAGTTCGCAGCAGAACGGTTAGCACCGATGGCAGCAGAGTGGGATGAGAAGCAAATCTTCCCCAAAGACATATTGCGTGAAGCGGGTGAGTTGGGATTTCTCAGTCTGTACACGCCAGAAGAACAGGGAGGTTTGGGTTTAAGCCGATTAGACGCCTCCATTATCTTTGAACAACTCTCTATGGGGTGCACGTCAACCACGGCATTTATGACGATTCACAATATGGTCACCTGGATGGTAGCAAGCTTTGCAACCGAAGAGGTGAAGAACAAGTTCTGTCCAAAGCTTATTACCGGAGAATACCTAGGGTCTTATTGTTTGACCGAGCCAAATGCAGGATCCGATGCCGCTTCATTGACGACCTCAGCGACGAAGCAAGGTGACTGTTATGTGCTGAATGGCGGCAAGACCTTTATCTCCGGAGCAGGGGATACCGAAGTGTTAGTCGTGATGGCGAGGACAGGTGATGCTGGAGCCAAAGGTGTGTCTGCATTTGTGGTACCCGCTGATGCGCATGGTGTCAGTTACGGGCGAAAAGAGCCGAAAATGGGTTGGAACAGCCAACCGACACGCGCAGTGATGTTCGATAATGTGTCGATTCCGTCGAGTCACTTATTAGGTGAAGAAGGACAGGGGTTTGCCTTCGCTATGAAAGGGCTCGATGGTGGTCGCATCAACATAGCGACTTGCTCGATAGGCACCGCGCAGCAAGCGTTAAATCATGCGGCGCAGTACATGCAAGAACGTAAGCAGTTCGGCAAGCCTTTGGCTCAGTTCCAAGCCCTGCAGTTCAAGCTGGCAGACATGGTGACAGAGCTTGTGGCGGCAAGGCAATTGGTTCGCTATGCCGCCAGTAAGCTCGATCGAGGCGATCCCGATGCCACCACTTACTGTGCGATGGCAAAACGCTTTGCAACGGATGTCGGTTTTCAAGTCTGCGACCAAGCCTTACAACTCTATGGTGGATACGGTTACATCAAAGAATATCCAATGGAGCGTTACTTTCGCGACGTTCGTGTGCACCAAATCTTGGAAGGTACGAATGAGATCATGCGGTTAATCATTGCTCGCCGGTTTCTGGTCAACCAATCATCACTTATTTGATTTTGCTCCGATCATTTTCACTGAGAAAGGATTCAGCGATATGTCATTAACAGAACAACAAGCGATTAACTACACCATCAGTAATCATGTGGCGGTGGTGACGATGAATAACCCCCCCGCAAATACTTGGACGTCAGATAGCCTAATTGCTCTAAAAGAGTTGGTGTTGGCACTGAATGAAGACAAAGACGTTTATGCACTCGTACTCACGGGTAGAGGTGATAAGTTTTTCTCTGCAGGAGCGGATCTTAAGCTGTTTGCCGATGGAGACAAAGCGGTCGCGTTAGACATGGCAAGAGTATTTGGAGAGGCGTTTGAGTGCTTGTCAGCATTTCGAGGTGTCTCCATTGCAGCCATCAACGGCTATGCCATGGGCGGCGGGTTAGAAGTTGCCTTAGCGTGTGACATTCGCGTTGCTGAAAAGCAAGCTGTTTTGGCGTTACCAGAAGCGAAAGTTGGGCTGCTCCCTTGTGCTGGTGGCACGCAAAACCTAACTGCATTAGTGGGTGAAGGTTGGGCGAAACGTATCATTCTATGTGGCGAACAAGTCGGGGCCGAGAAAGCGTACGAACTTGGGTTAGTAGAAGAAGTGGTCGAAACGGGTCAAGCGCTCAATAAATCCATTGAACTGGCAAAGTCGGTGGCAAGCCAATCACCTTCATCTGTCGCGGCTTGTAAAATTTTGATTCAGAACATGCGCTCTGCACCGCTTAAACACGGCCTCATCAAAGAGCGAGAGTTGTTCCTCAATTTATTTGACACCGAGGATCAAACTGAAGGGGTTCGCGCCTTTTTGGAAAAACGCAAACCAAACTGGAAAAACCAATAGGAGGCGGCATGACAGGGAAGGTAACCCTAACGGAAATGCAATGCATGGATGGTGTTCATCGTATCGGTATCGCAACCTTGGATAATGCTTCATCACTTAATGCACTGACCTACGACATGCTTTTCCAACTTAATCAGCAGTTGATCAAATGGCAAGACGATCCACATTTGGTGTGTGTCATCCTTAACGGTGCGGGTGGAAAAGCCTTTTGTGCCGGCGGCGATGTGCGAACCATGTATCACGTCATGCACAACGAGAGTAAAGAAGCGACGGCGGAATTTTGCACCAACTATTTCGCGCTTGAATACGAATGTGATTACCTGATCCACACGTATACAAAGCCGATCATTGGTTGGGGAGAAGGCATCGTCATGGGCGGCGGTATGGGGCTGTTTATGGGCACGAGCCATCGAGTGGTGACGCCAAAGTCTCGACTTGCTATGCCTGAAATCAATATTGGCTTGTATCCCGATGTTGGTGGGACGTGGTTTTTGAGCCAAATAGATCCCGAAGTTGGGTTGTTTCTCGGACTCACCGGAGCAATGGTTAATTCAAGTGACGCTGTCACGATTGGCTTGGCGGAATGGCTACTTTTGGAGGAGCAATACCCCGCGTTGTTGGAAGAATTACAGCAAGTGAAGTGGGGAACCGCCGGAGCGAAGGAGCTTGTCAGTGCCTTGCTACAATTGATGGAGGAGCAAGTGATTGACAGTAAACCGACGACCCAAATATGCCCTTATCTCTCTCAAATTAAAGAAGCGTGTAAAGGCAACGATCTTGAGCTGATTTCACAGCGGATATTAGCGCTAGAGTCGAGCAATCAATGGCTTGAAAATGCAAAGCAGACGTTCGCTGCAGGAAGCCCTATTACCGCTCATATCTGTTTTAGGCAAGTTAAAGACTACCACAGACTATTATTGGCTGATTGTTTTCGTTTGGAGCTCACTTTATCAGTACGAAGCGCATTGCTTGGTGAATTTGAAGAAGGAGTACGATCAAGGCTTATGGATAAAGATGGTGCGCCGAAATGGATGTTCAACAGCATTACTGACGTTGATGAAAGGGTCATTGATGGTTTGTTTACGTCGTTGTGGTCAGACGAAGATCATCCGCTTGCACAGTTAGGAAAATAAGGAGAACAGCATGAGTACCATCGCATTTATTGGTCTAGGGAATATGGGAAGCCCAATGGCACAAAACTTACTGGCTTCAGGATTTAATGTGCAGGTGTTTGACTTGGATGTAAACGCCGCCAAACAGCTTGAACCTTTTGGTGCCATAGTTGCTCAGTCATTAGAAGAGGTCGTGGATGGCGCGAGCACCGTCATCACCATGTTGCCGACCGGCATTCATGTAAGATCGGTATATTTAGGAGACTTACATGGCGGAGTAGGAGTACTTAACCTCGTGTCAGAAAAAACCTTGTTGATTGACTGTTCAACGGTCGACCCAGATTCAGCACGTTTAGTCGCAAATGAGGCCGCGAATAAGCACTTGCTGTTTGTCGATTCACCAGTGTCTGGCGGGGTCGCTGGTGCAAATGCCGCAACGTTAACCTTTATTGTTGGTGGTACCGATGAGGCGTTCTCCAAAGCCAATGCGATATTGCGCTACATGGGCAAAAATGTGTTTCATGCTGGTAAAGCCGGTGATGGGCAGATGGCAAAAATCTGCAATAACTTGATGCTTGGCATCTTAATGTCAGGAACCTGTGAGGCGCTGAATCTTGGTATTGATCATGGGCTGGATCCTAAAGTGCTCTCTAATATCATGCTGCAGAGCTCGGGTCGAAATTGGGCGCTAGAGCTGTACAATCCGTGTCCAGGTGTGATGGACAATGCGCCAGCAAGTAATCAATACCAACCAGGCTTTATGAGTAAGTTGATGCTGAAAGACTTGGGGCTAGGTTTAGATGCGGCACTGCAAACGCACTCTTCAGTTCCGATGGGTTCGTTAGCGCGTAACCTCTACGCATTTCACAATGCCAGTGGGAATGCCGATCTTGATTTCTCTAGTTTGTTTGAATTTTATAAGCATCAGGAGGGTTAACAGCATATGGACTTAAAAAACAGCGTGATCGCGATTACCGGAGCGGGACAAGGGCTTGGGCAAATGATGGCCGTTAGCCTTGCACAAGCTGGGGCTGATATTGCGTTATTAGATGTGAATGAGACCGGGTTGCTTAACACGCAGGAGCAATGCCGAATGTTGAGTGCCAAAGCGCTGATATACCGATTGGATGTCACCAACGAATCAGAAGTTGAAGAAACCTTTAATGAGATCCTTCAAGATTTTGGAAAGCTTAACGGGTTGATAAACAATGCAGGTGTACTGCGTGATGGTTTATTGGTCAAAGCAAAAGATGGCGAGATCAGTAAGATGTCACTTGAGCAATTCAACCTCGTTATGAATGTGAATGTTACAGGTACATTCCTGTGTGGTAGAGAAGCCGCCGTTAAGATGATTGCGAGTAACTCTAAAGGTGTGATCATCAACATTTCCAGCGTTGCAAGGGCGGGTAACATTGGGCAGACCAATTATTCAGCGTCTAAAGCAGCGGTCGCAACCATGGCAACCACTTGGGCACGAGAGCTTGCTCGATACGGTATTCGGGCGGCAGCCATTGCACCTGGTGTGGTGAAGACGGCGATGGCGGCGCAAATGAAACCAGAGGCAATAGAGCGGCTACAAAACATGATTCCTGCTGGTAGAATGGGGGATGCGAGTGAGATTGCTCACGCCGTTAAGTACATTCTAGAAAATGACTATTTTACAGGGCGAGTATTAGAAGTGGATGGGGGAATGCGGATGTGAAGCCATCAATCTCACTAAAGCTTAATCCAGATTAAAGATCTCCCCCCTTATCGGCGGTAAGGTGCGCGTCGATTACTGGACGTAATGCGAATTTAGACAAGGAACAGCCATACTTTGTGTGGCTGTTCCTTTTTCGTTCTAGCAATAATACAAAGATCAATTTAAGAGGACTCGCATTGAGCATTTTGTTTTCCGAAGCCCGCATTGGCAACATGACACTAAAGAACCGCTTTGTACGTAGTGCAACGTGGGAAAATATGGCGACAGAAGATGGCCATATGACCGACAAGCTGTACGACATTTATGAAGAGCTTGCCCAAGGTGAAGTGGGTCTGATTGTCACTGGTTACGCCAACATCGTTGAAGAAGAAAAGCCAAACGCAGGCATGATGGGGATCTACAATGATTCTTTCATCGATGAATACAAAAAGCTGACTGAGCTTGTCCATGATCACGACTCCAAAATCGTGATGCAAATTGCTTACGGTGGCACTAAAACCACTTACAACGTAGGTGAGCGTGTGATTTTTGCCCCGAGTGAAGTGCCAGAGCGCGGCACGAAAACCGAAGGCAAAGCGATGACCAAAGACGAGATCGACTACATCGTTAAGGCATTTGCACTGGCAAGTAAACGAGCACAAGATTCTGGCTTTGATGGTGTAGAAATCCACGCGGCGCACACGTATCTCATCAACCAATTCTTAAGCCCATATTACAACCGTCGTGAAGACCAATACGGTGGCAGCCTAGAGAATCGCATGCGTTTCCTAATGGAAATCTATGCAGAAACGCGTCAGTTAGTTGGTGATGAATTCCCCATTTTAGTGAAGCTTACGGCGACTGAATTCTTTGAAGGCGGCTTAACCTTCGATGAAACGCGCATCGTATGTAAGACGCTAGAAGAAGTGGGCGTGGATGCAATCATTGTATCGGGTAACATTCACGGCAACGCAAATACCATGGTTGGCGACTCGTTTGATGGCTACACGCTACAGCAAGAAGGTTACTTCCACGAATACGGCCAAGTGATCAGCCAAGATGTGAATGTGCCAGTGATTACGGTCGGTGGCTTAAACGATTTGAGCGCGATTGAAGACCTAGCTGAAAACACCAACATCCAGTTCTTTGCGCTTTCCCGTCCGTTGTTAGCGGAGCCACAACTGATCAAACGTTGGAAAGAAGGTAATCGCGCCGAAGTGGATTGTGAACGTTGTTCTAAGTGTCGTACAAAGCGCGGCAACTTCTGTGTGGTTTACAAGCGTAGAAAGTAACACCTAGTCGTTTATTGACTTTCTAACCGAATTTAATCAAGCCTCCTTCTATGTTTACGATAGTTGGAGGCTTTCTGTATGCGGATAAAACGCACCTACGATACGCTATAACGAGTGATTTCGATGATACACGGTATAGCTCTGTAGCAGCTAATAAATTGCATATGATTCACAACAAAGAGACAACCTATAGGTAGATAAGCTTCTAGGCTCATATTAGGTACATAAATAAAGAGGGATCGCTATGTTATTTATTACTAACCGCACGCCTAAACAGTCCGCAAGATCGAGGCGTGGAAGAAGCCTCAGCTTTGATTACAACAATGTCTCAGTCTCCCAAAATCTGTACTTCTGTGAACGAAACAGCAAAGACGACTATGTCGAAATCTTAAGCGATAGCTTCTTTGAAAGACTAAAAGCTTTGCCAAATGAAACACAACTTTTGTTTTATATCCATGGATTTAATAACAACATGGAAGGTGATGTTTTTGAAAATACAGAGAAGCTACAACAATTGATGGATAAGCAGTCTCCATCGCTCGTATATGTCATTCCTCTTATCTGGCCTTGTGATGACGATTGGACAGGAGCGATCATTGACGATTATTGGGACGATCAAGATGCAGCTGATTTTAGTGGTCCAGCTTTTGCTCGCTTATTAGGTAAGTTTGATACATGGCGTAGAGATGAGTTGCAGCAAAAGGAGCCCTGTTACAAACGCATCAATGTTTTAGCGCATTCGATGGGCAACCGAGTCATGAAAAATGCCTTACAGGAATGGGCGAGTAAATACGCTGCGGGCAATATGCCACAGCTATTTCGCAATGTCTTTATGATCGCGGCAGACGTGAAAAATGAAATCCTAGAGGAAGGCGAAGATGGTCGCTTCATCGTTGATTCTGGTCGTAATATCGTTGTTTATTTTGCTAACGATGATTTTGCAATGCCGGCATCGAAAGTTGCCAATGTGAAAAATAGAACGTTGTCTCGCCGAATGGGGATGACTGGGCCAGAAGACATGTCGAAGTTGCCGAGTAAAGTGTATGAAGTGGACTGTGATGACTTTAATAATCAGTTTGATATTAAAGGGCACACCTATTTTATGGAAAACGACAAAGGTAAAGTGAGTCCTATCATCAAGCATATGGCGGATGCAATTAAAACAGGTCGAGTCACACCTAAAGATCGAAGCACAATTTTGAAATAACGGTTCCGTTACTTAAGCCTGAGTTGAACAATTCGATTCAGGCTTTTCTATCCTTAGTCAAATGCTTCGAACCACCCTTACACACTCAGCTACTATGGATAGAGGTAACACTGGTTAACATGAGCCACTAAGGTGGGTTGTCTGCGCTGAGACCGAAACAGGAGAACACCATGAACACGATGCAAATCGACACGGAAGAGAACAAACGGAGCGCGATTGCGTTCTACGAGATGGCCTATCGAGGGAATCCGAGAAAAGCCGTTGAACTGTTTGTTGGTGATGAATATATTCAGCACAACCCTTTAGTCGGTAATGGTACATTACCATTTATTGAATATTTCGAACGCATGCAAAACGAGTATCCAAATAAAGATATTACCTTTGTTCGTGCCGTTTCCGAAGGAAATTTAGTTGCGCTACATACTCATCAGACATGGCCAGATAATGTGGAATACGTAACGATGGATTTCTTTCGCTTTGATCTTAATGGAAAAATTGTCGAGCACTGGGACGCGCTACAAGAAATCCCCAAAGAGACGCTAAACGGTAATACGATGTATTAAACCTGATAATTTCATTGTGTTTTCTTTGATATTGGGTAAATAGGTAGAATTAATCGATAATACTGTTCTGAGTAACATAATGAATCGTAAAACATCAATATGTGCTAGTATTTAAATTAATATTAATGGCTTCGTTAGAGTAGGTTCTCATGAGGAAGTTCATAGCAGAAAATTTTGATTTAATATTGCTCCTGTCTTTTACTTTTCTCTTAGGAATTGTCATTGGCTTTTCAATCCAGTCTAGGAATGATGGTTTGTTTGTTGATTTCGAAGTCGGGGAAAGCCGATTCGCAATTGGCAAAAATAATAAAAACTTACTTATCCTAGACTTGGGGTCGTTAAGTAGTTCGTCTGCAAAACAAATATCTTCCGAGATAGAGAAGTTGCCGGCGACGGAGAACCCACTGAGTTTAGAAATGAGGATCATGGTAAGAGAAGCCAAAGGCCCTTTTGAGCCGATTGAAAGTACCGTCACGTTAAGGTTAACTGATAGTCCTTTTGGTGATGGTGGCGTGGTTTGTCCTGATTCACCCATATTAAACCATGCGGTTCTTGCTGCGCCTCCGGAACAATATCAAACAAAGGAATTGCGAGCATTTAAAGCGTTTTCGCATAAACTAATTTGTACAGAAGACAATGTCAGTGATATGTGGGTAAGCAGGAAATTTGTTGAATCATGGCTAGGTGAAGATGTAAGTAAAGATACTATAGTTGTTACCGCATACTTAATTCCATCGAGTCTATAAAGGAACATGACATGAGAATTATTATTCTATTTGGACTGTTATTTTCATCCTCGATATATGCTGATTGTATATATAATGGGACCTCCTATCCTACAGGAACCGTAATAGGAGGACTTGTTTGTAAAGAAGACGGAACGTGGGGGAAGAAAGAAGACGATTGAAAAATTACCGTGCTCAAAAGGAATGATATCGATGCCGAAAGCGTAAACCCGTCAATGGTATTCACTAGGATCGATCTGGTACTTCAATTAGCACGGGTTATATATCGGTTATGTACCCAACCCACGATATCCATTTCGTCATTAACCGTGTCTAAAACATCCACTCGACGCCATACGTTATGATGTTCCAAAACCGATAGACGTGTTCCTTTTGGAAGAGGGGACACATCTTCAAATTTTTCGTACTCGGTGCCAGGGCCAAGACGAATGTTGAGAGCCGTTGTGGTTTTGAACATTTCCTCTTCATCGTCACTATTACGCCCATCGAGCAAACTCTGAAAGGTGGACATCGGAAATGCAGGACCAGGATCGTTTTTCCTTGTCGGCGCGATATCTTTATGCCCAATGATTTCCTCTAATTCATAGTGACGAACTAACGTAAGCGAGACGTCTCGCGCCACTTCCAATTGTTGTTCTGTATAAACATGCCAGCCTGAACCGTTTGAATCTACCAATACTTCGTTATCTGGAACTGGGCGACCCCAGGTTGTACGCCAGTTACCAGCCGAGCCTTGAAGTAAACCAGGATTATCAAGTTCAATACCAATCGAATGGCTATTGAGACCTTTGACTCCTTTCCACTGACTCCTTCCGGCATGCCACGCTTTTCGGTTGAATGCGACCAGTTGTGTAATCGCACCATCACGGCCGATAACAAGATGAGCGGATGCTTTCGCTAAGGGATTGGTTAACCAGCTGATCGAACTTTCTGCGCTTGAGCCTGCGGTATAGTGCATGACTAAATATCGAGGTTGAATGGCACCGCTACTTTGATTCGGACTTCTTTTGAAAGGAACTTGTGAGTCGTCAGTTCTGAAAAGTTTGTGCGCTTTTATTTTCATTTGATGCCTCCTAAATTGGATAGGCAGTCGAGAGAATTGCGATTGCTTCGCGGTGGGGATACGGGATACCGAGCTTTATCCATCGCCGCCTCAGTTATGTCTAAAGTTCATACAAACTATAGCCGTAAGATGCTTCTGCTGCGTAATTCTAAAGGACAAAAGTCCTGTGGGGCTTGTGTCCGAGTACTAAGTCGATTGATGCCACCCAAATACGGATAAAACCACACTCATTGCACCAGTCAGATGCTCTGCTGTGCTGGTTGATAATTATAAAAAAATTAGCAATATAAATTCTTATACATTTTTATTGCATAAAAAATCTTTCTTGATAGTATAAGTGGAAAGTGACAATTAATGCAGTATGTCAGCATGAGTATTCAAGTTAAAAGCATCAATAAATCTTACGGAAATACACAAGTCCTTCACGATGTCAGTTTTAATTGTGAAAGTGGTGAAACGCTTGTGTTACTTGGCCCAAGTGGGGCAGGGAAAAGTTCTCTGTTGCGCGTCCTTAACCTGCTTGAAGGGGCGGATAACGGCCAGTTAAACATTGCGAGTGATGCATTCGATTTCTCAATTGAGATTAAAGAGAAGCAAGGCCTTGAGCTTCGTCGTAAAGTCGGCATGGTATTTCAACAGTACAACCTGTGGCCGCACCTGACCGTGATGGAGAACCTGATTGAGGCTCCAGTGAAGGTCGCTGGTATGAATAAAGACGAAGCAAAGCAACAGGCGATGCAAGTGCTGGCAACCCTTCACTTGGCGGATAAAGCAGACGCCTGGCCGATGCAACTCTCTGGCGGACAGCAGCAACGTGTAGCCATTGCACGAGCGCTAATGATGAAGCCAGAAGTGTTGCTTTTTGATGAGCCTACCGCAGCACTAGACCCTGAGATTACCAATCAAGTCGTTAAAATTATAAAAGATTTGAGCGAAACGGGTATTACTCAAGTCGTGGTCACACACGAAGTGGATTTCGCCAAGAAAATCGCCAGCCATGTTCTATACCTAGAAAAAGGACATATTGTAGAGCACGGCACGCACGACGCATTTATTCATCCGCAAACCACACAGTTTGCTGATTATCTAAAACACTAAAACAACATTAAGTTAAGAGCAGTCAAACACGGCTGTCATTGCGAGTGTCAGCCCAAGACGTACACACGGAGTATTGCAATGAAAAAGATTCTACTAGCGTCACTAATTGGTCTTGTTTCTGTAAACGTAGCAGCGAATGCAGCAGCACAAGAAGAGATCAAATTCGCGATGGAAGCGACGTACGCGCCATTCGAATACATGGATGAAAACAACCAAATTCAAGGTTTCGATGTCGATCTGGCGAACGAACTATGTAAAGAAATGGAAGCAAAATGTAGCTTTCATAACCAAGCTTTTGACAGCCTGATCCCGGCATTAAAATTCAAACGTTATGACGCAGCAATCTCTGCAATGGACATTACTGAAGCGCGTCTTGAGCAAGTGAACTTTTCAAATGCGTATTACGACAACTCAGCAGCGTTTGTTTCTATTCAGGATAAAGTCGCTGACCAAAAAGCGCTAGAAGGTAAACGTGTTGGTGTCCAAAATGGCTCCACGCACCAGAGCTACCTCATTGATCAAATGCCGGGTGTGACTGCGGTGCCTTATTCAAGCTACCAAGATGCATTCATCGATATGAAGAACGGTCGTATTGATTCTGTCTTTGGTGACACTGCGGTAGTAGCTGAGTGGTTCAAGAAAGAAGACAACCTCGCGTACGTAGGTGAGCACGTAACAAACCCTAAATACTTTGGTAACGGCTTTGGTATCGCAGTGAATAAAGGTAATGACGAGCTAGTGAATAAGCTAAACACCGCATTGAAAACGGTGAAAGCGAACGGCCAATACGACGTCATCTATAATAAGTACTTCGGTAAATAATATGGCACTAACGGGTTACTCTTTAACGCTTGTTCAAGCTAGTTGGATGACTGTCCAGCTTGCATTCACAAGCCTTTTCGTCGGTTTGATTCTGGCAGTGGTGTTCGCCAGTGGTGAAATGTCTCGTCGCGTATTTGTGAAATGGCCAACAACGGCGTTTGTAACGATTGTACGCGGCTTGCCAGAAATCCTTGTCGTGTTGTTCATCTATTTTGGTTCGACGCAGGTTTTATTTCTGATCACCGGAGACTTTATTGAGGTTAGCCCGTTCTTGTCTGGTGTTGTGGCGCTGTCGTTAATCTTCGCTTCGTACGCTTCTCAAACCTTACGTGGCGCGTTAAAAGCGGTCAGTAGAGGGCAGAGAGAAGCCGCAAGTGCACTTGGCATCAGCCAATTTCATGCATTCGTGCGTATTGTTTTGCCCCAAGCGGTAAGACACGCATTACCAGGCTTAACTAACCAATGGTTGGTTTTGCTAAAAGACACGGCGTTAGTATCACTTATCGGTGTGACCGATTTGCTGAAACAAGCTCAGCTTACCTCAGCAGCGACGCATGAAGCATTTACATGGTACGCGACAGCTGCTGCAATTTACTTAGGCATTACTTTGATGACGCAACGGGCTGTGAAGTTGATTGATAAGAAGTTTTCAATCCAAGGTATGAGCATGGGGCAGGAGGTGACGGCATGAACGAACAGCACGTTTGGCAAATGCTCGATGGCTTAGGTACAAGCCTTCAATTGACCGCGGTTTCTTTAGTCGTGGGCTGCATCCTAGCGCTGATGATGACGTTGACGCTGATCCTTCGTACACCGGGTTTACATTGGATAAGCCGAGGCATTATCACCTTGTTTACAGGTACGCCTTTATTGGTTCAGATCTTCTTGGTGTACTACGGACCGGGTCAGTTTGATGCAGTAAGAGAAAGCGTTTTTTGGATTTGGTTAAGTCAACCTTGGTTTTGTGCAATGTTAGCGTTAGCATTGAATACCGCGGCATACAGTACACAACTGTTTAAAGGGGCGTTTAATGCGATACCGTCTGGTCAGTGGCAAGCGTGTCGCGCATTGGGTATGAATAAAACGGCAACGCTGAAAGTGCTTCTTCCTTATGCGATTCGCCGTTCCGTTCCTGCTTATTCGAATGAAGTGATTTTGGTATTTAAAGGAACATCACTTGCGAGCACCATTACGATCATGGATTTGATGGGTTATGCCCAGCGTATTAACGCGCAAACTTACGACACGTTAGCGGTCTTTGGTATTGCGGGTGCATTCTACTTAACAGTGAATGGCGTTCTGACGTTGATTTTTCGCCAAGTTGAGAAAAAGGCGTTGGCGTTCGAAGTCGCATAAAGCCAGCATTAAAACTCGGCTTTGATATTCTCCTGCGAATGATCCTTCGCAGGGGCATTATTTTATAGGGGATAGGGTCAAACTTCGCTCATTGGTTTGTTAAACCAGTATTTGGCATCAGCTCAGTTTTGAAAGCTCTGGGCAATTTTTATTCCGTAATCAGAATACTTGCAAGGTTTTCATTACCATTTAAAGTTAAGAAAATTTTTAAGGCGATAAGGTAGTCATTTTCACTCACCATGACTTCTTTGTAAGAGCCGTCCCAATAGTTAATGTTAACCATACCGTCGGGAATATACTGGCTCTCAATAATACGATCATACTCATCTAAATCTTCTGGATATGTCACACCAGAATAACCGTTGTCGCTACAAAAGCCATGACGTTTTAAGGCAAACTCGACGAGTTGTTCTTTACTAGGAAAAGATTGAGAGAATAAGTCATTATAGATTTCTTTCATTTTTTTCCTGTGGCATCTCAATAACAAAATCGCCGTATGCTAAAAATGCTATGTGCAGGCTCACTCTTAACTCATTTACTGGTTGGCTTTGTAAGTAAGCATTACAATCATATACTGAATACAAAATGAGCAAATCAACATTTTGGGCAGATTGTCACAAAATTAATGTTAACACATAATTAAATTGCGGCGGAAATCTCGCAAGTATAGATATGAGCTATAAATTAATGATTGTCTTTTATTACATCATTTTTGCCTATTTTATAGGCGATTGATTCTATCGCAGCCACACTTTATGTTAAGGCGTATCTGCAATCATATTAATCGGGGGTTACTATGGAAAGAATACTCACTTCAGCAATGGAAATTAAGAAACGAACTCAGGTTACCAGTTTATTTGCGGGCAATGGATTCAAAATAGTCATGACAGATTTTGATAGAATGACGTTTGAACGCGCGAATACTAAGGTGAACATTCGTTACGATTTGTCTTCGAATGTTGAGTCGATTCATATATTACAAAAATAAATACGATGAATTTAGCGGGTTAGTCAGGTTGAAATATCCAAGCAAACGCCTATTAGGTGTGAGCAACCCAATATCTAAGCCTCTGGAAACCACCTTAAACGCAACGCATGGTAAAAATACCATGCGTTGCCAATCACTTTAAACCGTTTGTTCTTATTCTGATTCGTTACCATTTGGGCGCAACTGAAGCTGAAGCCCTAATAAGAAGTTACGAAGAACTTGGTCTTTGCATTCTCTATAATGTTTGTTATCCGGTTTGCGGAAGAACGCACTGAGTTCATGCTTACTTAAACGAAAATCCGCAAGTTGCAGAACCTCAAGAATATCTTCTGCTTTTAGGTTCAAAGCAATACGCAACTTTTGGAATACGATATTATTACTTAACTTCTCTTCTGGTTTAGGTTGTTCACCTTCACGTTTACCACGTTTAAAATTGATAAAACCGTTTAGAAATATTGCCAATTCAGTATCACTAAGTTTCACAAAAGATTCGTCTTCTTCTTTCTTGAGCCAACTAGTGACTTGGTCAACGGTCACATCAAGATTGGCTAAAGAGAAGATTTCAGTCATTGCATTGTCTTTTAAATCAAATGTATAACGTACACGGCGTAAAATATCATTATTGGTCAAAATAGTTCCTAGTTTTAGGTAAATCCAGTGCTATCAACGTGATTACTGGAAGACTTGAATTTTATCAGACTTACCGTCTACTCCCTACCAATTGTGCAATTTAGCGAAATCATAACGCCTTATTTCTTACCGCTAGAAACGCACGTATAAGAGAACTATCTCTTGCACGCTTAGACACTACATATTCCGATAACTAGGGCCACCACCACCTTCTGGGGCTTTCCATGTGATATTTTGAGATGGATCTTTAATGTCGCAGGTTTTGCAATGCACGCAGTTTGCCGCATTGATTTGAAATTTAGGCTTGCCATCAATCTCAATGACTTCATACACACCTGCCGGGCAGTAATGCTGGCTAGGTTCGCCAAATTTCTCTAGATGCACATCAATTGGGATGTGAGGGTAGGTGAGATGTAAGTGGCATGGTTGATTTTCTTCATGCAGTGTACCAGATAAAAACACTGAGGAGGGTTTATCGAAGCTAAGTACACCATCGGGTTTTTGATACTCGATAGGTTGACAATCTTGAAGTGGTTTTAGCTGTTCATGATCAAGAGACGGATCGGTGACCGTCCATGGTAACGGCTTTTTAACCAGTGGTTGCCATAAGTTATGTTCAACGGTTGAAAGGGCACCACCAAGTATACTACCGAATTTATGAATGTTTGCGCCAAAGTTACGAGTATCATTTAGCTCTTCATACAGCCATGAATATTTAAATAAGCGCTGATAGTCTGGTTCTTGTTTTGATTGAGCCATCGCTTCGACAATGGCTTCTGCTGCGAGTAAACCGGATTTCATTGCAGTATGGCTGCCTTTTATCTTTGCCACATTTAACGTGCCGGCATCGCAGCCGATCAGCACACCGCCTGGAAATTGTTGTTTCGGTAGCGAAGAAAGTCCACCTTTGGCGATGGCCCTCGCGCCATAAGCAATGCGCTGCGCGCCTTGTAGATGTTGTGCAATAGCAGGGTGATGTTTAAAGCGTTGAAATTCATCAAATGGGCTAAGGTATGGATTACGATAGTTCAAATCCACGATTAGCCCGACGGCGATTTGATTGTTCTCCATATGGTAAAGAAAGCCGCCACCAGTGGTATCAGATTCACTTAGCGGCCAACCAGCGGAATGAATCACGCTACCGGATTGAGCTTTTGACTCTACAGGTCGCTCCCATATCTCTTTTAATCCAAGTGCGTAGTGTTGCGGCTGTGTGTCACTATCTAAGCCGAATCTTTGAATCAACGATTTGCCCAAGTGGCCACGGCAGCCCTCTGCAAATACCGTATATTGGGCTTTAAGTTCGATACCGGCTTCAAAGTTGGGTTTTGGTTCGCCATTTTTGTTTAATCCCATATCGCTGGTGGTGATGCCAGTGACACTACCGGAAGCATCATAGTTGATGCTCGATGCCGCAAACCCAGGAAAGATCTCGACGCCGAGTGATTCCGCTTGCTCTGCTAGCCAACGACACAAGTTTGCCAAGCTGATGACGTAATTGCTTTCATTATTCTGCATCGGATTTGGCGTAAGAAAGTGGGGAACGCGAATATGGTTAAGCTCGGTTGTGAGGTACAAGAAGGCATCATTAATAACAGACGCAGAAAGCGGGGCACCCATGTTTTGCCAATCAGGAAAAAGTTCATCCAATGCTCGGGTTTCAAATACTGCACCCGATAAGATATGTGCGCCGACTTCGGCGCCTTTTTCTACCACGCAAATGGACAGCGGTTCGTTTTCACTCTCTTGATTTAACTGAGCTAACCGACAAGCGGCACTGAGCCCTGCAGGACCTGCCCCGACGATAACCACATCAAACTCCATGCATTCTCTTTCCATGCCTATGTGTCCTTTATATAAATCAGTCTTTGCTCATCAACCCGTATAAAGAACTATAGTCCAGTTGACGTAAACGTAAACTAAACTAAGCTCAAATGGTGATGTTATCGTGTGTGTTCAATGCTTTTAGTGACATTGTCACTCAGTGATGGGCCAATCGAAATGAACAGGGAATTCATTGAGTATGAGCGGCTTTCATCACTCTATCTACCACACATGATTAAGTCGCTAGGATGCGATTTGTGTTGGGCGATCTGCTAGGAGGGAGTATGAAAGTATTGGTTGCAATTAAACGTGTCATTGACCCTTACGTTAAAGTAAGAGTGAAATCTGACGGCTCTGGCGTGGAAACCAACAACGTGAAGATGACGATGAACCCATTTTGTGAAATCGCCGTGGAAGAAGCCGTCAGGCTTAAAGAAGCCGGCGTAGCAGAAGATGTGCTGGTGGTTTCGATTGGTGCGTCAAGTTGTCAGGAGCAGTTACGTTCTGCGTTAGCGTTAGGGGCCGATCGTGCGATTCATATTGATGTTGAACAATCCCCAGAGCCCCTTGTGGTTGCCAAACTCCTAAAAGCGGTCATGGAGCAAGAACACGTGCAGTTAGTTTTGCTCGGCAAACAGTCTATTGATACAGACAATAACCAAGTAGCGCAAATGCTGGCAGCATTGACGCAACGGCCGCAAGGGACATTTGCATCAGAACTGAAAGTGGAAGGGGAAGCGATTTTGGTTACGCGAGAGATTGATGGTGGCTTAGAAACGTTGAAGTTGACGTTGCCCGCGATAGTGAGCACCGATTTGCGTTTGAATGAACCTCGCTATGCTTCTCTGCCCAACATCATGAAAGCGAAGAAAAAGCCGCTATCAGTCATGACTCCGGAGTTCTTTGGTGTGAGTGTCGAGAGCTCGCAAGAAGTACTTGAAGTTATGTCACCTCCAGTGCGTAAAGCTGGTGAGATTGTAGGCAGCGTGAATGAGTTAATTGACAAACTTAAGAACGAAGCGAAAGTGATGTAAGGAGGCATGACGATGGAAACTAAGCAGTTAGCAACCTTGGTTGTTGTCGAGCACGATAATCAATCGCTTTCAGTGGATACGCTAAAAGCATTCAATGCGACTTCTAAAATCACCGATGATGGTGCAACGCTTCCGGTTAGCGCTTTACTGATAGGGCATCAATGCAGTGCAGTACTGGATGCTTTGAAACGTGTACAGGGCGTCTCACAAATCATCGTGATTGATGCAGCAGAGTATCAGCATCCGTTGGCTGAAAATCTGTCTGCATTGATAGCGGAAGTCGGTAAAGCCTATTCTCATATTCTTGCCCCTGCGAGTACATTTGGTAAAAATCTTCTGCCACGTGTCGCAGCGTTGCTTGATGTTGGTCAGCTATCTGATGTGGTGGCGATAGAGTCTCTAGATACGGTCATTCGCCCGATATATGCGGGCAATGCGTTAGCCAGAGTGCGCTCGAATGATGCAATTAAAATCATGACAGTTCGAAGCTCGGCTTTTGATTTGGTGGTAATGTCTGATTCTCCAGTGGTTGAGAATGTCATAACATTAGAGACGACGATAGTCGCTGAACACAGTGAGTTTATTTCTCAGCAAAAAGTGAAAAGCGCAAGACCAGAATTACCTGCAGCGAGTGTGGTGGTCTCTGGCGGTCGCGGGTTGGGTTGCAAAGAGAACTTCGCGTTGGTCGAGCAGCTCGCAGATAAACTCGGTGGTGCCATTGGTGCATCTCGTGCTGCGGTGGATGCAGGTTTTGTCTCAAACGACTTGCAGGTAGGTCAAACCGGTAAAATTGTCGCGCCCCAGTTGTATATTGCGATTGGTATTTCCGGGGCGATTCAACATCTAGCGGGGATGAAAGACTCGAAAGTGATTGTCGCAATCAACAGCGATCCAGATGCGCCAATTTTCCAAGTTGCAGACTATGGTTTGGTTGGTGATCTGTTTGAGATCATGCCGGAGCTTTTGGAGAAGGTTTAGACACACACCTTTATGTTCGTCATTCTGAACAGCGAGGAACGAGCGTGACTCAGAATCTGTTATCAAAATGCGCTGCGGGTTCATTGCTATGAAAGCCCTTCAGTGCACTTTGCCAATTAGATTCCTAGTCGCGCTTAGGCTTGCTGGAATGACGTGCTAAAATTTCCTAACGAGAATCAGATTCTTAAGGCGCTTTTTGTTGAGTGCATACCAGACAGCGTCATTCCTTAGAACGAAGAATGAACGAGCAGGAAATCTCTTTCCTGCTCACTACTTTAAGTCGTCAATTCTGAACAGCGAGGAACGAGCGTGATTCAGAATCTGTTATCAAAGTGCGCTGCGGGTTCATTGCTATGAAAGCCCTTCAGTGCACTTTGCCAATCAGATTCCTAGTCGCGCTTAGGCTTGCTGGAATGACGCGCTAAAATTTCCTAACGAGAATCAGATTCTTAAGGCGCTTTTTGTTGAGTGCATACCAGACAGCGTCATTCCTTAGAATGAAGAACGAACGAGCAGGAAATCTCTTTCCTGCTCACTACTTTAAGTCGTCATTCTGAACAGCGAGGAACGAGCGTGACTCAGAATCTGTTATCAAAATGCGCTGCGGGTTCATTGCTATGAAAGCCCTTCAGTGCTCTTTGCCCTCAGATTCCTAGTCGCGCTTAGGCTTGTTGGAATGATGCGCTATAAGTTTTTCAAATAATCAGAGTCTTAAGATTCTTTTCAGCGAGTACAAACCTAACCGCGTTATTCCCTATAGCGAAGAATGAGTGAGTGGGTAATCTCTCTTTAACGCGAAAGTAACCCTCACAATAAAAGGGCTTCCAACTGGAAGCCCTTGCTGATTACTGGTGATCATTCGCTAGGAACTCGGCTTTCTCAAGTGCGCAGCTAGTACTTTAGTAAACCTCGCAGCCTCACCACCGGTACATGCGCGGTGGTCAAAGGTAATCGACAGTGGTATCGCCTTAACCGCTACGGCATGTCCATCTCGAATCACCACTTTCTCAATGATTCGACCTGCACCCACAATCGCGACTTGTGGAGGCGTGACTACGGGTGTTGCGTAAATGCCTGCAATTGCGCCAAAGTTTGAAAGCGTAATAGTCGCATGTTGCAACTGCTCGCGGCCAATTTTTCTGCCACGAATACCTTGTACAGTTTGGTCTAGCCAACGGCGTATCTCTTGTGGCTCATACTCATCAGCGTGTCGAAGAACAGGCACGTACAAACCGTGTCGGCTGTCTACGGCAATACCAATGTTGACAGTACAGTGGACACAGCGCGTCATGGTTTCTGCGTCAAACCAGGCATTCATGGCGGGCTCTTCCTGACAAGCATGAACGATGGCTTGTACCAAACGGATACTGATATCTTCACCTTCTTTCCAGCCATCTAACACGGCTTCTTCGGTGATGGTAACGGCCGCGACGTTTTGATGAGATTCCGCCATGGTCGAAACCATCGTCCGGCGTGCACCTTTCAGCACTTCGGTCCCTGGGCGTTGTTTGCCAGCTTCGTCGTAGATATCGGAATCGACAATCAAGCCATCAGGCCCACTGCCTGTGACCATGGCAAGATCTACGCCCAGTTTCTTAGCTAGTAAGCGAGCAGAGGGAAGAGCGGTGATCAGGTTGTCTGGTGATGGGTTATGTTCGCCGCCAATCCAGAAGTCATCCACATTCACGCTGTGCGCATGTTGGGATACATTACCCACCACAGTTGCTGCATCAGCAGTTTGTTTTTGCTCGGAGACTGTTTGTTCTGCGCCGGTTTCATCGATTTCCAGAAGCAGAGCACCAATGTTAATTATGTCGCCTTCTTCCCCGTGACGACTCACAATTCTGCCGCTGTATGGGGCAGGCACATCAACGGTCGCTTTGGCGGTTTCTACGGTGAGTACAACTTGGTCGAGTTGGACCATATCGCCAACATCAATGTGCCATTTTACGATTTCTGATTCAGCGAGACCCTCGCCGAGATCAGGTAAATTAAACGTCTTCATTTCCAATCCTCCACGAGTTCGCGTGCGGCCAGCACAATGTCTTCCTCTTGAATCATGTAGTAATCTTCGTTGCGGTAGTACGGCATAATGGTATCCATGCCAGTGACGCGTTTTGGTGGCGCTTTAAGCAAGCACATCGCATGCTCAGCGGTTTGAGCTAAAAGCTCAGCGCCGACACCGCAGGTTTTACTCGCTTCGTGCACCACAAGCAGGCGTCCTGTTTTCTCTAATGAGCGGAAGATGGTCGCGGTATCAATCGGTTTGATGCTGGCCAAATCAATCACTTCCACTTCAATACCTTGATTTGATAGTGTTTGAGACGCTTGTAGTGATTCCACCACGCACGCGCCCCAAGTCACTAATGTGATGTCGCGACCTTTGCGTAAGGTAAAGCAAGTATCCAGAGGTAACGCTTCGCCGTTATCAATTACTTGCGATTTTACGGTGCGATAGATGCGTTTCGGTTCGAAGAACATCACCGGATCATTGCTACGAATCGCGGCAAGCAGTAGCCCGTATGCACGTTGAGGAGAAGACGGAATCACCACCTTGAAACCAGCGGTGTGGGCGAACAGTGCTTCGACACTTTCTGAATGATGCTCTGGCGCGTGGATCCCACCACCAAACGGCGCACGGAACACCGCAGGGCAGGTGAGTCGTCCTCGAGTTCGGTTACGTATTCGCGCGGCGTGACACATCAAATGCTCCAATGCGGGGAAGACAAAGCCTTGGAACTGGAATTCTGCAATAGGGCGTAATCCTTGCGTTGCCATACCGACCGTTACGCCACCAATTAGGGCTTCGGCAAGGGGGGTGTCGATAACACGTTTAAGGCCGTATTTTTGTTTTAGCCCAACGGTCGCACGGAATACACCGCCGTTATCACCTACGTCTTCACCGAGGACGACTACATGAGGGTCGCGTTCCATTTCATGATGCAGCGCGAGGTTCACCGCTTCAACTAACGTGAGTTCAGCCATGTTTTCCTCCCTGCATACGCATTGCTTTGTTGATCAGTTCATCCCTTTGCGCGTGAAGCTCTTGTGGAAGAGATTCGTAAAGGAAATCAAAGCCCGTTTCTGGTGCCTGATTTGGCATCTTGAGATAGCGTTCGACCGCAAGTTCAACTTGCTCTTTACAGTGCTCTTGCCACTGTTGCTCTTGCTCGTTGTTCCAAGCGCCTTGGTTAGTGAGGAAGACTTTGAGGCGACGAACTGGTTCGTATTGCCATGCGGTTTGGACTTCATCCTCGTTACGATAGCGAGTAGCGTCGTCTGCTGTAGTGTGGTCGCTTAAACGGTAGCTGATCGCTTCAATAAGCGTCGCGCCTTTGCCTTTTCTGGCTCGGTCGAGGGCATTCATTGTCGCATCGAATACGGCAACAACATCGTTACCATCGACAGTAATACCGGGTATACCAGCTCCTTTGGCTTTTTCTGATAAAAACTCAGCGGCGCATTGCAAACTACGCGGGACGGATATTGCCCATTGGTTATTGTTCACCATAAACACCAATGGAATATTCCAGATACCAGCACAGTTAATGGATTCAAGAAAGTCGCCTTTGGAAGTCGCACCGTCACCACACATGACTAAAGCAGCGTCGTGATTACCGTGGATCTTCAATGCTGAAGCGACTCCGACAGCATGGGTGCACTGTGTTGCGATAGGAACGCAGAAAGGTAAATCTCGGCTAGGTATCGGGCTACCTTCTGGGGTAAAAACACTGCCTCGCTCATCACCTCCCCAGTATTGCAGGTTTTTTTCCATACCAATGCCACGACACCACAATGCAGGCATGTCGCGATAATAAGGGATAAACACATCGCTGGTTTTTAGTGCTCTGCCCACCGCAATCCCAATGGCTTCTGAGCCGAGGTGCGAAGGGTAGGTGCCCAGTTTACCAGTGCGTTGCAAGGCAACGGCTTTGTTATCGTAGGTGCGAGTTAATACCATATCTTGATAGAACCCGACCAAGGTTTTTAAGTCAGCCCAATTGGGTAGTTGGCTAACGAGATTCCCATCATGGTCGATAAACCGATGCATGGGTAATGCCTGAACGTTCATCTCAAGCTCCTTTTGACGCTGCGGGTCTTTTGGACTGCAGCTGCTCATTGTTAAATCAAAGCCAATATGAGTACTCAAGCATTGATATCAGCGCAAAAGGCTATACCTAGGGTTAGTGTTCTAATAGTACGCACTTATACCAATGCTGCGTTTAACGAACTTGTGCTTTGGAAAACGCAATGCGTTACTTATTACTGCTGTTTACACCGCCTAATCCAGTAATGATTCTTGGTATAACCAGATACAGTAAGTGTAAACAAAATGTTAATTTATGCTTTAATCCGGGCTGAGCCCAACAGTAAAGTTTTGCTTACACCGTGAGTTGGTAGGCTAATGCACTGGTTTTTAGCGTTATACGTTTTCTAAATTGAATGGAATCACTGAGTTTGACAGGAATGTTGCAACAAAATTGCCTACTCAAATCGAAGCGTTACGAGGCAGTGAGACAGCCTGCTTCTTGAAGTCATTAGGAGATAGAGGTAGTGTAGCGACTCATTAAAGGGAGCATACCCTGAGAATATCATGGAGAAGTTATGTATCACGTTCACGTTTATTTTCCGTTGCAACGAAAGGAAGAAGCGCAGGCTTTAAATGACATTATTCGCAGAGAGCGCGAAGATGTGTTGCACGTATTCCCACTTGTATGCAAATTAGTTGGCCCGCATAAAATGCCCATGTTCGAAATGCACTTAGAATCGTTGAGCGAAGAATTTGTTGCTTGGTTAGATAACCATCGCGGGGTTTTCTCTGCCCTCATCCACCCTGTGAGTAATGAAGAGCTGCTTGACCATACTGAGCGCGCGATTTGGCTTGGCCGCGAGCTCGGTGTTTTTGAGGAAAAGCTCGAGGCTTAGATTTATTGGGTAGGCGATGATATTCCCGCCTGTTTGTCCTACCCAGATTCAGCAACTCCTTCCATCGTGTGCTAAACCTTAACAAAGAGAAAAAAATATTATTTGATGTTTAACAGTGCATTAAAACGAGATTAAGCACGATAATCTAGGGAAGTGCAGTTTACGACCCCAACGCCATTGGCAGTGGAAAGGACATTTCTGAAGGGGGGGGGTATGTTAGCAATACTCTTAGTGGCATTGGCGCTGACCATTTTTTGGCTGCTGTTTCGTAACGGCCCTGCTTTTTCTGAGCGCATGCCAAGCAAAAAACGCAATTGGGTTGGGCCTACTACCAACCAAGAAGAGTGGCGAGGCTATTGCTCTGAAGTATTTCGACCATTCAGCTCACAAACTACCTTTTACGCCATTGCGTATTTCGCTAATTTCGTCGCTGCGGCAAATGCGATCTCGTGGTCGATAGTTTACGAAGGTGACTACCCGATCATTATGAGTCGATTTGGCAGTTATTTTATTCTCAATACCCATGATACCTTACTAGTGGCAGGGTTTGTCGCATTGGCATGTTTTATTATAAATTGGCAATTCGCGGTACACTGTGCCGGTATCTTCAGCCAATATTTAGTTCGTGTATTAGTGATCAATCGAACTCGTTTTGTTGCGATAAGTTTGGTGTTTTGCTGTTACTTTTCCTACTTACTTACGATTGGGATTTTTTGGTTATTCCATGATGATTATTCTATTTGGCAAGGACTGAAACTAACGCCAGTGTTCTTGCTACTTGCTCTCTTGATTGCCGTGGTTGTGCCATCCATGAAGAAAGAATAAACACCACGCATTCTGTTTTGTTACTGTATACCCAAGCATCTTGAGGTTATTTGGGTATAGAAATTCCATTGATGTTGAGTTAGCATTGCCGACCTTTTTTTCCGTCAGTGGGAGGACTTATGTATATCGGTTTTGACTATGGCACCGCAAACTGTTCGGTAGCAAAAATGGCACAAGGTGAGCCTCAGTTGCTAAACCTTGAAGGGAGTAGCCCTTACATTCCTTCCACTTTAGCGGCACCAACTCGTGAATCGGTATCTGAGCATCTGTTTCGTCATCGCAGCATCAAACCTTTTGATCAGGTAGGCGAGCAAGTCCTGCGCCGCGCCATCAACTTCAACCGTGAAGAGAGCATTGAACTTGAGCCTGAAGATATGGTGTTTGGTCAAGCCGCGTTAGAACGCTACTTGGAAGACCCGCGTGATATCTATTACGTGAAGTCACCCAAGTCGTTTTTGGGGGCGTCAGGTCTGCGTGATGTTCAACTGAGCTTCTTTGAGGATCTCGTTTGCGCCATGATGGATAACATCAAGTCGCAAGCTGAACATGATGCACAGCAAATCATTACCGATGCGGTAATCGGTCGTCCGATCAACTTCCACGGTCGCGGCGGTGAAGCGGCCAACATTCAAGCGGAAGGCATTCTACTGAGAGCGGCAAAGCGTGCGGGTTTTCAAAATGTAGAATTTCAATTTGAGCCAGTTGCTGCAGGTTTAGAATACGAAGCAACGCTGACGGAAGATAAAACCATTTTGGTTGTCGATATTGGTGGTGGTACCACTGACTGCTCATTGATTCAAATGGGGCCGTCTTGGCGTGGTAAAGCTGACAGAACGGCAAGTTTGCTAGCGCATAGCGGCCAGCGCGTCGGAGGTAACGATCTGGATATTGCATTAGCATTTAAACAATTGATGTTCCCATTCGGCATGGAAAGTAAGATGGAGTCGGGCATTCTGATGCCAACGACTCAGTTCTGGAATCCAATCGCGATCAACAATGTAGAAGCACAAAGTGATTTTTATTCTCGTGAAAACCTTGCCGCATTAAAGTTGTTGCAAAAACAAGCGCAAGAACCAGAGAAACTCGCGCGTCTTCTGGAGGTGTACCACGAGTCTCTTGGCTATAACATTGTACGTCGAGCGGAGGAGGCCAAGGTCGCGCTTTCAGATCAACCTTCTTACCGTGCAGGCATCAATCTTCTTTCTGAATTGATTGAGGTCGATGTACTGCGTGATGAAATGATAGAGGCGATTGAATCACCTAAGAATAAAATGACCGCATTAGTGACAGAGGCAGTCGAGCAAGCAGGCGTAAAACCTGATGCTATCTTTATGACCGGTGGTTCAGCGCGCTCACCAATTCTTCGTGATGCTGTGCAAACGGTCTTACCGAATATACCCGTGGTGAGTGGCAACTACTTTGGATCAGTCACCGCAGGGTTGGCTCGTTGGGCCGAGGTGTGCTTCAAATAGCAATACCCTAATTCAGAGAGTAGGTTGTTCGACAATCGTCATGTTTGCGTGTTGCTAGCTCGTCATATCGATAGTTGTGGTGGTGGTTTTACGTGCTAGTTTTGTGGGATATGAGTTCAAAGTGACTATCTAATCTTCAGTTGCTTGTCGTTAACGGAAATATGACAGTAATCTCGTCGAGGATGCGGTATTCTCTCGCACCTTTATCATTGCCTGAAGCTCCGTTTTATCAGGGTTTCACGGATAATTAAGAAATTCCAAAAATGAAATACGAACAACAGATCGGATATCGATATCCTAAAGGTCGATTTGCTATGGTGAGTGTCTATGCATTCACAGGGGCTGCGATTTTAGCATCGACAATTTTTTCTCTTTTACTGTTTTTGTCTATCGATGAAAACCCGATGATGCAGGCGTTATTTGGTGGTCTGGCCATCATATTTGAAGCTGGTAAGTTTTACGCTTGGTATGAATACGGTGAGCGTCGTGCACACCGAAATTACACAGGCGCACTTACCGCGTTAGTATTTTATTTGGTACTGGCAGCGATTTCGATTGGGGGGAGTATTGGTGGCATTAACAGTGCAACCAATACGGCACAAAGCCATATCTCTGCTGAGCAAGCAAAAGTCGAAGGGTACAACCGTCAAATTACGTCAATCGATAATCAGATTGAGCTTAATAATATGGCGGCGCAGAAGTACATTGAGATGGAGCGAATTGCCACTGGTGTAACGCGTATTCAAGAACAAAATAAGAAGCTACGTGAAGAGCAACAACGTTTAGCAATGGAGCGAGATAGATTGCCACCAGTTGCACAAGGTTCCGTTATTGGACTCATTGATAGCTTGGCAAAGGCGTTCGGCACAACGTCTTCGCAAGCGCAATTGGGGTTGGTTGTGTTCCTGTCAATATTATTGGACTTCTTTGCTGCGTTCTTCGTGGGCTTGATTGGTGAGGAGCAGCGCTTCCGTCAATTCTTTCATCGCTACGGTGGCGTCACGCTCGCGAATGTTCGAGATATCGAACCAGAACCGGCGGGTTACCTTCCTCATATCAAAGAGGACGAGCAGGTTGATGCGGCACAACCAACGGAACCTGAAGAGTCCAAAACGTTGATAGAACAAGTGAGTGAGGCGCTAGGGGAGCGTCAAATTACCTGTACGAAGAAGGCAGTCTCTAAGCAATTTAGATTGTCAGCAGAAGAGGTAGACAAGGTCTTTGAAAAACTCAGCGAGCTGGGACTTGTCGGTAAAAAAGCCAATCATCATTACCATTGGATTGGATCGGGAACGGCTTAATTTCGAATCAATCAATACCAAAAAGAGCATCTCTTCATAAAGCGATGCTCTTTTTTTTATCCTGAATATGGGTGGACGTCATCCAGCTTAGTCGCCACCAAGTTCAATTTCTTTTGCTAAGTTTTTACCGTGAACAACCACGCCTTCAACTTCGACAGTGGCACCTGCTAGGTTAGATTCTTGGATACCAGTAATTTGAGTATTGTCATCAATCATCACTGTTTTTGTTTGAAAGTCTGGCACATGCTCGGCTTGGCAGGAGAGCACAAAACTACGAGTTGAAGCGTCGTAACTGTTCACTAAGCCTGTACAACCAAACTTTAGTAATCTTTCATGCGAATCGGCGGCATGTGAATCCACGGCATGTGAATCCGCGAAACTACTTGCTGAAGCACAAACACCAAAAAGCATAATCAGTGGCAGTGTTATTTTACGCATTGCTTAATCCCTCATTTGGTTATACGTATTTGAGTGAGAATAGTAGAGAAAAGGGGAATACGCACAAACGAAAAAGCACCACGTGTATGGTGCTTTGATAAGGGGTTAGTCTTCTAGTTCAACTTCGCGAGCAACGTTTTGGTCATTGATGATGATGCCTTCCACTTCAACCCATGCATCGTTGATGTTCATCTTATCGATATTTTCAAAGCGAGTTTGTGCATCGATGATCACTTCATTGTCTGCAATAATTTGTTCTGCGTTATTTTCACAATGAGAAACTGTGAACGATACTAGTTCATTAGTATCTGCGCTGTAAATGGCGTTAGAAACTCGACCTTCACATTCAAATTCTTTACCTTGCCAGTTGCCTTGGTTGTCATCCCAATCTGGTTGTTCAAATTCGATGATAGACGCAATACGCTGATCTGATACAAACTTAGATGTTACTTCAACTTCCACGCCTTGTTTTAGTTTACTCTTTAGGTTCGCATCACAGCGGTAACTATCATCTAAGCGGTAACACGTTGATGAATCAGTCACGAATGAGCCACGGTAGTTTAGAGTGAAGCTTGGCGTACTTGTATGCAAGTCCTCAACTGAAGTGACAATACCTTCGATATCACTGTCATCAAATGCATCATCAATGTCATAGCCGTCTAACTCAACTTCCGTTGCGACGAAGTGGTCACCTGAGCTGTGGCCTTCAACCTCTACCCATTGTCCCACTTTCAAGCCAGCATGAGGCAGGGCTGCGTTGCTGTAGTCAACGTTTATGTTTGAGCCAAGCACAAACATCGCTTCGTTTGCGTTCATTTGTGCAATTCGACCTTCAATTTCATAGTGATTTGCTAGTCCCGGATACTCATGTTCTACATCAATCTCAACAACGGAAAGAACCTTGTAACCGGCATTTGCTGTTGGTAAAGAAGAAACTAAAACCCAGCTTCCATCATCAATACCAGAAGTTTTTAAATCAGAGTATACGAGTTGAATACCGTTGATAGAGAATATTCCTTTATCTTCATCAATCAAGTTGATTCTCCCTGCCATTGTCGGTTCTAGTGTAACTGTTGCTGTATTGATTTTCTGCGCAGTGTCAACTCGAACTACCATGTTTTTCATAGCATCAGTGAAAGTAAATTTTTCCAATTCGATGTTGTTAAACTTCACATTTGAAACGGTGAATTTGAGCCCGTTTACGGTAATTTCGTTTCCATTAACGTCCTCAATAGAACCAGTCACTGACGCAACAGTTGGTTCGGTTACAGGTGGCGTCACTGAACCACCATTGTTGTCACCATTGCCACCACCTGAACCGCCGCCACAACCAGACAACGCAAGACCTACAGCAGAGACAAGTAATAGTTTTTTCATGATATCGACCTAAATTTGAAAGCTTATTTATTAATTTGGTTGTATCTTATGTTTTGTATCGTGAAGTGATCGTGAAGAAACGTGAGCCCTATGAAAATTTTGATTGTTGATGATAACCACAATGTTTCCGAGACCATTGCGGACTATCTAGAGCTCGAGGGAATGACGATTGATTGCGCTTATCATGGAGAAGCAGCGCTAAATTTAGTTCAAGAAAATCATTATGATGTGATCATAATGGACATCATGATGCCGAAGTTAGACGGTATCAGCACCGTACAGACACTTCGCCAAGATCACCTTTGTGGTACCCCAATCTTATTCTTAACCGCGAAAGATACTTTGGACGACAAGGTAGCGGCATTTCATGCGGGTGGAGATGACTACCTGATGAAGCCATTTGCCATGCAGGAGTTGAGTTTACGAGTGCATGCGTTAGCGAACCGTGGGCCGAGACAAGATATCGGTACACTGAAATTTGCTGATATCCAGCTTGATGCCCGTACCGATCAAGTAACGCGCATGGGCAAGGCAATTAAGCTCAGCCGCATTCAAACCAAAATCCTAAAACTGTTGATTAAGCGTGCACCCGCAACGGTTTCTCGCAATGAAGTGATAGAGAGTGTATGGGGAGATGAGCCCCCAGGTAGTGATGCGCTACGTAGCCACATTTATGGCCTCCGAACAGCACTAGATAAAGGTTTTGACGATTCCAGATTAGAGACCATTCATGGACAAGGTTACCGACTCAAAGCATAGCCAATACCCAAGTATTTATCGCAAAATACGTTGGGGCTTCGGCTTTATGACATTTGTGATGTTTACGTTATTTTGGTCGCTGATTTATGTGGCAGAGAACAAATTAGAAATTCTTAGCTTACATCACTGGCTCGATACTGAAGCAGCACTGTATGAGGATAATTACCAAAAACTGGGCTGGGACGCACCTTTGCCGAATGTGCTTGAGTTTGACTCTTACTGGAGTGAGGCGCCGACGCCTAGTTGGCTACTGGCCTTTAAAACGCCAGGTTTTTACGAGTACCTTTTAGGCGATGAGGATAAGCACTTTGTGGTGCTTGAACATCCATCAGGTAAAGGGCTTATGTATATCGTTTTTCATGATGACTCAGATGATTACTTGGATGAATATGAAAGTTCTCTGCATCAACTGACGTTTCTTCTTGGTGGCGTGTTCTTATTTTTCATTATGGGTTACAGCATTTACATGGTGCGCAGCCTATCGCGTCCGCTGTCTCAAATTGAACAAAAAATTGGCCAAATGCCACCAGATCGCCCAGCGTTTGAGGTGGATACGAAATTCAGTGAAACGCGCCATATCGAGCAAACATTGTTGGATAGCAAAAGTGACATTGCTGGTTTTTTCCGTCGTGAGCAAGAATTCAGTCGATTTGCTTCTCATGAGTTACGCACACCAATTATGGTCATCCAAGGTTCGACGGATATTTTAAGTCGCATACCGGAACAACCAAGAGTTGCGCAGAAGGCCATTGCGCGAATGCAGTTGGCGTGCGAAGAAATGCGAGTGCTCACAGAAGCCTTTCTTCTTTTGGGTAAAGAGAGCGTTGAGTCGCAGCATTTTGGTGATCACGCGCTGATAGCTTGCCTCAATGCGCAGCTTGAAGAACTGTCGCCTTTGTTTGCAAAACAGGACTCGTCGTATCAACTGGTTGAACTGAATAGTGGACAAGTACATGCGCCAGAAAGCTTTGTAACGATCGTCATCAATAACCTGATTAAGAATGCGTTTAGCTACAGTATCGGTGATATCCAAATCGAGCTGGATGGTACGAAGTTAACGATTGTTAATCGCCATGATGGTAATGAGACTTACAATGCAGGTTATGGATGTGGGCTGGTTATTGTTGAACGAATTTGTGAACGTATGAACTGGCAATTTGACCTTGCTGATGATGGCGTTAGGTTCTCCGCACAAGTTGATTTCATTTCATTGCAAAACCGATAGCCATCTCATTTTACTTCGTCTATTACCCAAAGCCAGAGCCTGTCCTCTGGCTTTTTTGTTCTAACCCTGAGTGAAAGAATAAAAAATTAAGATTTGAATTAGACTAAGTAAGTGAAAGAAAAAACGCAAGGAGTGACTATGCTTTCGTATCAGGTCAGTAGAGGCATTGAAATCGATAAAACTCAGGTTGAAATCATTAATTATATAAAGGATTTCAAGAGTTGGCCTGAGTGGTCCCCTTGGCTCATACTCGAACCCAACTGCGATCTCACTTACAGCCCTGAACAAGGGCGAGTTGGGTCAGGGTTCCAGTGGAATGGTACACGTATCGGTACCGGAGCTATTGTGCTTGAAAGCACTCAGGCTCATCGACTGGATATGGAGCTGCATTTCTTTCGTCCTTTTAAAAGCCAAGCAAAAGTGACGTTTCTCGTGACACCGTTAAATAAAGGCTGTCTTGTTGAATGGCGAATGCAGTCGCGTGTTCCTTGGTTCTTGTTCTTCTTGAGAGGCATGTTTAAATCGATGGTGGAAATGGATTATGACCGAGGGTTGCGTATGCTCAAAAGTCAGTTGGAAACTGGAAAAGTGCTGTCAGAACTCATCGAAATAGGGAGTCGAAAGCAAGGAGAAATCAATTACATTGGATTATCTGGAGCTGGAGTCACTCAAGAAATTGGCCCAATAATGCAAGAGAATGTCGCGCGCTTATATGAACTCGTCGAACAAAATAATGTGCGAGTGACAGGTGAGCTGTTCAGTTTCTACTTATCAATGGATATGAAGCGAGGCTACTTCGAGTTTATTACTTGCTTACCTGTTGAAGAAGGAACCAGTGCAATCGGTGACGTTGTGACTGGTACTATCCCGGCCTGCGATACCTTTGTGGTAGAGCATCAAGGAGAATATGTGTTTTTGGGCAATGCTTGGTCGATGGCGATGAGCCTTACACGGTATGACGGTATTAAGGTGAAGAGTAAACCGCTTGGTATTGAGCGTTACCTGAATAATCCTAACGACACGGAGAAAGCGAAGCTTCGTACTGAGGTGATACTCTTTCGAAGATGATTACCCCAAAGTCATTGCCGCGGAACCAAACATCTCGAGGTCACTTGGTTATACTCGTTGTAAAAATATTAACTAACATCCCTTTTCATCCTAACTGCATGATAGTATTAGGTATACAGAATGATGAATGCCTCAATGGCAACATCGCGTTATGTCATGGATGAGATATGAAAACGAAATACGCCTTAATTGTAGCCTGCATTTTTGCTGGCTTTGCTCACGCAGACGATACTCCTAAAAATATCATTTATATGATCGGTGACGGCATGGGGCCTGCTTTTACCACGGCGTACCGCTATTACCAAGATAACCCAGATACCAAAGAAATTGAGCCCACTGTTTATGACGCGATTTTGGTTGGTATGGCAAAAACCTATCCAGATGACGATACTTTTGTCACTGACAGCGCCGCCAGTGCAACAGCATTGAGCAGCGGTGTTAAAAGTTATAATGGTGCGATCGCGGTGGATAGCGATAAAAAGCCAGTCAAAACCATGCTAGAAATAGCAAAAGAACAGGGCATGACGACGGCATTGATCGCGACTTCTCAAATTAACCATGCAACACCTGCAAGCTTCGCAGCTCACAACGAATCACGCCGTAACTACGATGAAATTGCCGATGATTACTTAGACAATGAAATTAAAGGCCATTTGCCGGTCGATTTATTGTTAGGTGGTGGGGTTCGTTATTTTGAGCGTGAAGATCGAAATTTGGCGGAAGAATTTAAGCAGCAAGGCTACCAGTACCTAACGGACTTTGAAGCTCTACCATCTTTGCAAACCTTGCCTGCCTTGGGGTTGTTTGCGGATAAAGCTTTTCCATTTGCATTGGATGAGAACCCAACGCGTTTAGAAGTGATGACGAACAAAGCGTTGTCTTTGTTGCAACGTACAGATAATGGTTTCTTCGTCATGATTGAAGGCAGCCAAATTGATTGGTGTGGCCATGCTAATGATATCGCCTGTGCGATGGCAGAAATGGATGATTTCGCGAAGTCTATTGCACTCGCCAAAGCGTATGTTGATGCGCATCCTGATACCTTGCTGGTAGTGACGGCTGATCACTCAACGGGCGGCTTAACAATTGGGTCTGACGGCAAATACCGATGGGATACGGAGGTAATCAAAGGCGTACGCCAAACCGCATGGCCGTTGGCAATGGCTTTAGCAAAATCGACGGATATTAGACAAGCATGGTCTGAGTCTGTTGATTGGGGGTTGTCAGACGAACAATACCAACAATTGAAGCAAGCTAAGCAAAGTGAAGAGCCAGTCAAGGCACTGTATCAAGAAGTGAAAGATGTGATTAATAAGCAGAGCTATACCGGCTGGACGACAAAGGGTCATACCGCGGTGGATGTGCAAGTTTTTGCCTATGGTAAAGGATCGCAAAAGTTTGTGGGTTCTCAGAACAACACCGATATTGCAAAGCAATTGATTGAATTTATCCAGTAGGTTGCCATAGGGAAAGGTGTTGTATCGTTGAGTGCATCACGCTTTCCTGCTTAACACTGAGTGACACTTTCAGTTAAGTGGAATAGTTTGTATTTTGATTAATGCGTGTTTCCATCTTTGACCTCATGTCTTTGTTTGGAATTGTTAACCCTGTTTGATACTCCTTGATACAGATCTAAACAAAGCTAGCGGTTAAAGAGGAAAACGAAAACCGTTTATATTCTGTTTACGTTTGTATTCCGACGCATGATATTAACTTTGCGTTAACGAATTGAAGGGAAATAGAAATCTAGATAATTGAAAGGTAGATGAATATATAAAAATCAGTAAAGCTAGCGCTATTTCCTGATTTTTATGCAATGCGCTGTCTTATATGGCAGGTTGTATGGTTACCTCTGGTTTTGTCTTGGCTTGTTCTTTTCGCAGGAGCATTTCATTGACGATTTTTTCAACGTAAAGTTGCTGATATTGTTGATCACACCAACGCTTACTCAGGCCGCGACGGTTGAACTCGGCTCCAATGGCAACACGCGTCTGATTAGATGGACGTTTGTAATAAAGCGTCTCACACAATTGCATGCTGCTCATCTGCTGTGCATAAACATTAACACTGCTACTTCTCATCCCCAGTTGCGCAGCCTGCTGGTTACTGCAGGCAGTAGAAAACAGTGATGCAATTGCAATAATAAGAGATTTATATTTATTCATGCTTTTTCCGACGCTTAGTTAGGATATCGTGTAGGCGTTTTTCAGGATACATTTTGAGAGCCGAAGCGTGCAACTGTCAATGTGGAATTAGGGAAAACCACGTTTTCAGTTGTTGATAGTGTGTTATACCCAAGTGACTTCAAGATGCAGGATTCAGAGCGTTGTCACTGATTGCCTGTTTACCGAAAGTAAGCAAGGAAAACAACGCAGCGTAATAGCAAGCTCTTTCCAAGTTGTTTGACGATGCTATTTATTCAACAAAGAACGAGCTTCCGTGACACGCTCTCAAAGGGCCCTATTTGCGGATAATAAGGGCCTTGGTTCGTATGCTTTGTTAACAATTTTTGATTTAAAACCACTAGATCTTCAAAGTATTGCCTCGCCTTCAAACCAAGCCATTCTCGCTGAACCTAGCACCTGAGGTTACTTGGGTATACTTAAGGAAGAAAGGGGAGTTGCATCGGGTACCTTTTATCTTTATACAAAATATCATCTTACTGTCATAAAAGTTTCATCTTATTGTGGTTGTGAAGAATAGTGTTTTTATACATAGTGTTAGTAAGCCAGAAAAAATTGGCTGTTATCATAAGAATGGAGTTTTCCTATGCACAATGAAATGATTCAACCATCCCACTTCGGTATTATTGGACGTACTTGTATCGCGTCAATTGCAATGATAGCGGTCGCTTTCGTTCTGTTCTAATAGCGGAACGAATCCTATTAAGCATGCCTTATTAAATGAGAGAAATTCAGGGAACTACCATCGAGAGATAAGGTATTCCCCTGAAAATCAAACTCACATCAACTAAATTAGCTCAATAGGCTATAAATAAACGCACTTACCGCAACAACACCCGTCATCATTACAAAGTAAGTCGACGCTTTTCCACGATATTGTTTGAGGCTTCCACTTTGTAGACTGCCAGCATCGGCATAATGAACAAAATCATGGCGATCACTGGGCCTGATAGCGCTTCCATCATTCCGAGAATGCTTGGATTCAGAATGGCAGCGATCCAAATTGAGATAAATAGTATTACCACACTAAGGCGATCAACTCGTTGTTTCGGCATGTCTGAATGCTTTGTAATCAAACCATTTAAGCTTTCGCACGCGCCGAGAAAATGGCCTAGGAAAGACGACGTAATCGCCACAAACGCGACAAGTGGGCCAAGCATCGCAATAAACGGGTTGTCAGTTGCGTTCGCAAGATAAGAGATCACGGATACGTTTAGCGATTTAGCCTCTGAAAGCTGCTCTGGTGAAAGAGCGAGAACGCATGAGAAGACAAACAGTAGAACAAACGCTATCAACATGACACTGGTACGGCGTAGGATCATTTCGGATTTTACATCTGCGTTTTTACCATAGTGACGACGCTGAACATTCGCGAAACTTGAGATCGCAGCCGCATGGCTGAATGAGAAGATCACGACAGGAATAGCAAGCCACATTGTACTAGCGAGTGACGACAGATCTGGGGTTTCCAGTACAGGTATGCTCCAGTTTGGAATCAAGTAGAATGAAAGAAGCGCGTGTCGCGGGTAACGCTCTAATGGAAGCAAGTAGTGAAAATAATACCCAATGGATCCTTTCATTATCGGTAGATACAGCACATCGAGGCAAGGGTGTTGCGCGTTGACTTGTGGAGCAGGTGTTGGCGAAAGTGGGAGCGGAATCGGTAGTGAAATTAACCGTTGATCCAAATAATGCACTAGCTTACATACTCTATTGCTCATTAGGCTTTATTGCCGTGGAGGAAGAAGAAAACTATTTCGGTGATGAAGAGCTGCGCTTGGTCATGCAACTAGGCCGCTAATCCTGCACTTCTGTGATACAAATCCGCACTTAATCAGTGCATTGCTAAATATAAAGTGAGATCTGAATTTATTAGGTTGTTGAAAATTAAGGGTGTTTGAAATTGGCATCGGGTTTGCATTCTTATGTTCATCGTTAACTCGATGCGCCGCTTTTCCTTAGCAGGCGGTTAAGCGGATAGGGTATTACTTTTTTGAGCTTTATAGGCAATGTAGCCTCTCTCGTTTCGGGAGAGGTTTTTTTTTCTTGTAGCTGGTCAAACATTTCATTGCTTAAGAGTTGATACCGGACATTACCGCTGTAATCGGCTATTCTGCATGGGCTTAGAAAAGTCATCGCAGATAGAAACGGGTTTAATCCGTCTGGTTTGACGCGCGATTTCCCTGTGGAAGTTATTACTCATGGATGCAGCCCACAGCAACAGGTTCACGTTACACAATTCAATGAGCTCAAGGATTTATTGATGATACTTAAAGGTGTGCGCCCAGCATTGATTGTGATGGAAGAAGTCGTCAAACTGCGCTAACAATTAATAGAAACCGTACAGTCAGTGTCGGAATACGAGGAAATATGAGCAGCATTTTGGAATGTATCAGAACAGTCGGTCGTGGTGAACGTGGTAGAAGGCCACTTAACTTTGACCAAGCGTTTCGTGTGATGGATGAATACCTAAACGGTGAATGCGATGACGATCAGATGGCGATGTTATTGATGCTGATCCGCGTACAGAACGAGACTCAACAAGAAATCGCTGGCTTTGTAAAAGCATTCCAATCCCGTATGCCCGCTATTGGTGCAGAGATCGACTGGCCATGTTACGCAGGTAAGCGAGCAGCGGCAGGCCAGCCTTGGCATTTGTTGGCGGCGAAGATCCTTGCTGAAAATGGACATAAAGTGTTGATGCACGGCTATCACGATCGTCAATCAGAACGCTTGCACGCTGAAGATTACCTCGACACGTTTGCCATTACCAAGGCCAACTCAGCTGAAGAAGCAAAGCGTGTGTTAGAAACGCAGAACATTGTTTACTTGCCGCTTAATGCCTTTGCGCCTCAAGCTGAAACCATGATCGGTTGGAAGAATCGTTATGGGCTCAGAACGCCGATTAATACTGTGGTTCGAGCGCTGAATCCTGGACAGGCAACGATTGGTATTCGTGGTAGCTTCCATCCAGGGTTTCAACAACTTCATGCTGAAGTCGAATATGAAATAGGTCAAACCGCTCACGCTGTAGTCTCATTCAAAGGGCAATCGGGTGAATCGGAATACAATCCCAAAGTAAGCCAAACGGTATGGCTGAGCCAAACGAGCGGCGTAACTTCGCATTACTGGACGGAGCAAATGTTGTCTGATGTGCCAATGCCGAAACGTTGTCCGTTTGGCACATCCTTAGCCGACATGAATCAAATGGGGAATACGGTACTGGCGACTATGACAGTAGTTTTGTTTGCACAAATGCATGACAGAGAAAAATCGTTTGAACGTGCATTCTCATATTGGCAGGCGTACTGTTTAAATACGTAAAACCAAAGTGTAAAAGCTTGTAAAACCCACAGCGCAAAGTTGTTGAATCTGAATCCATTATCTATTGTTTGAAGAAGGTAAAAGATCCTAGCTCGCCAATGATATGTTTCATCGCTTTGTTTTATATGAGGGGGCGAATTGCAGTTCTAGCCTCAATCGCGTTCGTTTTAAGCTCGATTGAGATTTTGAAATCCGATAATGGTAGATACAGAGGACATGGATAATGGTTCTAAAGCATACCACTTCGAGTGAAAAGGCTTCTCATCCTATTCCACAGGAAGCGTTCGATTGGTACGATGAATACGCGCATGGAAAGATCTCTCGCCGTGAGTTTCTCAACAGGCTTAGCGGCCTTGCTATATTAGGCTTTAGCATGACGACTCTTGTCGGTGCGCTGACGCCTAATTACGCTCTTGCCGAGCAAGTCTCCTTTAATGACCCAGAAATAAAAGCCAGTTACGCAATTTTCCCGTCACCGAATGGACACGGAGAAGGGCGTGGTTATTTGGTCATGCCGCAAAAGAAGACATTAAAATCGCCAACGGTGTTGGTGATTCATGAAAACCGAGGCTTAAACCCTTACATCAAAGATGTCGCTAGACGACTCGGTAAAGACGGTTTTATTGCATTTGCTCCTGACGCGCTTTATCCACTTGGTGGTTACCCAGGTAACGATGATGAAGGCCGAGCAATGCAAAAAGAATTGGACAGATCCAAGATGGAGCAAGACTTTATCGCTGCAGCGAATTTCATTAAACAACATAAAAGTGGCAACGGTAAGTTTGGCGCGGTAGGGTTTTGTTTTGGTGGCTATATCGTCAACATGCTTGCCGCAGTGATGCCTGATATGCTTGATGCTGGGGTGCCTTTCTATGGAACGCCTGCCGCGCAAGAACTACAGAAACAAGTAAAAGGCCCTTTGATGATTCACTTTGCGGGACTCGATAAACGCGTAAACGAGACTTGGCCTGCTTATGAGCAGCAACTGATCGCGACCGATGCTCAGTATCAGGCGTTAATGTATGAGAATGTCAATCACGGTTTCCATAACGACTCGACGGCACGTTATGCACCAGAAGAAGCGGCGCTCGCTTGGGAGCGTACGGTAAGGTTCTTTAAAGAACATTTAGAACAAAGTTAGCCCAAGTACAGATGCACTTATCGGGTTTAGTGACCCTTTTGGGAAGATGAAGCGTATTGTTTGAATGCTTGTAAAATGACAGTCGAAAGTGATGAGGTTTGTTATCTAATCTAGGAATAAAGAGCGATTTGGAACGGGTTTATGTTTTCAATGAGACTTACCTTCCACTGAATACTAGATAAAGCTCCAGGGATCACAAGAATATGGCTCTGGAGTTTCCTTTATTTGCAGTTTAAGGAGTGAACTTCTAGCTCGGTATAGCCAGTCGAGTCGTCCATGGCTTTTGTAAACTGGAGCTCCGAATAAGAATGGATGATCAACTCTGCCGTGGTATCAACGAGAGTACCTTCCATCAAGTGCCCGCCCCAAACACATCCTTCTTGCTCAGACACTGAGATATGAGCGTGTTGATGTTCTGGTGTAAGCGTTCCCATCACGGACACAATCTCAAATGGCGCGTGTTTCGTTAACGTACCTTCTACGCCATCCAAACGAAGTTTGAGGTCAGAGATTCAACCAACACAAGAAGCAATCGAACCTGCTTTGATATCATGTTTTTTGACGAGCAGTTCAAGGTTCTGTTTTAAATCCATGCCTTTGGTTAGACGAACCGCGATCACTTTAATCGACATGTTATTTCCTAATCAAAACTAGCAAGCAGGACAGAGCTGTATCTAGATCTGTATAACGTTTTGCTTTTCCGAGCACACGCATGCCTTGCATGTTGTTAAGAATAAATCGAGCCAGCTCTTCTGGTTTCAGTGTTTTCGGAATCAAGGTTTCCTTCTGTGCGTTTTTTAACACATCAGAAAAGACATCGATAAGGTAGTCAAACAGGTAATGGCCTTTACGTAGTACATCGTCGTCTTCTCCGGCGTGCTCTATCAATGCATTTTGAATAAAACAACCACAGCTGCGTTTGCGTTGTAGCTTAGCAAATGCCCTCAAAAATGATTCTAATTCTGAAAGTGACGCACCTTCATTTTCTAAATCCGTTAAAGAGGGCAGTGAGACTTTTTTTAAATACGTATCGAGCGCCTCATAGTAAAGCTGCTGTTTATCACCATAGGTGTTGTAAAGACTGAAGCGATTGATGTTCAACTCGTCAGTGAGATCCGAGATGGAGGTGTTCGCGAAGCCCTTGCGCCAAAACACATCCATAGCCATGAGAAGCTTTTCATCTCGATTGAAGTTGGCCTTTCTTGCCATATATTACCTACCTGGGCCTGTTTTTAGTAATTGAACTATTTTGGAGGGATGGACAGAGAACCTAAAGGCGTTCTAACTGAACCAAAATCGCGTTAGCGCATGACCCCAAATTCATGTGAACCCACAAATGGCATCAAAAATTTCGCCTAGCAAACAGACCCAAAACGGTTTGAAATTTTTTGATAGTGAAGTTCTTGACTGATCGTTTATAAACTCACTGTAGTATAACCTAACCAGTCAGTTAGAAAAAGATAAATGGATGTGAAATGAAGCTTTATGAAACCGCAATGACGCCGAGTTGTAAGCGAGTTAACCTTTTTCTTAAGGAAATTGGAGGCGAGGTTGAGCGATTGGTGCTGAATGTTCGTGAAGGTGACAACCTGACCGATGCATTTAAAACAAAAAGCGTAAACGGTAAAGTACCAGTGTTAGAGCTCGATGATGGAACGACGCTGTGTGAAAGCGTGGCCATTTGTCGTTACCTCGGTGAGGTGTTTGAAAATGACTTGGCACTGTTTGGTGCAAACCCACTAGAATGCGCTCAAGTGGAAATGTGGCATCGCGTCGTTGAGTTTCAAGGGCTTTATACGGCGTTTCAAGCCTTCAGAAACATCACCTCATATTACTCGTTGGTATGAGCGGCTGGCCACACGCCAAGCATTTCAGGACTGTTTTTTATGAACCTGCGGGGGGTATACACTCGCTGTTCTCACCTCTCATTCACCAAACATCTTCTATTTCTTGAAGTTTTTCTTACTTTTTCTGCTGTTAGCCTATAATTAAATTTAAAAATAGAGTTTACCTCAATTGGTTTTAAGGCGTTTTAGAGTTTTGTGCTCTTAGTGTGTAGACGTTCTTTTCATCATGGCATTTCACCGGAAATTAAGGACATCAAGGAACAAGGAGAGGTTATGGGGCTTCAAATTAAAACCATTAACGCTGTGCTGTTCGCGTTGCTCGTGGCATCGGTATGTGGTCTGGTTGCGATGTATCAGAATCACAGCCAACAGCACCAACAAATTGAAGTGCTTCAAGCGCAGTTGATTGAAAAAGAGAATCAAATCGTCGTTTCAAATGAAGCGTTGTCATACCGACGTTATCAGCATCAGCTGTTAGTTGAAGACTATGACCGCTTTAGAAGTCAGCAGTCATTAAATAGCATGGTTCGTTAGTGAGCCTAGAGTGCGAGTATTAAGGAGTGATGTGGCGATAAGTGACGGATTCAATCACTCCCGTTTCCGTTTTATTTATGCCATTGACCTGCCTTTGGAAGTAATACGGGATTAGGGTTGGTGAGCGTCCTTAATCGCATAATACAGAGTGACAGGTGTTTTATTGAGTGACCCTGATGCAAGTGTTCCTACTAGCGCATGATCAAATTGGTAGTAGCCCTTTCCCCAATGGAATGCTTTGGTTGTTTTTGGGTTCACTCCCCCCCCATATTGATGGTCGACCCAGACATCCATCAAACTACGAGTGGTGTAGGGCAATGTCCCCCGACTTGACCATTCTGCATCGCCAATGTCATTGCCGCGTGGTCTAGTTCCGCCCATTCCCAAGATGAACTTCTATTCTTATTAGGCCGGCTCTGCCATCCTGGGATCGCCAGTTAAATGAAACAGTACACCGTAGGCGTACGTTTGCCGAGACTTCATGCGTGTATATTCACAGTCGAAGTGCGGTGTAATCGAACTGTGGTTGAGTTCAGAACAGACATTGTTCACGTCAAGGAACCTGCCATCAACACATCGAAAAGTTCCCGATAGGTACGCCAAGGGCTTGTTTTTGCATCCAGTAGGGTGCTAATCCGCTTGAAGCATGAGTTAGCCAATCCTTGGTGGTTGGAAAGCGAGCCTTCTGTTCAGCGAATGACGAAGAAGAAAAACACAGACAAAGAATCAGCCAGCAGAAGCGAGCGAGCGGAAAGACGCATAATAAAATCCATAAAAAAATAAAAAGGGTGACGATATCGCGTTGTTATGTGTGCATACTGTGGATTCAGTTGGTTTTTCGCTGACAGGGTTTGAAATATTGCGTGAAATTTCAATCTAGGCTGGCGAGCTAGAATTGGAGAGAGAAACACAATGGGTGTGATTGCAAACATCATGGAGAAGTTTGTAAGTGTGCGTTCAACCACTTAAATGAAATGATAAAGAAGTTAAGTAACTTGTTGGATATAAGTCGATATGTACTATTTTTAATATCGTAATGTGATAAAAGGTTGTGTCAGTTACTGCGCTTCGTTGTACATCGTCAAATACTGTGTTGGATATAAACCAAAAGGATAAGCAGTTGAATAATTCAAATGAGCATTTAGAGAAAATACTGTCAAAAGCGTTTACAGCTTCTCTGATCCGATTCTCGGTTATTACGTTTATTGTGATTGTCTGTAGTTGGGCATTTTTACCGTTTCTTCCAATCTTACTTTGGGCTTTGGTATTGGCGATTGCGCTTTATCCCCTTAGTGAATTTATACAAGCTAAATTAGGTTGGACATCAGCGCGTTCAGCAACCGTGATAGCACTTATTGGCGCACTAATATTGGGTACGCCAACCGCAATGGTTGGCAACTCGCTAGCATCCAAAACTCTTGGTTCATTTAATGCCTACCAAGAGGGAACGTTAGTCATCACCCCCCCAACGCAGAGTGTCAAAGAGTGGCCGGTTGTGGGGGAAAAGTTGCATGCTGTGTGGTTTGAGGCATCGAATGATTTGCCGCAGTTTATTGAAAAACGTCAACCTCAGGTGAAAGGGGCGTTGAATTGGTTTGTGGATGCAGCAAGTGGCGCGGCAAAGAACGTATTATTGCTGATCGGTGCCATTATTATCGCGGGTATCATGTTGGCATGGGCAGAACCTGCCGCCAAATCCATTCGTAAAATTTTTATCAGCTTATCGGACGAAGCCAAAGGCCCAGAGCTACACAAGCTGACAACCGCCACCATCAGACAAGTGGCAGTGGGCATTATCGGTATCGCATTTTTAACCGCGATGGTGTTTGGTGCTGTTGTTGCCTTATCTGGTGTGCCAGCTGCTGCGTTATTTGCCGTTGTCGCACTGATATTTGCGATTGTTCAATTGCCCGTCACCATCATCGCGTTAGTTGCAGTTGGCTTATTGTGGTCTGGTGATAGTGGCACAGTGCACAATGTGATTTTTACCATATTACTGATCGTTGCGAGTTTAGTTGATAACTTTTTAAAACCATTGATCTTAGGTCGAGGGTTGGAAGTGCCGATGCCAATTGTTCTTATAGGTGCCATTGGCGGTATGATGTCGGGCGGTATTTTGGGTATGTTTATTGGCGCGGCGTTCTTAGCAGCAGGATACCAAGTGTTTATGAAGTGGGTGGATGCAGAGACGCAAGATGTCGCCAACGTTATTGAAAATAGTGAATCAAAAACGGATAAAACCTAGCGAACGACCTTGCTCATGCCTGGCTTGCAATACCCTCAATGCTTTAGAACGACTGGCTAATGTTGTCAGCGGGTCATGGTTGGCTTAAAACTTAACCGTTTGAGTTCTATACCTACCGATAGATTCGTTAAGCTAATCACAAACGCCTCGACGCCATCAGCTAATCCCTTAAACACACTCGCTTTCATTTCATAAAAGAGCCAATACTTTGTTCTGTGCTCAATTTCAACATTGTTAACCACAAAACCATTCTTGAGTAGGCGCCTTGTTTGCTTCTGGGATAGTAGGAGTGGTGATCTCAAAGGTAAGCCCTTAATATGCTTTAACTTGCCGAACCAATCCATTGCGGCCGCATTTTGTGTCGTCTCATCGCCAAGTTGGACCGGATGTGGGTTAATGGAACTCAACTTACTTACTACTTTTTTAAAGAGCCAGCAATATGGAGAGGAGGAAGTGGCCAAGAAGATGCCGTGAGGGATGCCTTTGCTATGTGGAAAGAGTTAGGAATTGGCCTAATATTCAGAGAAGTCCAGCATGCTGAAGAAGCAATGATTCGGATTGGTTTTGATCAATCGGATGGTTCTTGGTCATACGTTGGGCGTGACTGCATTGATTTTGTAACGAGCCCTAACCAAAGAACAACGAATTATGGTTGGGACTTAACAACCCCGTATGGGAGAGACACAGCTTTACATGAAATCGGACATATACTTGGGTTTCCGCATGAGCATCAAAACCCGCGTGCTGGGATCGTGTGGGATGAGGAAAAAGTGTATGAAAGTTTAGGGGGGGCTCCTAACTTTTGGTCAAGAGAAACAACCTATAGGAATATTATTCGAAAAATACCACCTAACTCCGTTGATGGTTCCGATTGGGATAAAGATTCAATTATGCACTATCAATTTGAGGCAGGCCTAATCAAAGATCCAGCAATATATAAAACACAACCATTGGTTCCTCAGGGGGGGTTATCACCAATCGACATACAAACTGTGACAACCTTATATCCTGAGCAGAAAGCAACGCTCCCAGAGCTTCGTCAATATGAGTCTCAAAGGATTACTATTAAAGCAGGAGAGCAAGTTGATTTCATTATTAAACCGTCTTTGACTAGAAAATATACATTGCAAACATTTGGCAAAATGGACACCGTAATGGTGTTGTTTGAGCTTAGAGATGGTGTCGAAGAATACATCGAAGGCGATGATGATTCAGGTTTTGACGTTAATGCTAGAATCGAAACTCATTTGCATAAAGGTCGTAAGTACATTGTAAGAACAAGACTGTACTTTACCAATGCTCAGGGGAGTGGGGCTATTATGCTATGGTGATGTAGAGCGAATCAACGCTTCATTCACTTATGGTGATTTGGGATATACAACAACATATCTCTACATAGTTTTAGCCCAGCTTTATCTAAGCTGGGCGCAGAGAGACGTTCACACGAAATTTGCTACGTTTCGTGCGATAGATAAGAATAAAAAGTGGTAATTGAAATCTCAGCGCTTAGAATGCGCAAACTAAAAGTTATAACTGATGTAGAGTGATTTTATGCTTCGTGATTACACCTTTGATTGTCTTGTAACCATGCCTCGCCATGAACTGGAAGAGTTTAGTGCTCGCATGATCAGTAAAATGGTGCCAGAAGACGTGATGAATGAGCTATTTACTTTTGAACAAGAAGAAGTGGATAGTGAAGAGCGCATGCTGACAGCACGCCTTGATGCCATGTTACGTATGACGGCAATCGCATTGAGTGAAATTCAACAAGCGTTCGATGACTCAGACAACGCGAAGCAAAACAGCGAGCGAATGACACGTCTCGTTCTTTGGCATTTCTACGCGATCTCATTTAACTTGGAAGAAGCGATCACGCTTGAAACACACTGTGCGCAAGTTGAAAAATTACTCAAAAACACACCGACAGACGTATTTGTTTGGGTTAAAACACTGACCGAGCTTCTACACACTTACGCTGAAATCAACGCGAAAGAGAATTCTCAAGACTAAGCTTGATCTGGTTTTTAGACGTTGACCGCAAACAAAGGCGAGCCATAAGGTTCGCCTTGTTCTATTCCGGGGCTAGAAACGAACCTGCTTTCGCCTTTTTAAATGAATAAATACTGATTTGGCCAGAATCTCAGCTGGTGGCCTCCTCAATAACGCTGCGTGTTAGAGCGACAGTACCCACTTCGGATGATCACCAACTAGCGAACAGCACCATTCCTTCTTACACTAAAATGGAAATGTTTTTTTTCAATCCCTTTAATGTGTGATGGCTATTCAACTAAATACGGAAAACTTATGCCCAAAGACTCCCCAGTTTTTACGCTCGATTTATTACTGCAGCGCTTTTATCTGTGTATACAGAGATAGCCTTGGCGTGAGTAAGTTATGGATCCATTAACGCAGGGTTTACTGGGTGCATCGTTACCACAGTCGGCAAGTAAAAGGGGACAGTTGGTTATCGCTGGCGTTTTAGGATTGTTTGCTGGAATGGCTCCGGATTTAGATGTACTTATCCGTTCATCGAGTGACCCATTGTTAGTGTTGGAGTATCACCGACAGTTTACTCATTCACTGTTGTTTATTCCCATTGGTAGCTTAATTTGCACTTTGGTTTTACATCCGTTATTTGCAAAAAGGCGTGGACTCACGTTTAAACAAAGTTGGTTTTATTGCACGTTAGGCTATGGCACTCACGCGCTGCTGGATGCTTGCACCAGTTATGGCACCCAACTATTTTGGCCGCTAAGCAACCTACGTTATGCATGGAATACCGTCTCGGTTATCGATCCTGCATTTACATTGCCCATATTGATACTCGTTTCTTTTGCAACATTGAAGCGAAACCCTTGGTATGCTCGTATCGCTTTTCTTTGGGCTCTGGTTTACCTAACGTTAGGGATGATTCAGCGAGACAAAGCTGAAGTCGCAGGATGGGAGTTAGCGCAAGAAAGGCAGCATACACCGATACGGCTGGCGGCAAAACCTACGTTTGCCAACATATTGGTTTGGAAAATCGTGTATGAAACGGAAGGGCACTACCACATCGATGCAGTAAGGGTAGGAGCGACAGTCAAATCCTATCCTGGAGAATCCGTTGCCAAGCTAGACGTCAATAGAGACTTCCCGTGGCTTGACCCAAAATCACAACAAGCCAAAGACATCGAACGCTTTCGATGGTTTTCTAATGGCTATGTTGCGCAAGATCCTAGCGATAAACTGCGGATCATTGATGTACGTTATTCAGTCGTACCAAATGAGGTCAATGCGCTATGGAGCATTCAGTTATCACCAATCGCAACGGCCCATGCACACGCCGAATACAAAACGCATCGTGATAATAGCTCAGAATCACGAGAAGCTTTTCTCGGTATGCTCACCGACTTTGATTGATGTGGGTGTTAAATTGAGAGATGCAACTGTTGACGGAGCCCCATATGGAGAACAACTCGGCCCCCATTCTCTATTCACTGCACAATTGCCCTTATGCCATTCGCGCTCGGTTTGCTCTGCTTAAGGCGCATCAGAGCGTACTCATTCGGTCAATCAAGCTCGATAACAAACCAACAGAGATGTTAGAAGCATCACCAAAGGGGAGTGTGCCCGTTTTAGTCATGCCCAAATCCACATTAGGGAATAGAAATACACCAAAAGCAACTGAGGTGTTGGAAGAAAGTCTAGATATCATGATTTGGGCACTTTCTCAAAACGATCCGGATGGCTTGTTACAAGGTGATAATCCAAAAGCCTTGCCTATAATGCGCTCTATAATCGAAGACTTCGAACGAACTTTCATCCCGGCACTCAATATCTTTGGGTGTGCTAAACGCTACCATGAAGACAATACGGATGAATTACGTAAAGCGTGTGAAATCGAACTTGCCAAGCTTGAAGCGCGTTTAACTGAGCATTCATTTCTGTTCTCGGATCAAGAGAGTTTAGTCGATATCGCACTACTGCCATTTCTACGTAAATATGCTCGCATTGATAAGCAGTGGTTTCGTCAAAGCCCATACGTGAAGTTAAAAGTTTGGCTGAATGGTTACATACAAAGTCCGCAGTTTTCCAGAGTTATGAAAAATTATGAGCTATGGGAGGGCAGAAATAAAGATGAGTATTTTTAATGCGTTATATATAAACTTAGAACGAAGGCGAACAATTGGTTTCGCCTTTTTAAATTTGGATTGTTTATAGCGAGCTTAAGCAAGTGTTAATCTAAATGTTTAAATTGCAACGCGACCAATCGCTGATACAACTCACAGCTTTGCATCAATGATTGGTGATTGCCGATATCAATCAGCTCGCCACCGTCTAATACCGCAATCTTATCCGCATGTTGGATGGTGGATAGGCGATGTGCAATGATCAAGGTCGTACGGTCTTCCATTAACGCCTCAAGCGCTTGCTGGACATGGTGTTCACTTTCACTATCGAGTGCGCTGGTGGCTTCATCAAGCAATAAGATTTTCGGATCTTTAAGAATCGCACGAGCAATGGCAATTCTCTGCTTTTGGCCGCCAGACAGTCTTACGCCGCGCTCACCTAAAAAGCTACGATAGCCATCAGGCAGCTTCTCGATAAATTCATGCGCATGGGCTTTCTTTGCCGCTTCAATCACTTGCTCGTCTGTGGCGTCTGGGTTGCCGTAGCGAATGTTGTGGAACACATCGTGGCTAAACAACGCTGGTTGCTGAGGTACCAACGCCATTTGACGGCGAAGATCGTTTGGATCGAACTGTCGAATGTCTTCTCCTCCAAATAGCACTTGCCCTTGCTGCGGGTCGTAAAAACGTTGCAGTAACTCGAATAGTGTCGTTTTACCCGCACCAGAAGGGCCAACCAACGCCAACACCTTGCCTTGTTCTGCCGTCAGGTTTAACCCCTTGATAGCAGGTTGGTCAGGGCGAGAAGGATAGTTAAAGTTCACTGAGTGAAATCTCACTTCAGCAGGCATATCTTCGCTGATTGGCAAGTGGTTGATTGGCGCGCTGATATCGCTCTCCACTTGTAGAATTTCAATCAATCTCTCGGTTGCGCCTGCGGCTCGTTGCAGTTCGCCTAACACTTCTGAAATGGTTGCGGTAGAAGAGGCCACCATAATGGCGTAAAACACAAATGCGGCTAGATCACCCGCCGACATCTTGCCATTAATTACGTCACTACCGCCAACCCAAAGCATGCCAGCAATGGCACTGAACACAATCACAATAACGCCAGAGATCAGAATCGCGCGCTGCTTTACTCGTTGTCTACCTACCTCGTAGGCTCTTTCTACTTCAACGGCAAAGGCGGCTCTCTCATGTTGTTCTGAGCTAAAGCTTTGCACCGTTTTGATATGTTCTATCGCTTCACCCGCATAACTGCCGACATTGGCCATGGAGTCTTGACTTTGGCGCGATAGGGCACGTACTCGTCGTCCGTAAACCAAAATAGGAACCAACACGAATGGCACGGAAGCAAGCACAATCAACGTGAGCTTAAAGTTGGTCGCAAACAACATAATGATCGCGCCAAAACACATTAAGGCGCTGCGCATCGCCATAGAGAACGACGAGCCAATAATGCTTTGTAGCAACGTGGTATCCGTGGTGAGGCGCGACATAATATCGCCGCTGCTGTTGGTCTCAAAGTAGCTAGGGTGCAGTGTGATCACATGGTTAAACACCGCAAGGCGAATATCGGCGCTGACGCGTTCACCCACCGATGAAACAAGATAGAAACGGAAGAACGTACCTACCGCAATACACAGCGTGACACCCACAATAAACTGAATCGCATTAGTGAGCTCTTGCAATGATTGCTGAGCAAATCCTTGGTCAATCAGAATGCGTACGCCATAGCCAACCGATAAGGTGAGACTTGCCGTCGCAACCAGTGCTACTAAGGCAGCGGAAACCCGCCATTTATAGGGTGACACAAAGGCGTTGAGTTTAAGGAGAATACCGAGGTTCTTTTTATTTTTACTGCCCATGAGTGGCTCACAAAGCTTTGTAGGTACTTGGCATAGTATGCGACTTTGGAGAGTTAGACCAGTGAGCACCCACGATTAAGTGATAGGATGAGTTACTTTGGCTTGTATACATTGTTAACGATTTTTAATTTAGAATCCCTAGATCTTCAAATCGTTGCCTCGTCTACAAGCAACGCATTCTCGATGAACTTAGCATCTCGAGGTTACTTGGGGATAAGGTTTGATTGGCCATTAAGAACCGTTCAATTAAAAATATCGGTGTACGATATAGTCAGCATATTCGCTCGTAAATCCCACGCAGCTAAAATTGAGTATTTCGCCAGCATAGTAGGTGTGCTGATTTCCTTGCATCTTATCGAGTTTGTCATAAAACCCGTCGTTCATTTCAGCGGAATCGACATGAGGGAAGTATTTCCAATGAATAAATTGATGAATAGACTCTATCTCCCCGCCCATTTGGCGAACAAACGTTCTTAGGTTATCAGTGACATCTTTTTCGCTGATGTTTTTATCGGTTAGAACATAAAAAGAATAGATTGGCTGTCCGGCTTGTCTGTAATACCAGAAAACGGGATGACCCTCTCGCTCCCGAATGAAGTTCTCAGGTACGTAGCCTGTCTTTTCAACGAAATGGTTCACCGTGCAAAGAATGGTTTGATAATCAAGATACATGATTTTTTCGAATAGCATCTGCTCTTGAACACTCAAGTCCATAAATAACGCCGTCTCATCCAATGGTGAGGTAACGATAAGCTTATCGAACTCTTCTGCACCTACCTGCGAATGAATGGTGATGACTTCGCCTCGGTTGATTTGGGTAATCTCAGCCTCAAATCGGACATCATGCTCTTTTGCGACTCGTGTCCATAGCTCCTGGATACCATCGGGAAAGAGATAAACTTGGCTTTTTAAGTAAGCTACGATGGTCTTCCTGTTGACATATTTCAATACATAAGCCGTTGGCACATGATCGGAGTAGCAATAGCCGAACCCGGAAAGAAACAGACTGAAGATGTTGGCCAAGTCAGTCATTTTTTTCTCTTTGGCAAATTGGTCGAACGGCACAGTAATCTCCGGGGAAAGATTGTGAAACCCGGGTGATTCCAGCGCTCTGTATTGCTTGAGAATACGCCGGTAACGGAAAAACAGTTGCCAGAGCACTTTGAGCTTGAACGTCAGTGACTGTGTCGCGATTTGTTGGCCGTTTTTGTCGACATAAATACTTTGGCCGAAACGAACCTGCTCGATGGGGATCCCATATTGTTTGGCTAGCTGGAGCGGTACGGTGTTATTCTCCGTGACAATACCCGCCCCGAGTTCGTAGGTTTTTGAGCCGAGCTCGACACTCAGGCACTTTCCGCCAGCGTGATCGGTACGCTCGAAGACCGTGATGTGTTTATAGCCTTTTTGCTTCAGGGCTTCTGCAGCACTGAGCCCCGCAGCACCCGCACCAAGGATGGCAATACGCTGATTGAGATCTATCTTATTGTTTTGTGGACTGTCCATAGAAGGTTTTTCTTTAAAATTGTCGACGCGCACAGCAACCCTGCCATGGTGCCCCCCGCGATACTTGCTGTCATGACATCCTGCCCCGAAAGAAATAGTCCAGATATCGGTGTTTGAACGCGCAGGAACTTTTGCCTAAAGCGCTGCGGTGAATGGGCAATACCATAGATCTCTCCTTGCTCGTGGTACGAGAAATGACGCGTACTGAGTGGGGTAGAGACTTCGTAATAATCGACCTTGCCCTCAAGCTGCGGTGCCACGCGGTAGAGCTGCTTCAACATTTGCTGCGCTAATCGTTCTTTAAGTGCGTTATATTCTTCGCCACGGTTATGCCATTTGGTCGCTTCCCATTGTTTAAACCAGTTATAGGGCACCAAAATCACAACTTCAGCGGTGCTTTTTCCGGGATGAGTTTGTTCTGCTGATGGGTCTTTTGCCCAAGGGAATGAGACAAAAGATACTGGAAGCGTGGAGGCAAAATCCTTGTATTCGGCTCGCCCTTGATCATGATTGTACTGCTGCGGGAAAATCCAGTAATTGCATTTGGGTAAATTTAACGTTGAAGAGGACTCTTTGATACCAATATATAATCCGACATGCGCCGTTGAAGGTTCTAACTTGTCAATAAGCTTGTCTAACTGATGCTTCTGACACACCTCTTTGGGCAATAAATGCGAATAGGTGTTCACAATACCAGTGGCGCTAACAATCGTCGTGGCGTAAAACCTTTCCCCGTCATTCATACGCACGCCAACAGCTCTATTGTTCTCGATGATAATTTCACGCACGTCGGCCTGTGTTAAGGCCACACCTCCCGATTGCTCAATAATCGGAACGATGCACTCGGCAAGTTTCGATGCTCCGCCTACTGGATAAGCGGCCCCTTCGATATAGTGATTAGCAAGCAATGCATGCATGTAAAAACTGCTTTTTGACGGTTCTAAACCATAATCGCCATATTGACAGGTCAATACCCCAATCAGTTTGGGATTGTCGGTAATCCCACTTAATACTTCTAATGTGGTTTTGTCGGAGAATTTGAGCGTGCCGCGACGAAGAAAATCGCCAAAGAGATTTGACAGAAATGGAGGGAGGGTTTTTTCAATGTAATAACCGCTACCGAGTTTTTGTGCCTCATCGAGTAAAGAGAAGTACGTATCGATTGAGGCTTTATCCTGTTCTTCTGGGAAGTATTGCTTTAGCTTGCTCTTAAGGTTCTCTCGCCCTCTAGGGAACTGGAATTCATCTTTGCCAAAGACCGCTCGGTCATAAATGTCATCAAGGGGAGCCCATTTGAGCGTGTCTTTCGAAATATAGCGAAAGACCTTGTTTAATGTCGTTCCCTCGATATGAACTTGGCCCACATAGTGCAGACCCACATCCCAGGAATATCCCTTGCGGCCAAACGTATGGGTATATCCCCCGAGTACGTTGTGTTGCTCTAACAGAAGGACGCGTTTTCCTGTCTGGGCTAAAAAGGAGGCTGCACTCATGCCTCCGGTTCCTGAGCCAATGATAATAATATCAAAGGTGCGAGCGTCTCTAGTTTGAGCTGATTTAATGTAGTTTTTGTATCCCTTGCCAATCATATTGCGCACCTTTCGGTTAAGGTTGCATTATTATCAAAGTGCCTAGGGGCTAGGCAATTTCATCAATCAATACTAATAACGAAAAAGACATCCGTTCTAATAATAGCAGTAAAATTAGGAGGCTAGCGCAAAAATTGTAGTCAGCGAGCAATTCAAGAAAAAAATGCCAAGTCACCCCCAATGAGTGGCGAAAAACCGTTAAATACTAAGTGATACCAATTGAAGTACATAACTGCTCACCCTAGATTGCTGGAACGCGAATTCTGATCATGTACTTGCTGCGATAGGTATGAATGCTCTAAAACGGTGACTCCCCAAAAGCACCTTGAAATTCACATTAACGCCTGAGAAGGTAACTCAAACGCCCTCTAATGCTTACTAGAGAAGCGTTTGAGTGGGAATGAATTAAGCGAGGTGTTTAGCGAGTAGCAGATCTACTTTGCCTTTTGCTGTTTTGCTAATGGTCTGCATAAACTGAAAACTTGGCTTGGCGATGCCTGATTGCTCTAAGCCTTCTATCATTTTCAGCCAAAGGTTGGCGGTCATTTGGGCATCGGCTAAAGCGCGGTGAAAAACACCGTCATTGACGATGTTTTTGTAACGAATAAGCTCCCCCAGTTTGTGCGATGGCGCATCTTGGATCAATCGTCTTGCCACCAGCAAGGAGCAAGCGAACTCGCCGGAATAACCAGAGTGGATTCTCTCAAGCTCGGCATCTAAAAATCGTTTATCGAACGATGCATTGTGAGCGATAAGGTTCTCCCCGGCAATGAATTCACTAAACGATGCCATTACTTCATCACAACCGGGTGCAGTGCGTAACATGTTATTGGTGATACCCGTGTAATTTTCAATGAATGAGCTTACTCTGAAGCCCGGATTCATCAACTGCTGAAAACTATCGATAACCTCACCATCGACTAATTTCACCGCACCAATTTCAATGGCACGATCGCCCATATTAGGAGAGAGGCCAGTGGTTTCAAAGTCGAGTACGACCACGGAATTTGCTTGAGGCATGACGTTTTCCAATCAATCAAGAATGTGCAGAGTATCATCGAAAGCGATAGAAAAAGAAAGCTCACGGCGCACTCTTGAGGAGTCAACACCGCATTACTCAAGGCGGTCATTCAAGCGAGTCCAAGCGAAACTAGGAATCTCACACAGCGCGCTTCTAAGCTATCGATAAAAACTGTGTCCGGTATTTGATGACCGTTGCAACTTAACGCGTTCTTCCCGATAGAGAAGTTGATTGATTCGGGCGTTTTAATCGCTTACTGAATAATGTGGCGAAATCTTATCAATATGAGAGCTTAATAACACGCCGTTGGCGACACTTAATGTATGCTTAGTCCAAGCGAAGAAGAGGATTCTATTAATGGCAAAAAGCGCCAAGCTTCACAATGAAGACAAACTGGTTAAAAAGGCACTAGAGATTGGCGGGAAGATGGCGAAGTTGCAAGGCTTTGATCTTCCTCAGTCACCACAACCTGTTAGAGTAAAAGCGATTTACCTATTCTTGGTCGATGCCAAGCAGATCACGCCATTACCTGATAACAAGCTCGACGGCGCAAATATCAAACACAGACTGGCTCTTTGGATTCATAGTGCGTTGCCAGACAATGACCCACTAAAATAAAATCATGATGAGTGGTGACTAGGCGAATCGAATGGTTCGCCTTGTTTGCTCTTGGCAAGTTCAACGCGGTCTTCTAGCGCTTTCGGTATTATTGACTTACAAAACAGAATCAAAATAGCTAAAGATTAGTCTCGAGAAGCGCTACAATGCTCGTATTGCAATAGCATAACCAAGAATTCTCATTCACAGAAAACTTAAAGTAACCCTACATGTCTAAAGATTTCGAATTCACCACAGAATACACACTCGACAAGCCTTTCTTTGCGGAGTGTTATGATCAAACTAGCCAGCCACCTAAGTTCCCACAAGCTTATCTGAAAGGGATCCTCTTTCTTATCTTCGGTGTGGTGTTATTGGAATTTGAGCTGCTACCTAACGGTTACGTCGGTTGGTTCTTTATCGTATTGAGTGTTATTGAAGCGTTCAGTGTTTATTTTAAGCGAACTTGGTGGTTATGGCGACAAACCATCAGCTCAAACCGCGGCAAAAAAGTGGTGTTTCAAGTGAACGAGAACGGTGTGAATTACAAAAGCGGTAAAATCGATCGCAGCATTGCTTGGAAAGAAATCGACCAACTAGAACAAACCGATTTGGGCCTTATCCTCCATCTGGGTAAGCAACGTCAATACATCAGTAAATCTTGCTTAAATGAAGAAGTGATCGGGTTCATGTTAGAGCAGCACGCGGCATCAAAAGCTAATTAACCTTATCGCGCGCAATGGGGCTTTACCCAAAACCGAGTTTTGTGCAAGGCGAGTTATTTGGGTCGCCTTGTTTGATCTATTCTCGGGTATTCTAGCGAGTCTAAGCGAGGCAAGGAATATCAGAAAACGCGCTTCCAAGCTAATAGGCAAACTGAGCCACACAGCATGTGGTTAGTAGATTTTCAATCATGCACGTTCCCTTGCGGTTCAGAATAACGAGATCCAAACAACTGACTAACGATGCTTGTACTTTCAACTCATATTTGCCCCTTTTCAAACTTGCGCAACAGAACACTGATAATCCCTGTCAGAAAATAACCCGACTTGTGCTAATGGCAGACTACGCACATCGATGCTCGCTTTCTCCCATTCTCGCGCAAAATCGGCATTTCTAACCACCAAATACCACCTGCATTGTTATGCGGTATCATTGATAAACAATATCATTGAAAGGCATAAATCGCAGTTGGATATATATGGACGCCCATGTGATTGCAAGAACTGATTCGGTTCGCTGACATATATCCGATGTCCCTATGAGCTTTTACTGCTCGCGCCATGATGTAATCTGCTCTCTGCTTCCTATACATTTCTACGGCATCAGTAAAGCCTTATCCAGAATTAGGTTTTCGCAGAGATGTTGACCGTAAGCTTAAAATACAAGGACTTCTTCACTTCAAATGTCTGCCGCCATCAAGGTGCAAAGTTCTTCCTGTCATGTAGTGACTAGCCAAAACAAACTTGATGCCATCTATCACTTCTTCAAAGCCCGCCTCTTTGGGGATCAGTGCTTTTTGCAGAGCTTTGGACTTGTACGTCTCGTCGTCATGTTCATTGAACTTAAGCATGGCTGGAGAGATAGTATTGACTTTCACCTTTGGAGCCAGCATCGCTGAGAACGAAAGCGTCAGGTTGTTGAGTGCGGCTTTGCTTGCAGCGTAAGCGATGTGTTTCTTACTGCCTTTTTCCACAACGTAATCACTGATGTGAATAATGTCCGAAGTTTTATCGCCAGACATCAGATTGTCTTTGAGTGTTAAATTGACCAGATAAGGCACGGTAGCGTGAAGCGTCATCATCTGGCTCATGATTTGTGATGCGTTCTCAATGGGATTATTCTTGTTCTCCGACTTCCAGTCGGATGCATTATGTATGATGGCTCGAAGTGTTTTATATTCTTGACCAACGTAATGAAGAAAGCCCTCTAAGCTACCTTGTTGATAAAAGTCTACCTGTTGCAAGTCTGCCCCATTGTCGCGCAATAGTTGCAGTTGAGGATAGCAGCTTCTGTAGGTACCAACGACATTGTAACCGTCCGATAACAGTTGCTGCGCCAGTGCGAAGCCTAGTCGCTTTCCCACACCAGTTACTAGAATCGTTTCATTCATCGTAAAAACTCAGCTCTAGTTTGAGGATTAGTTTTGAAAATACCACCGAGAGCGGTTGTTGAGGTTTCTGAGTTTGCATCCATGACGCCTCTGGATTTAACGCAATAGTGAGTTGCTTTTATAGTTACGGCAACATTTTCTGTTTCAACTAGAGTCTGTATCGCGACCAGAATTTGCTGAGTAAGGCGTTCTTGGACCTGAGGGCGCTGAGCGAAGAATCGAACAATACGGTTTATTTTAGACAGCCCGAGAATCTTGGATTCAGGGATATAGGCAACTTGTGCTAAACCATCGATGGTGATGAAGTGATGTTCGCACGTCGATGTTAAATCTATGTCTGATACCTTAACCATTTCATTAAGAGACATTTTGTTGTCTATCACAGTGATTTTTGGAAAGTTATTGTAATCGAGCCCTGAAAATATCTCATGAACGTACATTTTTGCAATGCGGTGAGGTGTTTCAGCGAGACTGTCATCGGTTAAATCCAGTCCAAGAGTACTGACAACTTCAGTTAAAAGTCCTTTGATGCGGCTGTACTTCTCATCATTGTCCATTTTGCTTGGTGTCATCGGTGTTTCTAGTCCTCTTGCGAGCAAAGCTTCTCTTACTTTTTCAGCTTCAGTGGTTAGCATTTATTCGCTCCTTTTGAATTATTGTCGTGGTCTGCCTCATAGCTCAGGGTGAGCGAGACGGAGTCGGCAAAACGTAAAGCATGAGGTTTATCAATTCTAACTTGAGCGTATCGTACCCATGGATGATCTATACAAATGCTGAGTACGTCGCTGGTTAACTTTTCTAAAAGCAAAAATCTTCCGGATTCGACATGTTGAATAATTCTTTTGCAGATGTTTTTGTAGTTAAGTGCATGGTCCACATCGTCTGCGAGACAAAGGTTGTTCGCGGGGTAATGGATTTCTGCATTTATAATGATGTCTTGCTGCTTAGTTTTCTCTTCTTCGTTGAAACCTATAAAAGTTCTTAGTCTGAGATTTGTAATGGTAATAATGGCGTTGTGATTCATAGCAGTTTCCGATCCTTAGAAGTAAATGTCAGTCGTTCTTTCTTACGGCAGTTGCAAGGACTCAGTGAAACTGAGCTTAAAAGGGATAAGTTCGGTTTTCTGACTCAACTGATCGAAGTTATTCCAGATGTGCTGAAAAGAGATGTTTAGAGTGGGGTGAAGTTCTTGCGCGGCAACATCGACTAAAGGTCGAAGCACAAAAGCGTACTCGGTGATTTCGCATCTAGGCAGCTCTACTCCGTCGATAATGCCTACTTGATTACCATAAAGAAGGATATCGATATCTAGAGTACGTGAAGCATACGCTTTCGTCTCACGCTTGCGATCATTCTCTAATTCGATTTGATGTAAAACCTTAGCCAGTTGTGCGACAGGGAGGTCACATTCGAATCCAACGACGAGGTTTAGAAAGTTATCCCCTTCGAAACCAACAGACTGGCAATCGTAGAAATTAGAAATGCGCAGAGGTGCAAAGCGATTATTTAATGCATGGATAGATTCTGTGATGTGATGTTCGCGGTTAATGTTGCTTCCAATGCTTACATAGACGGTGGCCATATTATTATCATCCCCTTTAAGCAACTTTGTTGCGTATTTCGGTGATTGCGAGCGATTATTTACGGTTGATTCCGAACACCTGAACCAATACTTTTTCTCTTTCCATATTTTACTCTAAGTGTTCAGATTGTGCCAGAATGAGCTCTTGAAATGAGATAAGATTACTAATCTTGAACGATATAATGGACATAGGTTATTTATTAACACTGAGCGTTAATGATTTTATTTTCTTGAATTTAATTTGTCAGTTGCTATTGAAGAGAGCGCTTATTTTATTAAAGACGCGTCGATACTCTTAAGTGATGAAGTTTATAATCAGGTTGTTAGCTGTGGATTAGTTTCTTTCACTGATTATGATTATGGGGTAGAACGACCTGAGTTCTTAGTACCTCAAATATGAAGTCATACGAGACTAAAAACGGCACATAGACAAAAGGCGAACCATTTGGTTCGCCTTTTGTTATTCAAGTTAGTTTCCAACTTAGTTATCGGTTTCCAACTTGGTTATCTGTGATCACTGCAAAAATTAATCTTCGTAGTTATTGATGTTTGGGCACGAGCAGATTAGGTTACGGTCGCCGTATACGTTATCTACGCGGTTTACTGTTGGCCAGTATTTCCAAGATTTGGTTGCTTTAGAAGGGAAGCAGCCAAGCTCACGAGAGTAAGGGCGATTCCATTCTTCTTTCGCAAGGTCAACTTGAGTGTGTGGCGCATTAACAAGCGGGTTGTTATCCAGCGGCCATTCACCGTTCTTAACCATCGTCATCTCTTCACGGATTGCGATCATCGCATCACAGAAGCGGTCTAGCTCTTCTAGGTCTTCCGATTCCGTTGGCTCAACCATTAGCGTGCCTGCTACAGGGAACGACATGGTTGGTGCGTGGAAACCGTAGTCCATAAGACGCTTGGCGATGTCTTCTTCGCTGATGCCTGTTTCTTCTTTCAGTGGACGAATGTCGATAATACATTCGTGCGCGACGCGGCCATTCGTACCACGGTAAAGAACAGGGTAGTGTGGGCGCAGCGTTTCCATCACGTAGTTGGCGTTCAGAATCGCCACTTTTGTTGCGTCAGTAAGGCCTGCTTCCCCCATCATTGCGATGTAAGCCCAAGAGATAGGCAGGATAGATGCACTACCCATATCCGCTGCCGATACTGCGAAGTTTTCGCCGTCTGCACCATTTTCAATGTGGCCTGGTAGGAAAGGCGCTAGGTGTGATTTCACACCGATAGGCCCCATACCCGGACCGCCACCACCATGTGGGATACAGAAGGTTTTGTGTAGGTTTAGGTGAGAAACGTCTGAGCCGATAAAGCCCGGCGTTGTTAGACCAACCTGTGCATTCATGTTTGCGCCGTCTAGGTAAACCTGACCGCCCGCAGCATGAACCATTTCACACACTTCTTTCACTTGCTCTTCATATACGCCGTGCGTAGAAGGGTAAGTGATCATGATGCTTGATAGGTTGTCTTTGTGCTTTTCGATTTTCACTGCTAGGTCGTCGATGTCGATGTTGCCCTCGTCATCACACTTAACCACGACAACTTTCATTGACACCATAGACGCTGTCGCAGGGTTCGTACCGTGCGCAGAGCTTGGGATCAAACATACGTTGCGGTGACCTTCGCCACGGCTTTCGTGGTAGCGTTGAATCGCGATAAGACCTGCGTACTCACCCGATGCACCAGAGTTTGGTTGCAGTGAGAATGCGTCGTAGCCTGTGATTTCACATAGCTTCTCTTTAAGATCTTTTGCTAGCGCTGCGTAACCAGCGGCTTGTTCTGCTGGTGCGAATGGGTGGATCGAACCAAACTCAGGCCAAGTTACCGGAATCATCTCTGCTGCTGCGTTCAGCTTCATCGTACAGCTGCCCAGAGGGATCATGCCGTGCGTGAGCGAGAAGTCTTTGTTCTCTAGCTGTTTCAGGTAACGCATCATCTGTGTTTCGCTGTGGTGCGTGTTAAACACAGGGTGAGTTAAGTACTCTGTTGTGCGGCGCAGAGCTTCTGGAATGGCTGCAAACTCGTTACCTGCGATTTCAGTGGATAGTGCTACCACGTCTTCTTTCACACCGAATACCGCGAATAGGGCTTCTACGTCTGCCACAGTTGTGGTTTCGTCGAAGCTTACACCTAGCTGAGTACCAAGCTTACGCAGGTTGATGTCTGCGGCTAGTGCTTTCGCGTATAGATCTTCGGTTTGTGCACCTGTGTTGATGGTGATGGTGTCGAAGAAGCTGTTGTGAGCAAGCTCAAAGCCGCCTTTTGTTAGGCCAGCCGCTAGGATTGCTGTCATGTGGTGCGTACGACGTGCAATAGTGCGTAGACCTTCTGCGCCGTGGTAAACCGCGTAGAAAGAAGCCATGTTGGCTAGCAGTGCTTGAGCGGTACAGATGTTTGATGTCGCTTTTTCGCGGCGGATGTGCTGCTCACGCGTTTGCATTGCCATGCGCAGTGCTTGGTTGCCGTTAGTATCGATAGAAACACCGATAACACGACCTGGCATAGTACGCTTGTGCTTGTCACGTGTTGCCATGAAGGCTGCGTGTGGACCGCCGTACCCCATAGGCACGCCGAAACGTTGTGCAGAGCCAATTGCCACGTCTGCGCCCATTTCACCCGCAGGTTTTAGTAGGGCAGAAGCCAATAGGTCGGTCGCGATAGTTACCAGCGTTTTATTCGCTTGTGCTTTTGCGATGATATCCGTTAGGTCACGAACTTCACCCGTTGTGCCAGGATATTGAACGAGTGCGCCGAATACATCTTGCTCTGGTAGTGAGTCTAGAGAACCGACTAAGACTTCAAAACCGATGAATTTCGCACGCGTTTTTACCACTTCGATGGTTTGTGGATGAACGTCGTCAGCAACGAAGAATACGTTACTCTTGCTCTTACCCGCACGCTTACAAAGTGTCATCGCTTCTGCCGCTGCCGTTGCTTCATCCAGCAATGACGCATTCGCGATTTCCATTCCCGTTAGATCCATCACCATTTGTTGATAGTTTAGAAGGGCTTCTAGACGACCTTGTGAGATCTCTGGTTGGTAAGGGGTGTAAGCGGTATACCAGCCCGGGTTTTCCATCACGTTACGTAGAATCACGTTAGGCGTGAAGGTGTTGTAGTAACCCTGACCAATGAAGGTACGTTTAACTTGGTTCTGATCAGCGAACTTGCGCATTGCAACCAGCATGTCGGCTTCGCTTTTTGCTTCTGCCAGTGTGAGTGGTTTTTCTAGGCGAATTTGCGCTGGTACGGTTTCGTCGATAAGCGCATCAAGGCTAACGGCGTTGATCGCTTCCAACATTTTCTGTTGATCAGATTTGTTTGGTCCATTGTGGCGAGCAACGAACTCGTTTTGTGTGCTGAGGCTTTGAAGTAATTCAGTCATTGTCCTTTACCTACTCCTTGGTTCGGGTATCGGAAATGGTCATCTGACACATTTAATTATACGTCCGAACCTAGAAAAAAAGCTGCCCACTTGGTGTTAAGGGGACAGCTTTCGTATTGTCCTAATTACTCTTCTTCGATAGAGCTTAGGTATTCTTCCGCATCTTTTAAGTCATCCAACTCAGATGGGTCTGAAAGCTTCACTTTCACAATCCAACCACCTTCGTATGGGTCTTCGTTGATTAGCTCTGGGCTGTCTTCTAGTTCTTCGTTGATTTCAACGACTTCACCTGTGATTGGTGAGTAGATGTCTGAAGCGGCTTTTACAGATTCCACCAAAGCAAAGCTTTCGCCTGCTTCGACTTCATCTTCCACTTCTGGCAGGTCAACGAATACCACGTCACCTAGCATCTCTTGCGCGTGCTCTGAAATACCGATAGTTACTGTGCCGTCACCGTTGTCACGTACCCACTCATGGCTATCTGTAAACTTCAGTGTTTTGTCCATTGCTTAATCTCCAAATAACTTGTCAGGAATATTCTGATCTAATAAATCGTTTTATTGGTAAAGAGGGTAACGGTTGCAAAGTTCTTTGACTTGTTTGCGAACGCGTTTTTCGACTTCTGCGTCACCTTCAGGGTTGTTAACCAAACCATCCAGCACATCGCCAATCCAGTTACCAATGAGTTTGAATTCTTCAGCGCCAAAGCCGCGGCTTGTCCCCGCAGGCGTTCCTAAACGAATGCCCGATGTAATCATAGGCTTCTCTGTATCAAATGGGATGCCATTTTTATTACATGTGATGCCTGCACGCTCTAGCGCCTCTTCTGCTTGGTTGCCTTTCAAGCCTTTAGGGCGAAGGTCAACCAGCATGAGGTGCGTGTCAGTACCACCAGTTACGATGTCGCACCCGCGAGTTTGCAATACTTCCGCTAGAACTTTTGCGTTATTGATCACCGAATCAATATAAGTTTTAAATTCAGGGCCAAGCGCTTCCCCAAATGCGACCGCTTTAGACGCGATGACATGCATCAGTGGACCGCCTTGTAAGCCTGGGAATACCGCTGAGTTGATTTTCTTAATGATGTCTTCGTGATTGGTCAGAATCATACCGCCACGTGGACCGCGCAGTGTCTTGTGTGTGGTCGTTGTTACGACGTGTGCGTAAGGAAGTGGGCTAGGGTGCGCGCCTGTCGCAACAAGACCGGCGATGTGGGCCATGTCGACCATTAGAATCGCGTTAACTTCGTCGGCGATTTCACGGAATTTTGCGAAGTCGATAGTACGTGGAATAGCACTACCACCTGCGATGATCATTTTAGGTTGATGCTCAAGTGCCAGTTGGCGAACGTCTTCGTAGTCGATTTCGAGTGTATCGCGATCCACGCCGTATTGCACTGCGTTAAACCATTTACCAGAAAGCGCTGGGCGTGCTCCGTGAGTGAGGTGGCCGCCAGCGTCAAGAGACATACCAAGAATGGTGTCGCCAGGTTGTAGCAGTGCCAGTTTTACTGCGCCGTTTGCTTGTGCGCCTGAGTGTGGTTGAACGTTTGCGTATTCACAATCAAAAAGCGTTTTTGCACGTTCGATAGCAATGGTTTCCACAGTATCAACGTGCTCACAGCCACCATAGTAACGGCGACCTGGATAACCTTCCGCATATTTGTTGGTTAGGCATGTGCCTTGAGCTTGCATTACCGCTTTAGACACGATGTTCTCAGAAGCGATAAGTTCGATTTGTTCGTTTTGGCGAGCGAATTCTGCCTGAATGCCTGCAAAAACCGCATCATCTGTCGCAGAGAGGTTGGTAGAGAAAAAGTTTTCCAAGCTGTAGTTAGGGTAACTCTTGTTCATGGTAGTTGACCTTCAAAATTGTAAAATGAACCCGCAGTAGAAATAGTTGTTTGATTGCGATGGTGGCTCATTTATCCTCAAAACAGCTGAACTGCAAAGCAGAACAGAGTGAACTTCGGCCCGAAATAAGTGGGCAAACGCCGTCGGATTGTGCTTTCTCGTATCCAATCTCTTACAGAAATGTGCATCTCCGCATCTAACAAGTTGGTAACATAGCGTTTGCAGTATGAATAATCAACCCGAAATTTCCTATAGGAAACAAGATTTCTGGTTTTGTTAACAAGAGCACGCTTTAATTAACGTGGTGGACTTTTATCCACTATAGGGTTCATGCACAATGCTAAATAGGAAGGGATAATGGAATTTTTAAAGAGGGATTTATGGCAGAAAGTGTATACGATGAATACCCGTCGATGACGTTGGCGAAAGAGCATAATGATAAGAACATAGAGCCGCTTAAGCTCGGTCAGCGCATTAAAGATATCCGCTCAAAACTTGGTATTACTTTAGAAGAGGCGAGCCAACGTACTGGTCTTGCGCGCTCTACACTGAGTAAGATTGAAAACGAGCAGATCTCTCCTACCTTCCAAGCAATGCAAAAATTGGCGCATGGCTTACAAATTGACATGCCGCAACTATTTGAACCGCCGAGAAAAAAGGTGGCGACAGGGCGTAGGGATGTCACTAAAAAGAAAGAGGGTAAACCGCACCCAACGCAAACCTATGAACATGAGCTGCTGGCGACGCAACTTTCCCATAAAAAAATGATGCCGTTTAAGAGCCAAATTCGAGCTCGCAGTTTTGATGAATACAAAGATTGGGTTCGCCATGATGGAGAAGAGTTTTTGCTCATCTTATCCGGTGAGGTTATGTTTTATTCTGAGTTCTATGAGCCTGTTGTATTAAGCGAAGGCGACAGTGTGTATTATGACGCGAACATGGGCCATATGTTGACCAGTGTGAGTGAGGAAGATGCGCACATTTTGTGGGTAACGGCCAAATAGTGATAAGTAGTTGTAAATTTCCTATAGCGAAAGCAAACGATTGCTATTCGTTTTGAATACGTTAATATTACGCTCTGTTGATGGTATATCACTCATAAAAGCGTATTTTTTGTGCGCTTTGTTGTGATAAAAATGTTAAAAATCACATTTTTGAACGTCGAGTGATGTCTTGTTCGTGCAAAATTGAATCAGCCGTGTTTATTATTGGAAATACAATGAATGCCGACAGCATCATCGGGTCTATCTAAATGGAGACGAAAATGACTCAAGAACTTCTGAAAACACCACTGCATGCACTTCATGTTGAAGCAGGCGCAAAGATGGTCCCGTTCGCGGGTTACGACATGCCTGTTCAATACCTACTGGGCGTAAAGAAAGAACATTTACACACGCGCGACGCGGCAGGTCTGTTTGATGTTTCTCATATGGGTCAACTTCGTTTGATTGGTGATGGTGCAGCAGCATTTCTAGAAACATTGGTTCCGGTGGATATTGTTGATTTAGGTGCAGGCAAGCAGCGTTACGCGTTCTTTACCAATGAGCAAGGCGGCATCATGGACGACTTGATGGTGGCGAACCTTGGCGATCATCTGTTTGTTGTTGTGAACGCTGCCTGTAAAGAGCAAGACATTGCACACCTTCAAGCGCATCTTCCATCTGGTATTGAGCTGGAAATCATTGATGATCGCGCACTGCTTGCGATTCAAGGTCCTAAAGCGGCACAAGTGCTGGCGCGTTTTGCTCCAGAAGTGGCAGAGATGTTGTTTATGGATGTACGTAAAGTTGAACTGCTTGGCGTAGAGTGCATTGTTTCTCGTAGTGGTTACACCGGCGAAGATGGTTACGAAATCTCGGTACCAGCTGACAAAGCAGAAGAACTTGCACGTAAACTGACGGGCGAAGAAGAAGTCGAGTGGATCGGCCTTGGCGCGCGTGACTCACTACGCCTTGAGTGTGGTCTGTGCTTATACGGTCACGACCTAGACACCACAACGACACCTGTAGAGGCAAGCCTGCTATGGGGTATTCAAAAAGTGCGTCGTACGGACGGTGAACGTGCGGGGGGCTTCCCGGGGGCAGACATCATTCTTAAGCAGATAGAGACGAAAGATGTGGCACGTAAGCGCATCGGCTTGGTTGGTCAAACTAAAGCGCCAGTGCGTGAAGGTGCTGAGTTGTTTGATTCGGACGGCAACAAGGTTGGTGTGGTAACCAGTGGTACAGCGGGTCCTAATGCGGGCAAGCCAGTATCAATGGGGTATGTGCGTGCGGATTTAGCCGCTATTGGCACTGAGCTGTTTGCAGAAGTACGCGGCAAAATGCTACCAATGACGGTAGAGAAAATGCCATTCGTACCACAACGTTACTACCGCGGTTAATTAGTTTAATTTATTGATTTAGTTAAACTAGTGTTGTCATTCCAGCGAGCTCAAGCGAGACTAGGAATCTACTCTCCACGCGCTGTATAACCGCCGTGTCGCACTCTCTGAAATGATAAAACATAAAAAATGCCGAGCAGCAAGCTCGGCATTTTTTATGTTCGTTTGAAAGACGTTGATTAAGCGATTAACTCATCAATAGGGCAGCGTACTTCAATAACAATATCGCTTAGTTTCGCTGGCTGAAGCATGTCTTCTTTTGCGATGCCAAACTGGTTTGCCATGATCGTATTGAACAGACCTCAGTGATTGATCAGCAATTTATCACGGTGCTGGGCGTCTTGTGGCCAGGTCTCTTGCATCATTGGGCCTCTCAGTGATGCTAGCGGGTTGTAATAAAGCCGTATCAGAACCATAGGAACCACTCATCAAACCGGTAAAGTTACTTGTCGTTAACGATCTTGTCGCGGCTGATATGGTCAAAGCCAGCTGTTCATCGATCTCCTCGCGGTTGGCGGAGTAACGTCGTTTCTCGCATTTGGGTGATTAGAAGCTTCAACCTTTACGATTACGATTACGGCTGGCCTTGGTTTTTCTACCGTGCTGACACTGATCGTTGTGCCAGTCATGTTTGCCACTGTTCAGGATTAAACCGACCACTGCATAGAGAGCATAAGAAAAGGGCGACCACTAATAGTGAAAAGTGTGTCGCCCTTTGTGTTTTATGCACCCAATAAAAAACACCTCCCTAAGCCGAAGCTAGAGGGAGGTGTCGAATGCCAAATCGAGAGAGGCATTATAAAGGCTAAGCACTCGTAAACTAGGTAAGCATAAGCTGCTCAGCATTGATTAAGCGGCTGCTTGTTGTTTTGCTTCTGCTTTGTTCTTTAGGAATGCGTAAGTGAAACCCGTTACCGCTGTACCTGCTGCGATGGCTGCCAAGTACATCAATACTGGAGAGATAGCGTTAGGGATGAGCAGTACGAACAGACCACCGTGTGGTGCCATCAGCTTTGCACCAAACAGCATTGATAGAGCACCGGTTAGAGCGCCACCTGCCATACACGCAGGAATAACACGCATTGGATCTTTCGCAGCGAATGGGATTGCACCTTCAGAGATGAAGCACAGACCCAGTACGAACGATGCTTTACCTGCTTCACGTTCAGTTTGTTCAAACTTGTTCTGCGCAATAAACGTCGCCAGACCCATACCTAGCGCAGGGACCATACCCGCCGCCATGATTGCTGCCATTGGTGCGTAAGTATGAGAAGCTAACAGACCAACACCGAACGCGTAAGCCGCTTTGTTCACCGGACCACCCAAGTCGAAACACATCATTGCGCCAAGGATAATACCTAGTAGCACTGCGCTGTCAGAGCCCATGTTGTTCAGGAAGTCAGTCAGGGCATTCATGATGCCAGAAACCGGACCACCCACGATGTAAATCATCACAAGGCCTGTAAATAGCGTTGCAACAAATGGGATGATCAGAATTGGTTTCAACGCTTCCATCGATTGGGGAAGTGTTACTTTATCTGCAAGGAACTTCGCTGCGTAACCTGCAATGAAACCCGCAGCGATACCACCTAGGAAACCCGCGCCAGTCGAACTTGCTAGCATACCGCCAACCAGACCCGGAGCCAGACCCGGACGGTCAGCGATAGAGAATGCGATGTAACCAGCAAGTACAGGAATCATTAAAGCGAATGCAGAGTCACCACCGATTTTCATTAGCGCGGCTGCAAGCGTACCTTGTTCTTTAAACGCTTCGATACCGAATACGAAGGATAGGGCGATGATCAAACCACCAGCAACCACAACAGGAAGCATGTGTGATACACCTGTCATTAGGTGTTTGTATGCGCCTTTTTTCTCGTCTGTGGCTGATGAAGCGCTAGATGCGCCAGAGTGCTGGTACACGGTCGCTTGTTCGAATGCTTTATCCATCTCTTCTGCGGTTTTCTTCAGAGCTGGACCGGTTTTCGTGCGGTACATCTTTTTGCCATTAAAACGATCAAGCGGCACTTCGATGTCAGCCGCAATGATAACCAAATCCGCGTCTGCGATTTCTTGGTCAGTCAGTTGGTTTTTCGCACCTACTGAACCACGCGTTTCCACTTTGATTTGGTGACCGCGACGTTTGCCTTCTTCTTCTAGCGCTTCTGCTGCCATGAAGGTATGCGCAACGCCTGTTGGACATGCGGTGATCGCAACGATTTTCTTCGTTGCTGATGCGCTTTCTACTGTCGCTGCAACGGTGATTGCTTGCTCTAGCGTTGCTGCGTTTTCTACCGCAGTTTGTAGGAATGCAGATGCGTCTTTTGCAACGGTGCTGATATCTGCTTGGTAGACTTTTTTACCTACGAAACGAGAAGTATCAACTGGAGTGTTAGCCGCAATGACGATCACTTCTGCTTGTTCAATGTCAGCGTCTGTTAGCCGTGTTGGCTCAACCACGCTTGATTGACACTCAATTTTTGCGTTCCAACCCAACTTAGCTGCTGCTTGTTCTAGTAGGCCTGCCGCAATGATGCTGTTCGCAACACCACTTGGGCAAGCTGTAATAATGGCAATATTCATACTGATAACCTTCTGTTCCTTAGTTATTGTCTAAGTTCGTATTAGGGTAAAGCTCGGTTACTTGTGTTTGGAGCTTAATGTTCTCCAGTTCTTCCTGACTGGTTAGGCCAACGCCAACTTGGCTCACTGCTAGGGCAGAAAGCGCCGTCGCGAAGCGCAGCAAATCGTGTTTTGGCATCACCTGCATGTGGCCCCAGCACAGACCAGCAACGAGCGTGTCACCTGCACCTACTGTGCTTACCACATTCATACGAGGTGGTTGTGCGCGCAGCCATTCACCTTGGTTTAGCCACATTACGCCGTCTGCTCCCATTGAAACCACGATGTTTTCGATGCCTTTGTCGCTTAGCGTTTGCGCCGCAGCCTGGCATTGCTCTGGTGTTTCTAGGTGATCGCCTACAAAGTCGCTTAGCTCTTCATCGTTTGGTTTAATAAGCCATGGATGTGCATCGATACCTGAACGAAGAGCGGCTTTGCTGCTATCGAACAACACTTTTTTGCCCAGTTGACGCAGCTTTTCAATCCACTCTGCACATTGCTCAGCAGTCACACCACCTGGTAGGCTGCCAGCAAGCACAAAGTAGTCGTGTGTTTCTGCAAGACGGAATAGGGTTTGTTCAAAGCGCACGATTTCTTCTGCGGTTACTTGAACGCCAGGGAAATTGATGTCACTGACTTGACCATCGACTTCAACCAGTTTTACGTTGATGCGCGTCGCACCTTCCACCTCAACAAACTCATTGTTCACACCGATTTCCGCAAATAGCTGGTGGAAGAGCTCTGGGTTGTCTTTACCTAGGAAACCGGTCACCGTCACATCAGCACCAAGATCGCTCAGCACTTTGGCGACGTTTACGCCTTTGCCTGCTGCGTGTAGGTTGCTGTTTTCTACAAGGCTTACTGAACCGACTTTTAACGTGTTTAGCGAACCTGTTAGATCAAGCGCTGGGTTAAGCGTGATGGTAACGACCTTATTTGTTGCAGTTGTTGTTGCCGTTATAGAGTGAGATGTTGCTGTCATGAATCCGCTCCTTAACTTTCACCAAGACCAGACGCGATCGCTTTACCGATAGACTCAAGTGCTTGCGCTGCATCTGAACCGTCAGCAGAGAATTGAAGCTGGTGGCCGTGTTTCACACCAAGTGCGATCACTTTCATTAAGCTTTTCGCGTTGACGGCTTTGCCATCTCCATCTAGGTTTGCTACGCGAATGTTTGATTCGAATTTCTTTGCTTCTGCAACCAGCATTGCGCCTGGACGAGCGTGTAGACCGTGTGCGTTTTTGATCTTAAATGTTGCCGTGTTGCCATCTTCAGCTGTTTCGGTTGCCATTTCCTCACCTTTGAATAGCGCCAAAACTTGTTCTACAGTCGCATCCAGTAGTTTGTTGTGTTCGTTGTTGAACACAAGCTTTGAGATCGTACTTAGGATAGATAGGTGAGCATTGTTGCAAGCGGCGAATGCAATCAGCGCACGTACTTTCTCGCCTTCAAACTCACAGTCGTTAGCAGTAGAAACAAAAGAAACGCCAGTGCGAGTCACTTGCTTATCGCTACCGACTAGCCATAGACCTTGACCAAGATGCGTTGGTGTTTTGGTTACTAGATCAGCGACGAACTCATTACCGGTACAGCCAGTATTTTTTAGTAAACCACCGGCAACGGCGCTCATTTGAACCATGTCGCTTGCTGGGAATAGCAGCTGAATAAGGGAAGCATCGAAATCGGCTTCTAGCTGAACGTCACCATGAAGTAGGGCAATGAGCTCGTCATCATTTTTCGCATTGCGTAAACGCGCTTCCACGCCGTCAGCACCTAATATTTTGGTTAGCTGCTTAAGAATGCCCAAGTGCTCATCGGATTTTGCCGCGATACCGATAGCCACGAAGACTTGGTTGCCATCGCCCCATTCAACACCTTCAGGGAAGTGATGAACGGCTACGCCAGTGGTTTTCACCATTGAACGTGTATCGGTTGTACCGTGTGGAATCGCGATGCCGTTACCCAAGAATGTTGAGTTTTGGTTTTCTCGGTTTAGCATGCCTTCTACATAACCTTGTTCAACCAGACCTTTGTTAGTCAGGCTTTGAGCGATGCTTTTGATCGCTTCAAATTTATCTGTCGCAGATTGTGAAAGGGTAATATCGTTCTTATTTAGCTTAAGCATGGTGCTTCTCCAGCCTTAAGGTCTCTATTTCTAATTCATCTTGGTTACGCAGCGCGCAACGCCGAGAGTGTATTTTTTGCTGAACGTGTCTATTCGCTTAATATCAAACTGAATCGATTCGGCAGGTAATTAAATTTTTAAAGCATTCAGCGAAACTGTTTAAAATCAGATGTTAACCTGTCAGTGCTTAACGATTGATTTAGGTGACTCCCGTCAACTTTTAAGTTTTGCTGAATCCTTTCAGCTTTTATACTGAATCGGTTCAGCGTATAATTCAACTTATCTTAGGATCGTTGATGTATTAATATGATCCGGCGCACATAGTAAGGCTTAGGATATGACACTGGATGAAATAGCGAAATTAGCAGGGGTTTCTAAGACCACAGCAAGCTATGTAATAAATGGAAAAGCGCAGAAGTACCGCATCAGCGAGAAGACACAAAAGAAAGTGATGGCGGTTGTTGAGCAATATAATTACAAACCAGATCACGCGGCCTCTTCTTTACGTGCGGGGAACTCACGCTCATTTGGGTTAATCATTCCCGACTTAGAGAACACCAGTTATGCAAGGTTGGCGAAACTGATTGAACAAAACTCGCGTAAAGCGGGATACCAGATTTTAATTGGTTGCTCAGATGATGATCCGCAAACCGAAGAAAAGGTGGCTGAAGCTCTAGTGAGTCGCCGAATCGATGCGTTATTCGTTGCGAGCAGTATGCCAGCCGCAAGTGAATTCTATTTGAAGTTACAAAACTCAGGCACGCCCGTTATCGCACTTGACCGCCCGATGGACGATGAGCATTTCTGCTGCGTGATCAGTGAAGATTTTGATGCGGCGTTTGAACTTACCGAATCGGTCCTCTCTTCTGATATTGAAACGATCGGCCTTATCGGTGCATTGGAAGAGCTACAAGTATCGAAAGAGCGTGAGTTGGGTTTTCGTTCAGCATGCCAGCAAGAAGGTAAAACCGTTTCGGTTGGCTACGGCCAGCACTTCTCTCGGGAAGAAGGTAAGAAAGTGCTCGAAGGCTGGATTGCCCAAGGCAAGCTTCCAGATGCGGTTGTGACCATGTCTTACACCTTGCTTGAAGGTGTATTAGACGTGATGTTAGAAAAGCCGGATCTCATGGGAAAAGTGCGTTTAGCGACGTTTGGCGACAACCGTTTACTGGACTTCCTACCAATCAAAATTAACTCGTTGCCTCAGCAATTCGAACTGATTGCCGACAGCGCGATGGAGCTGGCTTTAAATGCATCGGCAAAACGCTATAAAGCGGGTATTGAGCTTATCCCTCGTAGGATTGTTAAGCGTTATCGAGATGCAATTTAAAGCTTAATCTCTACCGTCAGCGCCACAAATGCGTGGTCGCTGGCGTTCTTATCTCTCTCAAAAGACGGATTGATTAAGTGCGCATCAAGTACTTGGTAACTCGTCACTTCTGCAATCGATACATCTGCATGCGAGTTGAACTCTTGCGACAATAAGATGTAATCCAACACGTTTCCTTTTGCGAAGTGGTAATGGGTTGCTGGGCGTGGTTCTAATGTTGGCGCGATTTGCAGTTCCCAACCATCACCAAGCTTTAGGTCGATGACACTGTCACCGAATTTTTCGACTAAGACACGATTTACGCTTGTTGAAGTGATGGGTTGGTTCATGTCGCCCATCAACACAGTCGGCATTGGGGTGAGAGCATATTGCTTTTGCATGGCATCGCGCAGCATTGCTGCCTCCCAGCCGCGTTGTTGCGTGGAAAGCCAGCGAGCAATGGGTCTGCTTGCTTCTTCTGGTGTGTCAGAATCGGCAGGGCGTTGCGATTTTAGATGCGTAACATAAACAGCGATATGCCCAATGATAGGGTGAACTATGATTGCTCGAATCGGTTTGCGACTGAAAAGAGGCGCGTCGACTTCACCGAAGGCATCGAGCGTCTCTTCATCGAATGTTACCGGTTCAAAATGTTCAATAGGAAAGCGAGACGCTACTGCAACAACAGGGCGAGAGTATATGTAATCCCCTTCGATATGTGGTGTGTCTACCGTGGCAAAATATTCATAACCCATATCAGCGAAAAATGTTTTGGTTTCGTCAATACTAAATACTTCTTGTAAGCCAATGATGTCGGGATTCAGATGGTTAACTTGTGATGCGGTCCAAGCGAGCTTGTCTTGCCACTGCTCAAATGAGTAGATGTTCTCAAAGTCATAATACGCATTCGGTGGTGCGATAAAATTAAACAGGTTCGCAGTTGCAAAAGTCATTTGGCAGGGGGTGGACAAAATTTATGCTCGTTCAAAGAGTTATTGGGTCAGTATATACTCAAGTAACCTTCAGGTGCGAGAATACGCCAAGATCACGTTTCTATTTGGCCGTATTCCGTTTAAACTCCGTGCATCAAGACAAATGAGTAAACAACATGACCCAAGATTACGAAAACGAAGAGTATTTAGAAGGCGAAGAGATTGAGATCGAAGCGATTGGCATCGACGTTGACGCGCACCCAATTGAGCTGTACAAGCTTTTCAAAATCGCAAACTTGGTCAGTGGTGGTGGCGAAGCTAAACATGTAATCGATGAAGGTTACGTGGCTGTAAATGGTGAGCTAGAAACGCGTAAACGCCGCAAGATGTACGATGGTGATTTCTTTGAGTTCAATCAAGAGTACTACGTGGTTGTGTGTGACGCACCAGTAACAGAACCAGAAACCGCAGAGCAAAAAGCACAAAAGAAAGCGAAGAAAGAAGCGCAACCTGCTCGTAAAGAAAAGCCACGCAAAGAGAAGCAACCTAATGTAAAGGGTACTGGCCCTCAATCAACGGGTCGTAAAGCGGCGGATAAAAAATGGAAAGAGCAACAAAACGCGTTGTCTCAATCTGCGAAAAAAGGCAAGAAAGCAGAAAAGCCTCAAGCCGTGCGCGATCCGAAGAGTGGTCGTAACTCGATCGACTTTTTCTAAGCCATTTGCTGCAAATCAAAACAAAAACGCCGACATCAGTTCGGCGTTTTTTATTTGGACTGGTATTAACGCCGATAGTTTATTGGTAAATGTAGGAGTGTGCGTTCTGCATCAAAGGCAACAACTCATGTGATTAGCGACTAAGCCTCATTACAAGCAAAAAGAAAAATACTAAGTACGCAGAAAATATGGTGATGATCGGTAGATATTTCATGGAACCTCCTCATAAGCTAGGTGTTCGTTATCTCATGAGAATCCCTTAAATTTAATGAATTAGACAAATTCATTATTGCAGGGTTTGACAGGGCAAATTTGAATTTCTCTAATTCATGGGCATTATGGTTTGCTCAATGAATAATGGCTTCAGTTAACCAAAACCAACAACTGGAGCGACCATGAAATCTAAACTAGCAACTCTTATTCCTACTCTTTTAATCGGACTATCAAGTTCTGCAGTATTTGCAAATACTGTGTTGGACAAACGTACTATTCCTACCCCGACTGGTGTTTCTAATGAGTTTTCCGCCCTAATAGAACAACGAGGCACTCAATCACCACTTAATGTTTCTGTACCAACCACAAAAGAAGAATGGATAAAGTTTCAAACGATGTATGACCAATCTGGTATCGAGCTTGCGCATTACGCGCTAGAGCAGACAGGGACGACGTTTGAAACGAAGCAGATTGGAGGTGTAGATACCTTCCTTGTGACCCCAAAAAATATAGCACCAGAATACAAAGATAAGTGGCTTGTCCACATCCATGGTGGTGCTTTTGTCCTTGGTGGTGGAGAGTCTGCAATGAGAGAAGCGATTTGGGTTGCAAACGGCTTAGGTGCTCAAGTTATCTCGATAGACTACCGCCAGCCGCCACATCACGCGTTCCCAGCGGCTATCGATGATGTGGTGACGGTATGGAAAGAGCTAATAAAGACGCAGGCTCCTGAAGCGACTGCCATGTTTGGTACGTCCGCTGGTGGTAATTTGACCCTGGCATCAACACTTAAGCTTCAAGAGCTTGGGTTGCCTACTCCAGGTGCTTTGTTCGCAGGGACGCCGGCAGTCGATCTAAAAGAGACGTCAGACACATGGCACACATTGAAAGGGCTTGATCCACTTGGCCAACGCGAAGGCGTGATTCAAGGCACATTTGATCTGTACGCCAATGGGGAGCCTTTGGATAACCCGCTGTTATCACCAATCAATGCAGAAATAGAATCTTTTCCACCAACGATTTTCATCTCAGGTACTCGCGATCTTCTATTGAGTGACACCGTTCGAATGCATCGATTATTGCGTAGTGCAGACGTTGACACGCACTTGCATGTATACGATGGTCAAGCCCACGGTGATTACATGAATGGCCTTATTGTGGATATGCCAGAATCAGACGATGCACTGAAAGAGCTTGGTTTGTTCTTCGATAAGTACATTAACTAGTGAGAGTTGAAGCTTTGAGTTCGACTAATTGACTTTTCATATCACAAGGACGTGACTCGTTTGATGGAGGCAGCCATGAAACAAGTACGTAAATTTTTCTCTTTTTGTACATCGACTTTATTAAAAGCGGTCAGCCATTATTCCACCCACCAATCTTTGATTGATCATGGTTATTCCATAACCCCAATGGAACAAGCCAAGGTACAGCCAGCCAATAATACTCAGGGTGCACCTAGCGGTGGTCTAAAACAGCCAGTCAACGGGGAGGAAGAGAAATAATGTTAAATCGTTATATTGCAATCTTATTCTATGCTTTGCTTATTTCTATCAGTTTATCCTCCCGAGCAAATGAACCGGTGAAGTTGGCTGACACATCGAGCCCAAGTGATACATTAGCCAGTTTTATGTACGCATCGGATGTGGTGATCAAACATTGGCAAGATGAGACCTTACAACTTCCTGAAGCTCAACAGGCTTATGCTCAGGCTCTAAGAACCATGGATCTCTCATTGGTACCTAACCGCAGCCGCACCGTCGTAACGATGGAAAGAATCATTTTACTGCGAGAGGTTATTGACCGATTTGATTTGGATGTTCGTGAAAGCTCGCCAGATCTTAATCAAGTCAGAGAGAATGATTTGTCGTATTGGCGTCTTGGAAACTCCGATATTGTTATCTCCAAGCAATTGAGTGGAGATAATGTTGACCAATTTTTGTTTTCAGCCGCGACGGTTCAGAGCTTACCCCGTTGGTATCGGACATTAGCTTCGAATGATTACGCCGTGAAGCCGAGAGATGATCACTATCAAACGTTTTTAGCCAGCCCAGGCCCTTTGATTTCTAAGCGGTACATACAGGCGTTGCCATCTTTGTTTAACCAGTTGTATGGACCACTTCCATTGTGGCAGTGGTTTGCATTAGCCTGTGTTCTGTCATTATGTAAAGTAATGATTAAAATCAGCTTTATGTTTGGCGATCGCTGGAACGATAAGTGGGAAAGTAAAGGGCTCAAGTGGCGAGTAGGCAGGTTAATTTCATTGGTGTCAGTGGTATTGCTACTGATGATGACCAGAAAGTTCATTGATGATGGTGTTTGGTTAACCGGGGGTATTTATCAGTTTTTCGCTACTTCTTTCTTAGTTGCGCAGTTCGTTTCTGTGTCTTGGTTGATCATGGCAATATTTAACTATTTTGCAGAGATCTATGTATTTAAAAAACACAATGGGAAGCACGTAGATTCTTCTCTCATCACTGTCTTGGCGAGAATTGTCGGTGGATTGACGATTGTGGTGCTTGGTGTTTATGTCATTGAGTATATGGGATTCTCAATCTCGCCCATACTTGCTGGTTTAGGTGTGGGTGGTTTGGCGGTCGCGCTTGCAATTCGCCCGGTGTTGGAGAATGTGATCAACGGGTTGACGCTCTATGCCGATGGTGGAATCAAAATTGGTGAACTTTGCCGTTATGGTGAAAAACTTGGAACAATCGAAAGCATCGGGTTGAGATCGACTCGGATCCGAACGTTAGAGCGATCTTTGATTACGATACCGAACTCAGAGTTCGCCAATATGGAAATTGATAATTTAGAAAGGCGCGATAAACGTCGGATGGATCATGTATTGAGGTTACGTTCGGAGATCAGTTTAGAGCAATTGCGCGTTCTGATAGTTAATATTCGGAGATTGTTACTCCAACATCAAATGACAGAAGCGGAACCTGTACGTGTGAGGTTAATTGGAGTTGGGGAGTTCTCAATCAACATCAACATCATGGCGTATATTAGATGCCGAGACAATGAAGAGTTTATGGCCGTGCAAGAAGATATTCTTTTTGCCGTATTAGCGCAGGTAGAAAGTATTGGAGCGAAAATCGCACACTCCAACCAATACCAGTTAGTGAAGAAGCAGGGCTCGGATGATGAGGAGCGAAAGACAAAAGCCGCTCAAGTTGTAGCAAAATGGCATGAAGAGGGTGCGTTTCCGTTTCCTGATTTCAGCTATGAATACAAACATGAAATCAAAGACACCATTTTATACCCCCAAAAAACCTCTTCAGTTCGATAAGCTTCTGGCTTGTTATCTTCAAAAGAGTAGTGATTGCGTATCACTACTATTTTTAGCGTGTAGGTAAAATGTGAGTTCCAACGGTACTTTTTAAACCATGGAGGCAATCAGGCTGCTCAATGGAATCGAAGTAGCTTTGTATTGCTTGGTGTAGATGCTGGTTAAGCGGAAAGCCGCGCTTAGATTGCAAGTAACCCCCGTTAAGCTGAACTTGGTGCATTTCTTTAGGGAGCGTTGGAAGAGGGTAGCACTGCAATTCAGGTTCATTCACTGTCATAAAGGTGCTACCAAAACACAAAGCATCAGAGCTTTTGATTTTGTTAATTAAGACAGAGACACTGTGTGTCGCGAGTGTGACTTGTACTTGGTACCCTTTAGAGAGATATAGTTCTTCAATCGGTGAACGCTTGGTATTAATACCGTCTAGGAGTATTCGAGCGACAGGGATATCATGAATATCCTCCCAGTCTTGACCTTGGCTTAAGATCGGGTGATCTTTGCGTGCGACAAGGCTAATTTTGATGTCTTGAAGTTTGTGTTGATAGATATCTTGTGGCAACGGCATGCCTGCAAAATGAATTAAGTAGTCAATATTCCCACTAAGGACATCTAACAAACTGTGCTCTTGCCAGTACAGCATTTTAAAGCTTGCTTTAGGAAGCGCTTCTCTAAGTGCGCTAAATACCCCGTCACCAAATTGTTCGAGTAAAAAAACATTCATTGCAATGGTCACTTCGCCTGTAAATTCTAATGGCTCGAAGTGATGGTACGACTCAACGACTTTCATTATAGGGTTGAGCATTTCATCAGATGCCTCAGCAAGTTTCTCTGCCAGTTCCGATGGTTCAACACCATGTGCTTTGCGGATAAAAAGTTGGTCTCCAAATGTATCTCTTAATTTAGCCAGACCTCGACTCACGCTTGTTTGAGAGATGCCGAGCATATCTGCCGCTGCATGAGTATTTTGAGTCTCGACGACAGCTTTCAGTATTTTGAGAAGATTGAGATCCAAATCTTTTAAATCAATCATAAACCCTCACAGCAATAAATAGGAATCGTGCTTATTAGTATATGTGAATCGTTGACAAACTCAATGGTTCATTTTGTAAGCAATGAATAACAAAAGATGATGATAAATCGACAAGGTAATCACTGAAACTAGGCTGGGAGCAAAATTTAATGAGTGAGGAATTATTGGTTTGGTACTTGATAATCTATGAATTACAGCAGTTCAAATTTTCATGTTTTTCTTTTTAATTAAAAATACCCCGACGAATTATCGACGGGGTATATATGGTTTAATTATTTGGGTGTAATATTTTATGGAGATTCGTTTTTGTATTTTTAAAGTTACAGCAAATGATTTATTTCTAGAACGATTTCTTCAATGCCTAGAGTGAAGAACTGTACGCCCATACAAATTAGAAGAAAGCCCATGATACGCGTAAATGCATCAATTCCGTTTTGGCCCAGCGCTTTAAGTAGAGGGTACGCCATGGTTAGAGTAAAGGTCGCAATCAACGTAACGCCATTCTAATCTATCCAGATTTTGTTCTTCCGCGCTTAGCATGGTGCTTAAGGTGTCGACTGTTGCGTTTGAGTCGATTTTGAGTACTTCGCTTTTACAAATACCGCCTGCCGAGTAAAGCGGGTAACTTAACGCAGCGCGTTCTTCATACTTCTATGCTTCTGGCAATGAGGCTCTTAACTGCACCTGTAAATCGTGAGGCAATTCTTTGATAAGCAATCGACGATCTGCTGAATGTATGTATTGAAACAAACAAATCGTTGTGCTCGTAGTGAGTTGACTCATCAAACTGACCAACTCCGAGTTAGAAAAATGATCGAGCAGATTGGCCGCTAAACTCGGGTTAACATCTATGAGCATTTCCCAAATCGCGATACGTTCTTCGTTTGTGAGCTTGTGGAAAATCGAGGCGAGTTGCTGAGACTCTGCCTGACTAATCAGTTGTGCAGTTTTTTCGCATTGTCGTTTGAGAGGCATTCACCTAGTTTGAAATACAGGTTTTAAGTACTTTTATCCTGAAAAGGTAAGTTTATAAAGGTCATAACTTTGGCCCTAGAAGTAAGTTTTGGCTTGATAACAGGGAGTTACCCTTGGGTATTCATGTCGTTGTTGTTTATGGCTAAACGAACAAAGAGAGTGATCGTTGCTGTCACCATCAAAAGGAGGCTGCCAATTAAGAACCACTTTGCTAGTAATGCTTGATACTGTTCGATAAATGGATGTCTCATCACCCATTTGCCGATGAATAGCAGTGTTACTACCCACGTTAAAGAACTGGTGAAGCTGATAACAACCGTTCGCCAAAAACTAAGTTGAGCCACGCCCATTAACATCGGCGTGAGTACCCGAACAAAAGGAATGAATCGTGAAATAAACGGGGACAAGAAACCGTATTTATTCAATAGAGAGCGAGTTTTTGGCAGTGCATCTTTTGGTAGAGTTTGTTCCGCTTTATTCATGAACTTTGAATTGTGTAGCCAACGCCCCTGCAGATAAGCAATGACACTACCAACAAATGCGCAAAGGGAGAGGACAATTAACGCACTTGAAAAATCGAGTGCACCTAACCCAACAAGACCACCGACAAAAAGGACTAAGCCGTCGCCCGGCAGTGGCAAAAACACCAGACTCGACTCCAAGAATGGAACCACGCCGAGTAACAGCAATAAGATGTGCAGGGAATTAATTTCAAGAAGCGCATCAAAATCTTGTGACCAAATTGCGCTAAGAATATCTTGCATAGCATTCTCCAATTTATCGTGGGGCTTTGGCGTACGAGTGCCAAAGCCCTTTTTCATGATTAATCAAACATTAAAATGATGTAGGCGAAGAATAGAATGAGGTGCGTGGCCCCATTGAGTGAATTGGTTCTACCGTTACTGAAGCTCACACTGGTCATGAGGAGCGTTGCGCCGAGCAATACCATTTCTGCAGGTGCAAGGCCCAAACGAATTGGCTCGTTCATTACGCCAGATATCAGCAGTACCGCTGGGACGGTCAGCGCTATCGTCGCAAGTACTGAACCGAAAAAGAGATTCATCGCACGCTGCAGTTGATTGGTTACCGCTGCTTTGACTGCGCCGACGGCTTCTGGAGCAAGAATGATCAACGCAACCACCAATCCACCTAATGCTGCTGGTGCGCCCATGACGGTGATACCATCATTGATTGGAATCGCCAGGCTTTTCGCAAGTAAGATGATCACGACGAGATAGCTGACGAGCATGATGGTATGGAATGCATTGCTATGAAGTGGCCCATGGTGATCGTGACAGTCCTCATTATCCGCATCGATAAAATAACTGGTATGGCTTCGTGTCTGAACAAAGAGGAACACGGCATAGAGCGCAATCGAAGCGAGCACCAATGTCCACGTTAGGCTAGTCGACATGTTGCCGAAGGCATCCGTACTGGTGAAGTTAGGCAGCACCAAACAAAGTAGCGCCAGTGGAATAATTGCTACCAAGTAGGCCTTGATGCCATCTAGATTGTAGGTTTGAGTGTGATACTTCAAACCTCCGATCAGCAAGGTAATACCTACAAAGCCATTCAACACTGCCATAACAACAGCAAACATAGTGTCCCTTGCTAAGTACGGGTTTGAATCACCGGTAAGCATGACGGATGAGACCATGATGACTTCGAGCAGTACAACGGAAAGGGTAAGGATGAGAGTGCCGTAAGGATCGCCTAGTTTGATGGCAAGCGCGTCAGAGTGGCGTACCACCGAGAAGATCGCGACCATGACCACATAGAACAGGACACCCGTTGTCAGTACGTAGGAAATTGGTGCTAAACCGCCAGTCAGAAGGTTGTCGCCAATAAGCTTAAAAAACAGTACGGCGAGAATACCTAAAGGCAATTTGTATTCTTGTTTGAGTAGGTTAAGCATGTTGAGTCTTTATTGCGTTGCCGAAGGCTCGTTATGTTCCTTTAACGAGGAGATATCGGATGAATACTGCAATTCCTCTGCGGTAAAACGATGTGGTAACAATAAAGGCAATGAAATCGTGTTGAAATGGTTTAGAGAAATTCATATCTGCGTCATCAATTATGAATTTCTCTAATTCGTATCGTTGAAAACAAAAAATAATAATAATAAGGGGGTAAACAACGCTTACTGAGGAAATAACTATGGAACGTGCCATCTACTTAAATGATAGAAAATACCGAATTTGTGATATCGGGGAAGGGGAATGCACTTTGGTCATTACCTATTCTGATGATGTCGAATCCTTGTTTTATAGCTATAGCCATTTGTACTTGGAGTTGGAAAGGGTATTGATAGTAGACATATCACGCTGCTGGAGTCAGAGGCTAGAGGAAATGACTACGGCAGAATGTGAATTATTGGCCAAAGACATTCAATTATTAGCAGATGTTTATTGGCTTGATGAGGTGAAAGTAATGACTGAATGCAAAAATGAATCCCTTGAAATTAGTCTTTTTGATAAGTTTTACTTTCGAAAATTACAGATGCTAAACACGCGATAATTGCTAATTGCTAATTGCTAATTGCTAATTGCTAATTGGAATAGGATGCTGATTTTTTCTCGATGTATCTAAAAAATAGGGATAGCCCGAAGCAAATGAGGAAATAAACCAATCCCACTATAAGCCAGATCTCAAAAATGTAGCCAGACGAGTTCGCTATTTCTGTGCCAACAAAAGTCATCTCCTGAATTGAGATCAGCGATACGATTGACGTGTCTTTCACCAAGGCGATAGTTTGCCCGGCAAGTGCGGGTGTAATGGCTTTTAGCACTTGTGGCGCAATGACAAAGCGGTATTTTACCCAGCGAGAAAGGCCAAGTGAATCTGCGGCTTCCCATTGGCCTTTATCGACGCTTTGCAATCCAGCACGCACGACTTCTGCAATGTAAGCAGAAGAAAGTAAGCCAACACATAACACCCCAGACGCGAGGTTTTCCCAAAGGTTAGCAGGACCAAATAAGAAGAGTTGAAGCGCGTTAGGTTCGCCACGATAGTTACGCAACCGATCTTCTAATCCGAGCAGGGGAATTAATTGGTTGGAAATAAAGAAATAGAAAATGAATACAAACACCAATGGAGGTATGTTTCTCACCAATTGAATGAATGTATTCGTAGGTGTGCGTAACCAAACAGAATCAGAAAAACGCGCCAAACCAAGAACGGTACCAAATACGACTGCCAGGGCAATGCCCCATAAACTCAGACGTAAAGTCGAAATCAACCCCTGGAAGAAGTAGGGTAAGCTGCCGTCTGCTCTTGGCGTCAATAGCAGTTCCAGCGCTTCCTTCCAATGCCAGATGTAGTTCACCCCTACGGTGGAGCGATGATAGAGCCAACCCCCAACTAATGCACAGATGGCAAGCAGCACCCAATCAAGTAGATTAAAACGACTCAAGAAAAAGCCTGATTTTACTTTGTTAGGTGCAAGGCGTGTGGTGGTTTGTCCGCTCAAAAACTTAAACTCCGATGTGAACGTGGTAAAAGAGTGGCTCGCTCAAACAACGAGCCATCAAGGGTTACTGACCTTGTGCGATTTGATCTTGCCAATCTAATGTAGAGAACCAGTATTCGTAACGTTCATCTAGCCAGCCATCTTGTGTACGATCTTCAATCCATTGGTTGAAGAGTGCTTTTTTATCTTCTTCACCTAAGCGAACCGCAAACGCTTCGTTCCCTTTTGATAGGCGCTCAGTAAACGGAATAAACAGTTTGTCTGCGTGCTTGATTGCTTCATGTTCTGGTTTCGGGCTTGAAGCAATGACAGCGTGAGCATTACCGTTCAGGACTTCTTGGAATGCTTGAGCGTCATCATCAAATTGAAGAATTTTCGCTTTCGGGAATGTCTCACGTGCGACTTGCACTGTGAACGCACCACGTCGAGCTGCAATTTTTACACGGCGAGAATCAAAGTCTGAAAACTCACTAAAGCCTGAAGCTAACTCTTTGTTTGCAGAGATTTGAACGCCAGAATGAGAGTAAGGTTGGGTGAACAATACGCTCTTGGAACGCTCTGGTGTGATCGACATGCCACCAATGATGACATCAAACTTTTTAGCAAGTAGAGCAGGGATGATCCCGTCCCAAGCGGTTGGTACAAACTCCACTTTCAAGCCCGAATCTGCGGCGAGGCGTTTTGCTACATCAATTTCAAAACCGATCAATTCGCATTGTTTGTTACGCATTGCCCAAGGTACGAAAGTCGACATACCGACGCGAAGCGTGCCGCGCTCTTTAATTTGGTCCACATTTGGGGTCGTTGCTTCTTCTTGTGCAAGCGAAGGCAAAGCAATAGCAAGTCCCAATAATGCGATGATGGTCGCTTTGAATAACTTCATCGTTATCTCCTTATAATTTTCGCCAACTGGCTCCCAGTTTGTGTTCCAGCCAAGCGGATAAGCCAGATAGTGACAATGTGAGAGCAAGGTAGATTGCTGCCACGCTAAACCAAATTTCAAACGGCATCGCCGTCTCAGATACAATGTTTCTCGCTTCTGTTGTCAGGTCGAAAATCGCCATCACGCTGACGATAGAAGAGTTTTTAATCAGTGAAACTACTTCGTTCGTCAGTGGTGGCAGAGTACGTTGAAGTACCTGAGGAAGAATCACGTCTTTGTAGGCAAAGAAAGGGGATAGCCCTAAGCTTTTTGCTGCCTCAAACTGCCCTTTTGGAATGCTGTTTAAGCCCGCACGGAAGATCTCAGCGGTGTATGCCCCTTGGAAAAGGGACAGCGCTAAAACGGCGGTACTGAAGCGGTCTAAACCGATCACGGGTCCAAATACAAAATAAAGCAAATAGATTTGGACGAGCAGTGGGGTGTTACGAATGAGCTCTACATAGGCGGAGCCAATTGCGTTGCCTACTTTTGAATCGCTGAGTCGCAAAAGCGCCGTCACTAACCCGATGGCTAAGGTAAAAAAGAGGCTTATCGCAGAGATTTTTAAGGTGACGATTAATCCGTCAATCAATTCAGCGGGCCACCATTCGCCATCTTCATAAAAGGCAATGTAGTCCGGCACGCGCTCCCACTGCCATTGATACCCCATGGCTTGAGCGCCAGAATCGAGTACCCATACAATGACAACCAAGAGGATGGCCATTTGTAATATTGCTTGCAGAACCGGTTTGATGATTCGAATCACCATAGATTAGTAACTCAAAATTTGTTCAAGGAATGCTTGTGTTCGCGGATGTTGAGGCGTCTCAAAGAGCGCAACTGGCGAGTTCATTTCAATGATTTCACCCTCATCCATAAACACGACTCGGTTTGCGACTTTTTTTGCAAACCCCATTTCGTGTGTGACACAAATCATCGTCATGCCACTTTGGGCGAGTTCAACCATGACATCGAGCACTTCGTTGATCATTTCTGGATCAAGTGCTGATGTTGGCTCGTCAAACAATAACAAGTCTGGCGCCATACAAAGAGAACGGGCGATAGCAACACGCTGCTGCTGACCACCAGAAAGCTGAATAGGGTATTTGTTGGCTTGCTCTTCGATATTAACGCGTTTTAGATAATGGCGAGCACGCTGTTCTGCTTCTTGCTTGGATAGCTTAAGCGTGCGGACAGGAGCAAGCATGAGGTTTTCTAGGACAGTAAGATGCGGGAAAAGGTGGAAGTGTTGAAACACCATCCCAACCTTTCCAGGCTTTTGTTTTTTCGAGCCTGCGGGTTGTTCAAAAACGCTCACTTCACCTTCTTGAATAGATTCAAGATGGTTAATACAACGAATCAGAGTCGATTTTCCTGAACCCGAAGGGCCACAGACGACAACGATTTCTCCAGTATGGACCGAAAAATTGATGTCCTTAAGAGCGTGGAATTCACCATACCATTTGTTTACGCAGCTGAACTCAACAACGATGTTTCTCTCTTTCAAAGGCGACAACTTTTGCAATACTTTTCTTTTAACAATAACAACTTAATTACCTTATTGCACCTCCAAAAATAATAAAGTGCATGGAAAACATGAGCCGAGATAACCAGTTAACCAAAGTGAGGCTGAAAAGTGTTCAACGCCAATAAAAAGCGGCATTGCGTCCGTAAAGACACAATGCCGTCAGAGGTTTAACCGATAGTGATTATGCGACAGCTAGTTCGAGGATTTTACGGCTATTCTCTAGGTCGATAGATTGGTTTTCTCCTAGTATCGTCATGCCGTGTTTACTTAGCTGATCAATAATGGCATTGATTGCCTCGTCACGATCGCCGCCGTAGTTTTCTAGCTGTGTTGCTACGCCCAGTTGGTGATAGAAGGCTTCGATTGCTTCGATCGTGCGTTCTGCCAAATCACCACCGTCAGCCAATCCGAATACATTGCGTCCCATTTGTTCTAGTTTAGGACGCTTGAACGTCATTTGGTTACGCAGTAATGATGGTTGAATGATCGCTAGCGAACGTGCGTGGTCAACGTGCCATAGTGCGGTCAGCTCATGGCCGATCATGTGCGTTGCCCAGTCGTGAGGAACGCCGCTACCGATGAGACCATTTAACGCTTGGTTTGCTGTCCACATCAGGTTCGCACGCCATTGATCGTTGTCGCGTTCAGCGAACTGTTCACCCAATACTTGTAGGTTTTTCAGTAGTGCTTCTGCGTAACCGTCTTGAACCATCGCACCTGTTGGCTGTGTTAGGTATTGCTCACAAACGTGAACCCAAGCATCGACAATGCCGTTGATAAGTTGACGTTCAGGCAGTGTTTTCATGACATCAGGGTCAAGCACGGCGAATTTTGGCTGAACCGCAGGTGCCATGAAAGCCAGTTTGTCTTGCGTTTCTGCTTTAGTGATGACCGCACCCATGTTCGACTCAGAGCCTGTTGCTGGTAAAGTCAGAATCGCAGCTAGCGGGGTCGCTTGTGTTACTTGATGTTTGCCCACCATGATGTCCCAGCCATCACCATCGTACTTAGAAGATGCAGCAACGTATTTAGATCCATCGATAACGGAACCACCGCCTACAGCAAGAATGAAATCAATGCCTTGTTCTTTCACGATGGTAACCGCTTTGTCTAGTGTCTCTTTCGTTGGGTTTGGCTCAACGCCAGAAAACTCCAACCAGTCTCGTCCCTCTAGTGCTTGCATTACTTGATCGTATACGCCGTTCTTTTTGATAGAACCGCCACCATAGATAACCAGTACTTTTTGACCCATAGGAATGGCGTCTTTGATCGCTAAAATTTGGTGTTGACCAAAGAAAATTTGAGTTGGGTTTACGTATGAAAAGTTCATTGCTTTACCTATTTCTTCCATTGTGAGGAGAGTGAATGCATGCATATTAGTACGATGAAAGGGGAGGGAGTAGGTCGATTTCTGTAAATTTATTGCCTATTCCTACAAAATTTCAGGTCTTATGCTGGAACTCTATTCAGAACTCAAAGTATAGTGCCCCATAATCGATGGAGTAGCGCAATGAACACACTTGCAGAGCTTATGCAGCAATACGCTGAGAGTCATGACTTGCATGATCTCGAAGGTATTAAAGAAACCGCGTTAGAAGGCGTTTGGTTTTATCGAAGCAGTAGGGGCAATCAGCGTCAGCCCTTTATTTATCAGTCTGGCATCATCGTTCTTGGTCAAGGGGACAAAAATATCCATATTGGCACGACGCCAGTGCGTTATGGGCCTGATGACTACTTGGTTGTAGGGGTACCTATGCCGTTGGAGTGTGAGGCAATTGCAACCAATAACGCGCCTTTATATGGGATCTCGATAGATATCTCACCAGCACTTTTACAAAAGTTAGTCAAGAAACTCGAAGCGAAACGTTTTAGTAACGTTGTCGAGGATTCTGCTCAGTGCGGTTTGAAGTCGGTTCGTATGAACGATGCCATGCTTGATGCATGCAAACGCTTGATGAGCATGTTATGCAATGAACTAGATATTGCGATGCTAGGAGATATGTTACTTGAAGAAATTGTTTATCGTGCACTTGTAAGTGAATCAGGGCACGTACTGTTTGAATTAGCACATCAGGAAGGATCTTACGCTAGGGTAGCAAAAGCGTTAAACCGTGTTCATCAGGCGTATCACGAACAACTGAATGTTCAAACCTTGGCAGAAGAAGCCAATATGAGCGTTTCTGCGTTCCATCAGGCTTTTCGTAATGTAACGCTCGAATCTCCATTACAATACATCAAAAAAGTAAGGTTAAACAAAGCACGAGAATTAATTCAACTGGAGGGAAGAAGGGTAAACGATGCAGCACGCTTAGTTGGATACAGCAGTCCTTCACAATTCAGTCGAGAATACAAAAGACATTTCAATGAAACGCCGAGAGCGACAAAAATTACTTGACCCATAGACCCAATATTGAACTTTGGTTAGATGTTTTTGTTTATTTGCGATCGACTTATTTATTCGGTCTATAAAATTACTTATCGGTGCAAAATAAGCCGTACTTTGTTGCAACGTTTTAGTGGAATGTTGAGAAGTGCTGTTGAAAATTTATAAATATTTAATGTGAAATGGGAAAGTTGTACTTAAGTTATTTTACGTCAAAACAAAAGTGTGAATGCAGCTTATGCAATTCATATAATAACGTGTAAACAATAACTTAAGGAAGAGCGCTATGCACCTTAGAAATGGGAAAGCAGCAAAGAATGTCTTTACATTCAGCACTTTGACTGCTTCTTACCTAATGGCATTCAACAGCTACGCAGCCGTTGACTGTACCCCTTTAGATACTTGGGATTCGTCAAAAGTTTATCATGGCGGCGATCAAGTTCAGTTTGAAAACAACGCATACCAAGCGCGTTACTGGACGCAAAACAACAACCCTTCACAATCTGGCGAATGGGGAGAGTGGAAAATGCTTGGCGTTTGTGATGGTGGCGTCATTGATCCCCCATTAAATGAAATACCGACAGTCACTTTAACATCACCTTCTGCGTCGGCTTCTATCACGGCAGGTGACGTAGTAAACCTAGCAGCAGAGGCTACGGACACTGATGGTACAGTCAGTAAAGTTGAGTTCTTCGTTGACGGCGCTCTGGTTGGTACATCAACAGTAGCGCCTTTCACTGCATCATGGACGGCAACAGAGGGTAATCACGAGTTCTCAACTACAGCTTACGACGACAAGAATGCCGCGAGCACAGTCAGTGCAGTCACTCTTACTGTAAACGCAGGTCAACCGGGAAATGAAGCACCAACGGTAGACGTGGCACTATCAGCAACTTCTGTTGAACTTGGTGGTACGGTAACGGTTTCAGCTAACGCGGCTGACGCGGATGGCACGGTTGCTAAAGTTGAGTTCTTTGCGGCAGGTACGATTATTGGTACGGCAACCGCTGCGCCTTACGCTGTTGATTTCACTCCGGAACAAGCAGGCAGTGTATTTATATATGCTAAAGCGACAGACGACGCTGGCGCAACAACGGATTCTTCCCTTGTATCGCTATCAGTAAATGGTGGTGAAGTGACTTCAAACTGTCGTCCTGACGGCTTGTACCAAACGGCTGGTGTGGATGTTCCTTATTGTACAATTTACGACGAAGAAGGTCGTGAATTAATGGGCACCGATCACCCACGCCGTGTCATTGGTTACTTCACAAGCTGGCGTAGTGGTGATGATCCGCAAGCGACTTACCTCGTCAAAGATATTCCTTGGGAGCAATTAACGCATATTAATTATGCATTCGTGAGCATTGGCTCTGATGGTAAAGTGAACGTTGGTGACGTGACTGATCCTACGAACCCTGCAACAGGTAAAACTTGGCCGGGTGTGGAAGTTGATCCTGCGTTAGGCTTTAAAGGTCACTTCGGTGCACTGGCAACTTATAAGCAAAAACATGACGTTAAAACTCTGATTTCGATTGGTGGTTGGGCAGAAACAGGCGGTCACTTCGGCGCTGATGGTAACCGTGTCGCTGATGGCGGTTTCTACACGATGACAACCAACGCAGACGGTTCAATCAACTACACAGGTATCGAGAAGTTTGCAACGTCTGCCGTAGAGATGATGCGTACCTACAAATTCGATGGTTTAGATATCGACTACGAATACCCCACGTCTATGGCTGGTGCGGGTAACCCTTACGATAAAGACTTCATGGAACCACGTCGTCCGTATTTATGGGCATCTTACCAGGAGTTAATGAGGGTACTTCGTGAGAAGCTAGATGTCGCCTCTAATCAAGACGGTATTCATTACATGCTGACGATTGCAGCACCATCTTCAGGTTACCTGCTGCGTGGTATGGAAACCTTCGATGTAACTAAGTACCTCGATTACGTGAACATCATGTCTTACGACTTGCATGGTGCCTGGAACGATCACGTTGGCCACAACGCGGCACTGTTCGATACAGGTAAAGATTCAGAGCTCGCTCAGTGGAACGTTTACGGCACGGCTGCATACGGTGGTATTGGTTACTTGAACACTGACTGGGCGTATCATTACTTCCGTGGTTCAATGCCTGCTGGTCGCATTAACATTGGTGTGCCTTACTACACCCGTGGTTGGCAAGGTGTAACAGGTGGTGAAAATGGTCTTTGGGGCCGAGCTGCGCTACCTAACCAATCTGAGTGTGCACCAGGTACAGGTGAAGGCGAGAAGAACAACTGTGGTCACGGTGCTCTAGGTATCGATAACATGTGGCACGATACTGACCCTAAAGGTAACGAAATGGGCGCTGGTTCTAACCCAATGTGGCACGCGAAGAACCTAGAGAAAGGCATTTGGGGTTCTTACGCTCAAGCGTACGGTCTAGATCCAGTAAACGAACCATCAGACCAATTGGTGGGTACGTACACGCGTAACTACGATGATGTTGCAGTAGCACCATGGCTATGGAACGCAGAGAAGAGCGTATTCCTGTCAACAGAAGACAAAGCGTCAGTTGAAGTGAAAGCAGACTACGTTATCGATAAAGAAATCGGCGGTATCATGTTCTGGGAACTAGCAGGTGACTATAGCTGTTACGTACTCGACGCGAACGGTAACCGTACGACGATTGATGCAACTGAACAGGCATGTGCGGCTGGTAATGGTGAGTACCACATGGGTAACACTATGACTAAAGCTATTTACGACAAGTTTAAGTCTGCAACGCCTTACGGCAACAAGATCGCAATAGGTACTATCCCGACAGAAGCAGTCGACATCGCAGTGAGTATTGGTGGCTTCAAAGTGGGTGACCAAAACTACCCAATTAATCCGAAGATCACGTTCACAAACAACACGGGTCAAGCGATTCCTGGCGGTACAGAGTTCCAGTTCGATATTCCTGTATCTGCACCGGATAACGCCAAAGATCAGTCTGGTGGTGGCCTCAGTGTGATTGCGTCTGGGCATACTCGTGCAAACAACATCGGTGGTTTGGACGGTGTAATGCACCGCGCATCCTTCTCTCTACCTGCATGGAAAGACCTGCCTGAGGGAGGGAGTTACGAGCTTGATATGGTTTACTACCTACCAATCTCTGGTCCTGCTAATTACACGGTGATTTCTGGTGGTAAAGAGTTTGCGTTCAAGTTTGAGCAACCAGAATTACCAATCGGTGAGCTAAACTCTGGCACTGGCACTGGCGGTGCGGAACCTGGTACTTGTGACACGGCTGGACTGGTCACTTACCCAGACTTCCCTCAAACAGATTGGCAAGGTAACCCAAGCCACGCAAACCAAGGTGATAAAGTGATTCATAACGGTGTGGTATACAAGGCGAACTGGTGGACAGCATCGGAACCAGGTAGTGATGGTAGTTGGTCAACAGTGTGTAATATCTAATCCAAATTAAATGGAGATGAAAAAGCGCGCGATGTACATCGCGCGCTTTATTTTTGCTGCTTTAATTCAGGCATCTGAAGCGCTAAAACTCGTAGTCCTCTGGTATTACAACAATGCCTTTCTCGGAAACATGGAAGCGTTTAGCATCTTCAATTTTATTGATTCCAATTTGGGTATGAGGTGGTATCTTCACATGTTTGTCGATGATGCAGCTAACCAGCTGGCAACCTTCTCCGACTTCAACGTTGTCAAAGATAATGCTATCGACAATAGTAGCGCTGTCGTTGATAATAACATCTGAAAAAATCACAGAATGTTGCACAGAGCCTCCGGAGTTAATCACACCATTTGCAATAATGGAGTTAATAAAAATACCTTCATTCCCCGTAGCGGAAGAGACGGTACGTGCTGGTGGAAATTGTCCCTCGTAGGTACGAATTGCCCAGTTGGGCTGATAGAGATTCATTGGTGGGACTGGCTCTAGTAGATCCATATTCGCCTCGTAGAAAGAATCAAGAGTGCCCACATCACGCCAGTAGCAATCTTTGTCTACTCGACCTTTACTACCACAGAATTTGTAGGCGTAAACGGACTCGGTATCGATCAATTTCGGAATGATGTCTTTACCAAAGTCATGGCTTGAAGTTTCCAATTTGGCATCTTCTTCCAGTGCAACTTGCAGAACGTCCATATCGAAAATGTAGATTCCCATAGAAACAAGGCTTTTCGTTGAGTCCTCAGGGAGAGTTGGTGGTTGATCAGGTTTTTCTACAAAGGACTGGACCAGACCATCTTCATTGATCCCCATGACGCCGAAGGCGCAGGCCTCTTCTACAGGAACATCCATGCAGGCAACCGTGAGTTTTGCACCATTCTCTTTATGCTCTTCTAGCATGGCTGCATAATCCATTCGATAGATATGATCACCAGAAAGTACCACGACGTACTTCGCATCATTACGAGATAACAGCCACATATTGTGGTAGATCGCATCGGCCGTCCCTTCATACCATGCACCACCTTTGCGCATCTGCGGAGGTACGGCCGTGATGTATTCACCAAGTTCAGGGTTGAATATGGACCAACCGTCACGAAGGTGTTTTTGCAGTGAATGTGATTTGTACTGTGTCAGGACGAGAATCTTTCGTAAACCTGAATGAAGACAGTTAGTCAGTGTGAAGTCAATGATTCGGTACTTACCACCAAATGGTACGGCAGGCTTGGCTCTGTCATCAGTAAGGGGGCTTAGCCTAGAGCCCATTCCACCGGCCAAAATTACTGCGAGTGCATCTTGCATAAATCTTCCCTTTCCCTTGTATTATTTTCGAAACAGCATTAAACCCGGGGAGTGGGTTTATCCTAAATCTGCACGATGAATTGGTAATCGAATGTCCATTTCTTAAACTTTAGTTCAAGAATCGAGCCATAGAGTGTATTAAGCAAAATCAATGTGGTAGAGAGGGGACATCAGGCAATTGCACTAATTTAGGGGATGATCACCTTGTCTTGCACTGTATTGGGGCGATAGTTGGTGAGGAAGTCTGTATTATGACGATCAGTACCCAAGTGCCTTGATGAAGCCACTTGGGTACAAAGCTATCCTTTAGTATGAACTATTAAAAGGAGAATGAATGGAAGAAAGAAATACTAGTGATCTTCTCTGATAGATTATGACAAACCAACAATATTGCCATGCTCGTCTAGGTCAAGGTTCATAAATGCAGGTTTATCTGGAAGGCCTGGCATGGTCATCACGTTACCGGAAAGCGCATAAATAAAACCTGCACCAGCGCATAAGCGTAGCTCGCGGATAGGCACAGTAAACCCGCTTGGCGCACCTTTAATCGCAGAATCTGTGGTGATAGACAATGGTGTTTTGGCAATACACACGGCGAGATCATCAAAGCCTAGTTTTTCAAAATCTGCCAGTTGCTTTTTAGCCAACTCACTCATCTCAATGCTCGATGCACCATATCCTGCTTCACACACGGCCATCAATTTCTCTTTTAAAGATTGGTCTTTGGTGTAAAGAGGGCGAAACTCAGAAGGTTGCTCACAAGTCTCGATCACATGTTGTGCCAGTTCAATCGCGCCTTCACCACCTAGGCCGAACGCCGTACTTACTGCCACTTTAACACCAGGATTGAAGCTGTTGATTAGGGATGTTAGCTCCGCCAACTCATCTGCGGAATCTTGTGGAAACTGGTTGATCGCGACAACGGTAGGGATACCATACTTATGTACGTTATTGATGTGCCATTTAAGGTTTTCAAACCCAGCTTCTAACGCTGCAGGATCCGGATTGAATATGGTATCGGGAATGGCCATTCCCGGTCGCAAGTCGTAGTGACCCGAGTTCGCTTTTAAACCACGTAATGTTGCGACAATCACCACACAGTCAGGTGCACGGTTGGCTGCCGTCGCTTTAATGTTGCACGCTTTTTCAAAGCCCATGTCTGAACCAAAACCAGCCTCAGTGACAACGTAACTAGAAAGTTTAAGTGCAATCTGGTCTGCGATGATGGAAGAGTTGCCGTGAGCAATGTTGGCAAACGGACCTGCGTGAATAAGAGTAGGGACGCCTTCAAGTGTTTGCATCAAGGTTGGTGCAATCGTCTCTTTGAGTGTTACTGCCATTGCCCCAGCAACTTGCAGGTCTTCTGTTGTGACAGGTTTTCCATCTAGATCGTAAGCAACAACGATACGACCGATACGCTGGCGGAGATCTTTTAGGTCTTGCGACAGCGCAAGAATCGCCATTAGCTCTGAAGCCGCTGAGATATCGAAACCTTCTTCGCGCTCAAAACCATTGATGGTTTTGCCTTCTTCGTTCAGGCCAATCTTAACCATGCGCAGCGCACGGTCGTTATGGTCCATTACGCGTTTCCACGTAATGCGCTCAACGTCTATTTTTAGTGCGTTGAGCCCGGTACGCGCTTCAAATGCATCGTAGCCTTCACGTTGCTCGTGGTATAAGCGAGCATCAAGCGCTGCAGAGGCAAGGTTATGGGCGGCTGTGACAGCATGAATGTCACCAGTAAGATGAAGATTAAGTTCGTCCATTGGCGCAACTTGAGAGTAGCCACCGCCCGCAGCACCACCTTTCACACCAAATACCGGCCCCATGGATGGTTGACGGATACACGCCATCACTGATGGGGTGATTTTTGATAGGCCCTGCGCAAGACCGATGGTTGTTACGGTTTTTCCTTCACCCAAAGGGGTAGGTGTAATTGCAGTGACCAGCACCAATTTACCATCTTGGTTGGTATTTAAGCGTTCAAGACATTGGGGATGAACTTTAGCTTTGTGTTTTCCGTGTGTATCGAACTCGTGCGGCAAAAGACCAGCATTTGCAGCAACGGTCACAATAGAAGACAACGGTGTGTTTCGGCAAATTTCAATATCAGACTGCATGGATACTCCAAAAAAATGGCTAACACGTCGCTTTCAACATAAACAATCGAATAGACAGTATTGTTATTGCGCAAACGTTTGCGTGGGGATGATACTGGTAAAATAAAAGCTGTAAAGCAGTTCATGCGCGGTAGCGTGCTACATGATAACAAAAAACACTAAATACTGCGTTAGATCAAAACAAAAAGGCCACCAAATGGTGGCCTTTACCAATTTTTTGCTCTAAGCACTTAGTTTTTAGCGATCCCAGTAGGTCTCTTCTAGGCTATCTTCACGCTCTGGTAGCGCTCGAGATAGACGAGGAGAGTGCTGAGTAAGCACTTCGTAGCTTACGCGGTTTGCGTATTTACAAATCTGGGATAGAGAAGAGTAAGTTAGACAACGTACTTCATGTTTCTCAGAGTTTGGTACTTCCTTCTGGTGGAAAGAGTTTGCTGCCATATCGTGAAGAAGTGCAGACAGTGCTGCATCACCAGCACCATTTGTGTTTTTAATCTCAAGTGGACCGCCAAGGTATGGGCCGATGTGAGAATACACTTTCATTGGCTTCTTACAGTCTTCTTGACGCATCGCGCGACTAAACTCGAATTTGTTGAACTCTTTAATGGAGCCTTCAAGAATATCATGTGTCGTTTCGCGTTTTACTATCTCGTCGGTGTAGCCTGCCATGTATAGGCCATCAGGCCCAGCGGTACACAGTACAAGATCAACCCATTCTAGTGCTTTGTCGGCGGCAGTAAGAGGATCAGATTCACCGGTTAACGCCGCGCCTTCTTCTTCATTCATCGCGACAACAGACACGTTTTCACGGATGTATTCCTGCCACCACTCAGCATTACCTTCAATGACGTACTTTGTGCCAAGCGTCAGAACTACAGGAACGTCATGCTTCTTAGCGAAGTTGATTGCACGCTGAACCGCTTTTGGCATTGGATCTTCTTCTTTACCACGCATAAGGTAAGAAGAAACAACAAGAGCAGAGGCTTTTTTGAATACTTCTTCTGGAATGCTTTCAGGAAGCAGTTGGTTCATGTGACCTTCGTTAATCGCGAAAGTTCGTTCACCATCTTGAGTAATGAGTGTATAGCAACGACCAATCGGACCATCAACCGTTTGGAGGTGGTTTAGGTTCATACGAGAAGATGTGCGGCATAGGTAGCGGTATGCAAATGAACCAACTTGGATGTTCTTAGACATCACACCTAGAAGCACCGATTTGCTGTCTGCCAATACTGAGTAGTTGTGCAGCGTGTTACCAATCGTGTCACCAGGGTACTGATGGGTAATCAGGCCTTTTTCGACTAGCTCTTCGTATAGTGCATCCGCTTTGCTCTCTTCAAGAACGAGCGAGTGTCCTTTGCTTAGTTTGTATTTTTCTAAAAACGCATCGTCAACGCGTGCTTCGATATCTACGATGGTTTGACCAACACCAACAACCGTTGGACGGTACAATTTCGGAGTTGGTCGAATTTGGTTAACTAATGGATCTCGAGCGTGAGTTGGGAAGTAGTGTTTAGATTTACGCTGACCAGGAAACTTCATGCTTGTTCTTTAATGAGAAAAAAAAGAGACGAAATTATATCACAAAAAAATGAAATTCATTACCTAAATCACAAAGAAATTTGCCCGCTGAAAAATGCAGCGGGCTGATGTTATTACAAGCGATTTAGGATTACTTTTCCTGTGTTACAGCCGGTTCTACGTAAGCTTTAGTGCCCCATAGTGGAACCGTTGATAAGCTGTGCTTAAAGCTACCGTCGGTCTCTTTGGTTGTGTAAGACAAATACAGCAATGTTTGGCTCTCTGGATCAAAGATGCGTCTTACTTTCATTGTTTTGAAGAAGATGCTCTTTGATTTTTTAAACACTACTTCTCCTGATTTACTTTTGTCGATTTTGGCTATCATTTCTGGGGTAATATCACCGGTTTGACGGCAAGATATGGAGCTGTCACTTGGATCGGATAAGCTTAAATTCGCTTCGATAGAGGCGATATGGCAAGTAACACCAGTGACTTCCTCATCCTGTAGGTGGCCGATTTTAATATCTTTCATCGTGAACATACCTAGCGATACATCACCAACCTCGTTATCGCCACATCCCGCTAAGACGGTAACTAAACTTAAAGCAAGCAAGCGTTTTTTCATTTTATATCCTTAAAATCGGCAAGTTATTAGTTCAATTTATCAGACAGACGAACTGAAAACAAAATTTGGCGTTACCTCAGGAGTTTAGCTAGGTTTGTTAGAGGCTTCATGCTAATGTACCTCTCAATAACGGGTAGTGTAATCAAAGTCCCGTATTTACTCGCTGCAGGTTGATGAATGTGGCACTTAAGGTAACAAAATGAATGAACAACAGTTAGATATCATAAAACGAAAAAACGCATGGCTACATGATTTAGTCGAAGTGGAGTTTCCGACAAAAGAAAGTCTCGAAGGGCGTGAAATTTACTTCCAAACTCTTGAAACGCTAAGCCATGAGGTTATCGATAAATCACTGTTACTTACTAAAGATAATGTGCTGGAAGCAAAGGATATTTTCCTTGTCGATTTTCATAGGCTGACGGTGATGTTCTCTATCCTTCAGTCACAGCGTTGGGACGAGCAGCGCGATCAAGAAATGATCATTGAGTATTTGACCCAGATAATTTTGGTTCCTGAGTTTGAGTTGTATGTCGGATTTAGTGATGGAGAGGCGGTCGGTGCGGCCATTGTGAGTCATCTGGAAGGGAACACCCTAATTTCGGATATTGCTGTTTCTCAACACTTAGACAAGCAGCAGTTTGCAGCAGATTTAGCTAAAAAACTCGATAGAGATAAAAAAATGTGTGAGACGATTGTGTTAGAACACTGATTTTTGTGGAGTTCTGTCCGGAATTCAACATTTCATCGACGCAACATTTCTCTTAAGCTGGGTAAAACACGATTAAGCGTTTTGAGCCTGTAATGGCGCTGTTGTTGTGCTTAGGGACGGCAGTAGTCAATGTTCACGACTCTGAAAGGGGAACTCAAACGAATACTGGTTCTACATGCCTATGAACCATCTTATCAATGGACCAATGTCATGTAAAAGGCTTCGAGCAAACCGATAACGAAGTCAAGCTGTTTATCGAATATCTAGATGCACAGCGAATCCACTCTGATGGCTATTTACCGTAAATAGCTCAGTACATGTTATTCAAATCTCAAGACTATATTTTTGATGGCATTATCATTTCAGACGATACGGCGCTACCATTTTTCAGCGTTATCTACCTAATTTTCAACGTGTTGCTCAGTGGATTGCTGTAGGAATAAATGACGAACAAGCGTCGTTAGTCAATACGACACACAGGCACGGTATTGTATGAATGCGATCGTGTAGAGGAAAATATTAAACTGATTAATCTTCTACGACCAAGTATTAAAAATCAATATTATCTTGCCGTTCGAAGTATGACTTCCGAATTAATTCGCCAGCGCGTGACCGTAGAAATGGAGAAGTTTCCTCAAATTAATTTTGTCGAAATTCGGGATGAAAGTTTATCAGAAGCGGCAGAGCTTTTGTTACGTGGAAGGGGCCAACATTTGACCATGCCTTGTGTCAACTCGTGTTTGATAATTTAGAACGTTTCGTTTAGGAGCGTTATTTATATCCAGGTTGTGAAGACTAACGATAAGGTTATGTTGTTTTATATCGCATCTTTTTTGAGCTTGACGGCGCTTTCGGTGATCTTGTGCGAAAAAAAGTGAATTGCTCTTTGTCATTTTTGAGAAATGCCAACTCTCTCGTTTAAAGCGACCTAAACTTTAATATCATGTTGAAATCTGAGCAGCAGGTGGAAAAGACCAAGATGATTGGTTGACACAAAAATTAAGGTTTGGGGGCATGCCATGGCTATTAACGAGATTAAATGCATCATATTTGACTGTGACGGAACATTGGTTGACAGTGAGCGTTTGTGTTGCCAGGCCTTAGTTAACGTATTCGGTCGGCACGGAACAGAAATGACCATCGATGACTGTATCGTCCATTTCAAAGGCGGTAAATTAGCAGATATCTTGATTGATGCTAAAAAGTTAATGGCAATGGATGTGTCAATCGATGTACTCGAGCCACAATATCGAGAAGAAGTGCAAAAGCTATTTGTGCGTCACTTGAAGCCAATGGAAGGCGTGAAAGAGTTGATCGATTTTCTCGACTCACACCATATTGAATACTGCGTAGCGTCGAATGGACCTAAAGATAAAGTTGAATATGCACTTGAATTAACGGGCTTACTTGATATTTTTAAAGGTAAGGTTTTTTCTGCGTTTGATGCAAACAGTTGGAAGCCTGAGCCGGATCTCATCATGTACAGTGCGATGAATATGGGCTTCCTGCCAAGTGATTGCTTATACGTTGATGATACACCAAAAGGCGTTGAAGCGGGCCTTAATGCAGGCATTAAGACGGTTCAGTTGTATAACGGTGTACTTATTAATCTTGTTGACGATGAACGAGTCATTCGTATTAACCACTTGCACGAACTAAAAGAGCAGCTGTTAGGCTGCTCGGTATAGCGATGCGCTAATTCTTAATCTCGTTTAATGGCACACGTTACTCAAACTATGAACATGTTTGAATTTAGTTTGTAGATAGGGGGTATGATGTACACGTTGGATGGAAGAAAAGTGTTTTGTATGGAACCCACATGAAGCGCATGTGAATTTTTCGCCATTGGATGAGATCATATACTCATCACATTGACAGAGTGGGCATTGAAGGTCGTCAGTATTTTTTGTGTTGTTGTAATTATTCATATTATTCACTAGCAGCAAAATGGATTTGGCATCATCAAGAATAGCTGAAGGCTTACCTTTAAGACATTTTTTCATCAAATACAGAAAATTATTTCGATTCACTTCAAAATAAAATGTGCAAGCAGGGCAGCTCACATGATTGAGAACAGGTATCACATCAAAGGTGAGTTAATGTTACTAGCAACGAAAAGGGCCAGTGTGGCGTCTTTTCGTTGAGAGTGGATTGGACTAACGGTTTACCTTCGTGCCTGCCACTTGCTCACGTTGTGTAATAAAACGGTGGCAATTCGTCGTCAATACAATGCATTCGTTTACTTATGACTCCTGTTATAGCTTTTTAAATTGTTATTTCTCACTGTTATATATGTGTCATATAAAGGCTATAAAATAGGAGTAGCTGTCACTGAAAATTTGGAATTGTGGCAGTGAAGTGTGAAGCAGATTTGCTTCAGGAGATGCAAATAAAGGAAGTCACAATGAGCGATCAAGACCAAAAGGATGAATGCCTAGAGATGCTTGATGCTCTTGAGAACGGTATTATCTTGTCGGATTACATTGGCTCAGAAGACGAATAAGTACAATTAGTACTCCCCCGTGTCACAACAGACGTTATACTAAGCTCATGTAAGACGAGCTAAAAGACCACTCACAGCGTCTAATGAACTTTCTAGCCCACCTGCATATTGCAGATCACTGTAATAGCCATTTAATGGGAAACTTGCTTGGAGATTTCGTAAAGGGAGATCCAAGCAAGCAGTATCAAACTGAAATTTCCAATGGCATAAAACTTCATCGCTTTGTCGATCGTATTACCGATCAACACGCCATTGTCGAAGAGTGCAAACCACACTTTACTGGCGTTGCACGCCGCTTTGCTCCCATCGCCCTTGATATGTTTTGGGATCATTGCTTAGCAAAACACTGGAATGCATTCCATCCTGACTCGCTTGACGAGTTTGTCTATTTCGCTTTTCAAAACGTCAACGCTCAAGTGGTTGACACATTACCACCTCGTTTTTTGCTGCTTCACAGCCGTATGTGGAGGGAGGGATGGCTTCTATCGTATCGAGCACTTGAGAATATTGAGTTTGCTTTACATCGAATGTCTCAGAGAAGCCCTCGAATGGCGGATTTAACCACAACATTTGAAGTGCTAGAAAATGAATATATGAGTTTAGAGGCGAAGTTTCCGTCGCTTTATCAAGATGTTCTGAACCAAGCGTACGAATACCATCAACAACTGAACAAATCTTAGGTTGACGGTTTCTAAAAGTAGTATGACTAAGGTGGCTCTGGTAAACTCTGCGCTCCAAAATTTATGAGGTTTATCATGTCCGTTAATTTCGCTGATCTTGGCATTGATCAACAGTTGGTAGAAACCCTAAGTGGTTTGAATATTGTGTCGCCAACACCTGTACAGGAAAAGTCGATTCCGCATGTATTATCGGGAAAAGATCTACTTGCTGCTGCGCAAACGGGAACCGGTAAAACGGCGGCGTTTGGATTGCCTATTATTCAAGCGGTACAGCAAAAGAAACTTAACGGAACCCCACAAGCGTTGATACTGGTTCCGACTCGTGAACTTGCACAACAGGTGTTTGATAATCTAGCGCAATATGCAGCTAATACAGAGCTTCGCATCGTATCTGTGTATGGTGGTACAAGCATTGGTGTACAAAAGAAGAATCTGAGAGAAGGGGCGGATATCCTTATAGCGACCCCTGGTCGTTTGCTTGACCATTTGTTTAACGGCAATGTAAACATCTCAAAAACAGGCATTCTTGTTCTTGACGAAGCCGATCGAATGTTAGACATGGGTTTTTGGCCTGACTTACAGCGCATTCTTCGTCGCTTACCAGAAACCAAGCAGATCATGCTTTTCTCTGCGACGTTTGAAAAGCGCATCAAAACGATCGCGTACAAATTGATGGATTCTCCGGTAGAAGTAGAAGTCTCCCCGGCAAATACCACAGCTGAAACTGTGAAGCAAATGGTTTATCCAGTGGATAAGAAGCGCAAACGTGAATTACTTGCGTATTTGATTGGCTCTCGCAACTGGCAACAAGTGTTGGTATTCACTAAGACGAAACAAGGTAGTGATGAGCTTGCGAAAGAGTTAAAGCTTGACGGTATTAAAGCGGTATCAATAAACGGGGATAAATCTCAAGGTGCCCGTCAACGTGCACTGGATGAGTTCAAAGCGGGTAAAGTTCGTGCTTTGATTGCAACAGACGTCGCAGCGCGTGGTTTAGATATTCAAGAGTTAGAGCAGGTAGTCAACTTTGATATGCCATTCAAGGCGGAAGATTATGTTCATCGAATTGGCCGTACTGGACGTGCAGGTAAGTCAGGTTTAGCCATCTCATTGATGAGTCGTGATGAAGAGTACCTGTTGCACGCAATAGAAAACTTGCTCGATCAGCGCTTGCCTCAAGAGTGGTTAGAAGGCTTTGAGCCGAGCTTGATCGAAGATATTGAGCCCGAACTCAATGGTTTAGGACAACGTAAGAGTCGCTCATCAGAAAAGCGTAAGCTAAAGGCGAAACTCGCGATTCACAAAAATCGTGGGAAAAAGCGCCGATAAAAAGGTGATGATGGCTATCAACAATGTTGATTAAGCCGTTTTTGCTTTTTGAAATGCTTCAAGTGCTTGCGGCATGGCTAATAAGTAGCCTTGATACATATCGAAACCGAGCTTTTTAACTAAATTTAGTTGATGTTCGGTTTCAATTCCTTCCATGACTGTTTTTGAGGAGGTTTCTTGAGCAAGAGCCAATGCTTCCATCAAGCAAGAAAAATCTCCGTTTTCGTATCTTAAAAGTAAGGAGCGATCGATCTTAATGATGTTCGGCTTCACCGATCTTACTCGCTCAATTGTTGAAGCATCAATGCCGTAGTCATCTATTGCCAGTAAGTAGCCATTGTTACTTAAGTCTCTGGTTGCTTTATACAGCAGTGTCTCATTACGGGCATCCAGCTCAACCAACTCAATCACGATCTGGTCCCTTCGTAAGTTAGCTTGAATGATCGTACGATTGAGTAAGTTACGATAAGCGATATCTTGCGCAAGTAATTCTGCCGCTGTCGGCAATACATTGAGAAACAGCTTATTGTTATTGAATTTTGATTGACTGAAATTGTTTATGTGAATCAAACGGCTTAGACGTTCGACATTAATTTGGTCTTCGGCTGGAATGCAGTTGGACTGAAAAAATTGATCTGGTCTTATCAATAACCCATCTTGATTACTGATACGGACCAATGCTTCGAGTCCGACAATGGAAAGATCTTTATGATAGATAGGCTGGAAGACACTTCGCAATGTCAGATGCTTGTATTGTGCGATGTACTGTCCATCTACTTGCTTTAAAATGCAGTCAAGCAACTGCGAGATGCTCATCATTATTGTTACAACCTAGACTAATGCTATTCATTCGTTACTTTACTGATTGTTTGCAATTAGTTTTACGACGGAGTAGAAAATTTTCGCTGACGAATACACCAAAAGCAAGAGAGTTTGTGTTAGTTAAATAGAATAGTCGACCCATATCAAACAAATCGATAAATAAGTTAATAACGGGTCCAGCGAACTTGCAGGCTACCATTGTAACACGGCATACAATTGAAGATACTTTCTAACCAACTGTTGCTTATTTGAACGCCGTAATGGATGGCCTGACTTTATGTAACACGGGCTAATACCGAAGCGTGTATCAAGTGAATTGGTCAACTGAGACTCGCTGGTATACAAAGTGATGCCTTGTTCTGTGTATTCATCGATGGGTACGGGTAGTTCCCCCATCCACCAATGCAGTAACTCACGACTGGTTTTACTGCGGCTTATCCAGTGATCAGTCACCAAAAACAACAAATCGTTTGGTTGTAACGCATAGCCATACTCACTTTGCCATTCTGTGATAGAAGACAATAGATTCTCACGACAAGAATTACCTGCGCTGACCATATGATGACTCAGAACCCAAACTGTGCCTATTTCAGAAGAGATACGATAGTGATGAGGTAGATCTTGCGCATTAAGCACCTCAATAGGCTTGATGATACTATTATACCCAAAATGTCGAAAGGTATGCTCCATACGTCTGGAAAAAGCGAGGCCTAAGTGATGTTCACTCATGCCTTGATTATGAACCGCAGGATAATGCTTCTCGCACAGTTTAAGACAATCGTCTTGAAAATCATTGACACTTTGGATGACTAAGTCGAGCAGCAAAGAATATACCTTCACAGTTAATAATATAAACTGCAAAAGGTTAGCATAGTCCTTTGAGGATAGACTAATTTAGTTAGGCAACTTCTTGATCTAAACTACAATTTTGGCACTATTACATAAGAGGGATGACATGATAAAACTAGAGAGAGCACAAAAAGAGGCGCTTGCAAATGCAATTCAAGATTACATGCAAGATGAGTTGAGTATCGATATCGGTCAATTTGATAGCGAGTTTTTAATAGACTTTATCACCGATAAGCTAGCACCACTTTATTACAATAAAGGGGTTGACGATGCAAAAGCGCTCATTGAACGACGGATGCTTGAAATGGCCGATGAACTGTATGAAATCGAGCAAGATGTTCAACTCTAACTATCGGTTTCTAGATAATTTGTGTCTTCTTCTAATTTTTCGAACAAGTTGTTTGAACGGGGGTTGTTGGCTGGGTGTAAATGATGGTAAATAATCTGTTTCATTCAAGGTTGGTAAGTTAATGTTATGTTTTCGAATAATATTAACTTAGAAAGATATCTAGGAACATGAAATGGGAACAGTAGTAAAGAATTACAACCTAACTGCACGATTTATGCATTGGCTATCTGCACTTTGCATCATCGGTTTGTTTGCTGTGGGTTTGTGGATGGTGGACCTTAGCTATTACAGCGAGTGGTATCGAACCGCACCACATTATCACCGCTCTGTGGGCATTCTATTAGCCATACTCACTTTGGCACGCATCGTATGGAAGTGTGTGACAGCGTCACCTAAAGTGGAAGGGAAACCTTATGAAGTGGTTGCTGCAAAAGCGGTTCATGGTGTGATGTATCTGCTACTTATTGTTATCTTTATTTCAGGTTACCTCATCTCAACCTCTGACGGTCGTGGTATCGATGTGTTTAACTGGTTTACGATACTTGGGGTAGGAGAGTTATTTCCGGGACAATCAGACATCGCTGGGGAAATTCACTTTTATGCCGCTTGGGCTCTGATACTAATGGCTGGTGTACACGCCGTCGCTGCACTCAAACATCACTTTATCGATAAAGACAACACATTAAGAAAAATGCTAGGAGCTTCACAATGAAAAAGTCACTTTTTGCTACAGGATTAGCTTTCGCACTTGCATTACCATTCGGTGCAAATGCTGCGGATTATGTTATCGATACGAAAGGTGCTCACGCATCGATTAACTTTAAAGTTAGTCACTTAGGCTACAGTTTCATCAAGGGACGTTTTAATACATTCTCTGGTGATTTCTCTTTCGATGAAAACAACATTGCTGATGCGCAAGTAAACGTAGTAGTAGACACAACTAGCCTTGATTCTAATCACGCAGAACGTGATAAGCACATTCGTAGTAATGATTTCATCGACGCGAGCAAATACAGCGAAGCAACGTTTAAGAGCACTAAAGTGACCGATAAGGGTAATGGTAAACTCGATGTAACCGGCGACCTGACTCTACACGGTGTAACGAAACCAATTACCATTGAAGCTGAGTTTGTTGGTGCAGGTAACGACCCATGGGGGGGAGAGCGTGCTGGTTTTATCGGCCAAACTCGTCTAGAGCTTGCTGATTTTAAAATCCCAGTAATGGGGTCTTCAAGCTACGTTGATATGGAACTGCATATTGAAGGTATCAAAAAGTAATTCTTCATCTTTTATCGCTTAAACGAAGAAAGCGCTCATAACCAAGAGCGCTTTTTATTTTGTACCAACTTGTTTTGATAGTTTGTCGTGTTTATGCCGTTTCTAGGACTTTTTCTTCAACTAGATTTAGACGCTCTCCGTAAACAGGGCGTAGTGCTTGTAGAACCTCGTTACGAGTAATGACACCGACCATGTGGCCATTTTCTAGGACAGGCAGTACTTGTGGCTTGCTTACTTTCATGCTTTTCACTCGTTCTTCTAGAGAAAGAGAGGTAAAGCGAGTAGCCATGCCCATGCTTGTTGTTGGGTATAGTTGCTCTTTATCAATACATAGGAATTCAACAACATCCACCAATTGGTCACTTGCATCGATTGCGACAACGTCACGACTCATCAAATCCACCACTTTTTGCTCTTTAGCAGGGATGTAATCTTGGCACCACAATTCAACCATTACATCGTGGGCTGAGAAGAAACCAACCAAACGGTTTTCGATGTCAATAACTGGTGCGCTGATTAGATTTTGGTCCAATAGGGTATCTAGTGCGGTTGATACTGGCATTTCTACGCTCAGAGTCACTGGACTCGGGTTCATGATCTCTTTTACAATTGATGCGTTTTTCATAGTGCTTTCCTTAACTGACGTGAGTGTTGTAGTGGTTGTGATGGATGAAATTTTTGCTGCTTTTAGTTCTGGTCGACGATAGATACACCAGTTAGCTAAGCCAACTAATACTCCGCCACCAATAATGTTGCCCAGCGTCACTGGAATTAGGTTGGCAGTGATAAAGTGTCCTACATTGAGGTCTGCGTACTGAGCAGCCGACACGCCAACGGAAGTCCAGAATGATTCCGGTGCGAAATTCGCGATAACGATACCTAGCGGTACCATGAACATGTTGGCCACACAGTGCTCAAAGCCACTGCTGACGAACATTGCCACAGGCATGATGGTCATCGCTGCTTTGGTCATTGCATTTGCAGAACTGAACGTAAGCCAGATTGCTAGACAAACCAATAGGTTACATAGAACCCCTAGGGCAAATGCTTGTACCAATGTGTGGTGTAATTTGTGCTGTGCAATATTTAGTGCGTTTAAACCCCATTGACCAGCATCCATTTGGTATAAGCCTGCTGCGCTGACTAGGGCGAGCAAGAACATGGCCCCGATAAAGTTACCGACATAAACTTTGCCCCAAATCGACAACATCTTGCCAAACGAAATTTGTTTGTTGGCCCAAGAGATACTGGAAAGTACTGAGCTGGTAAACAACTCACCACCGCAAATAACGATGAGAATCAACCCCATACTGAATGCTAAGCCACCGGCCAAACGGTTAAGGCCCCAACTGGCTTCTGCACTCCCTGTTGTCACTGTGATGTAAAACAAGAATGCTAGACCGATGAATGCGCCAGCCATGATGGCTAAACCCAGTGTCATGCCGCTGGTTTTGTTCGCTTTGCTAAGGGCAAACTTCTCGGCTTCAGCCATCATTTCTTTTGGAGAGAAATATTGATGATTTTGAATGCTGGTCACCGTCATGTTGACTCCTTAGTTTGTGGTTTCATAGAAACTCCTTGGTTAATGAAATCGAGGTGTTTGTTGCGCTCGAAAGTGAAGGTGTTATTTGTTTTTGTTGCGGTGTTCCCGAACCGCATATCCAGATTACGCAGCTGAGCAGTAGAGGTAAAATTGATAATATTTAGAATCCTCATCAAATTATTTGATATGTTTTTCAGGCTAGGTAAAATGAACTTTATTGCGTATTAACGCAGTTATTTTTTGGGGACAGGAGTATGGGAAATACTCGCTGATTAGGGAGGACACTTTGCGCTACTCACTTAAGCAATTAGCGGTTTTTGACGCAGTTGCAGACACCGGCAGTGTAAGCCAGGCCGCGGATAAACTGGCTCTGACACAATCAGCGACAAGTATGTCGCTTGCGCAATTAGAAAAAATGCTTGGAAGGCCTTTATTTGAACGGCAAGGCAAGCAAATGGCGTTAACGCATTGGGGGATGTGGTTAAGGCCAAAAGCGAAGCGTTTGCTGCAAGACGCGCTGCAAATTGAGATGGGCTTTTACGAGCAGCATTTGCTCAGTGGACACATCCGACTAGGGGCAAGTCAAACACCAGCAGAACACCTCGTTCCTGACCTTATCAGTATCATTGATAACGATTTTCCAGAGATGCGAATTTCGTTAGGTGTGCAAAGTACGCAAGCAGTTATTGATGGTGTACTGGATTACAAATACGATTTGGGCGTGATTGAAGGCCGCTGTGACGATAACCGTTTACACCAAGAGATTTGGTGTCGTGACCACCTTACTGTAGTTGCAGCGTCTCACCATCCCTTTGCTCGTAACGATTCTGTCAGCCTAGCTCAGTTAGAGCATGCGAAATGGGTACTGCGAGAACATGGCTCTGGTACTCGAAAAATTTTTGATAGCTCTATTCATCATCTTATTGAAGACTTAGATGTATGGCGCGAATACGAACACGTACCCGTGCTCCGTAGCTTAGTTGCGAATGGACAATATTTGACTTGCTTACCGTACTTAGATGTAGAACGTTACATTGAAGCAGGTGAATTAGTCGCGTTAAAGGTTCCTGAGCTAAAGATGGATCGTACTTTATCGTTCATATGGCGAGCCGATATGGCGGAAAACCCGCTAGTAGATTGCATCAAACGTGAAGGTTTACGCATGATGAAGGGCAAACCTTCCGTGTTTTAAGTCATTTTCAACCTGATTTTTTAAAGGCTCTGTGTTTTTGCAGGGCCTTTTTGTCATTTGTTTTCCTGTTCGGTTCGGTTCGATTCGTTTTGATTTTATTATTTCCAAAATCTGTTGTTTTAACGATTGCGTCAAATGATCCATGCAAATGATAAAGCATTCTGCCACTTGGCGTGAACAGTGTCAGCAGTGTCACCAAATTGATGGGATAATAGACCTAGTATTGTCTGCCTGATTTTATATGTATGAAGGCAGTATTCGAACCATAGTGGTACGGTACTGACCAAGCGGGTAAGAATACCATGACAATACTTTTAACAATTGCAATTACAACAGGTATTCTGTCCGGCGTTTGGGGCTGGATTGCTATCACCTTTGGCCTACTGCCTTGGGCTGGTTTTCTCGGCTGTACTAGCTACTTTGCATCCCCGACGAGTGGTTTGAGAGGGTTGGCAGAAAGCTTAATCATTAATATGACAGGCGTGTTTGGTTATCTCATGAAAGCCGCAGGGCTTTGGCTACATGCGAAATCAGCGACTACTTCTTCGCTTTCCGAGCAAGTTCAGTAGTACCCCCGATATAATTTGTATCTATCGTGTATGGAGTTTGAGTTTATCCCGCTTAAATACTGGTAATCAAAATTACTGATTCTTGATACGAGCACACCCACATGGTGTGTTTTTTATGTGTTGCCGTTAGCCATTGTGACAACCCGCTTGAGCGTCCAACGTAACAGGACGGGTATGCACTCTTTGCCTTGTTTTTCACAATGAGAGACGATGGCTAAGGCGAGATCAGGCTTTGCTTGTTTCTTTAATACTCGATTGACAACTTTCTTTGCCGGTATTGGATGATCGTGAGGAACTTTGATGATGTCCTTGAAGAAAATTTCGAACCCATGGTTGTACAAGAAATGTTCGATGTCTTTGTCTGGTAGCTCTGTTAAGCGGTGGCGCTCTTGGTCATGAGCGAGCATTGACCTTACAGTATGAGCGTATTTTTTACCTGCCTGGTCACCATCAGTAACCACATGCCAATCAATATCAAATGCTTTTGCAACTTTGATTAGAGATTTTAATCCTGATTGCGCAAACTCGACGATCTGAACGCCTTCGGCGGCGAGATCGTAGCCACATTGACGTGCTAGTTCGTTAAACAGCCAAACTTCGGTTTCGCCTTCGACAAGTAACCAACAGCGAGCGAAGAGCGCTCCAGCCCGATGGAATCGAATATGAAAGCCAATCCGACGGAGTTGATCAACGCTAAACCTTGATGGATTGAGCGACGTTGCGTTTGTTCTGTCAGATAAACGCACAAGGCGACGTATCGAAGACAAAGGAACAGAACCCAGCAAGTGTGCACTGTTTGTTGTTAAGATTTTCTGCATTGGTAAGAGCTGTAACAATCCCCAAGCCCGTGATAGATGAGTGGGGTGCAAGCGACCTTCGGGATCTTCAATGATCAAAAGAGGGCGGGCGCACCGTCGCAAGTCAGTGGGCCCCTTTGCTTGAAGAAATGCGTTGAGTAACCCCATCAACAATAATCGTGTCTGTTTATTATTCGTTGCTTGTAAAAACTGCTGCAACCCTGTTTCTGAAGAGGGGTTGGCGTAAAACATACCATCGCGTGGCTTTCTTGGATCGCCTCGATAGTTTGAACGAAAAGAGAAATAGTGCTCAACTAAGGTTTGCATTGAGTCAAGGCTGCTGCGGATCTCGCCTTTATTGACGTGCCCAGGCATCGCGAGTAAACGGCGGCATGTATTGCTAATGCGCTTCTCGATGCGTGTATTTTTACTGTCGCCATTGACATGCTTTGGATGAGTAAAGCGGCGAGAATCACGCAAGCGGATCACTGGATGCAATGTCATCAACTCTACCGCCAGTTTTTCAGTGTGATGCAGTAATTTAGGCTCACCGTTACAATCAAGAAATGCGTATTTGGTTTTTATACTTGCGCCTTCTCTTGATGCACTAATGCGATAGTAGATCACATGCTCATTGTTTTCATTGATACACCAAGTGGGCTTGATTCGGCGATAGCGACCAGCGTTTGCTTCTTGTTTATCCTGAGCTTTGAAACACAAAATGATTTGTAAATGTTGAGTTTGTGGGTGAGAAATGGAGTAATCGACGTGGAAGTCGGTCATTTGGAACTGACACAGAGTGCCATCAGCGGGAAGAACAAGAGACAGCGCATCCAGAAGTGAAGATTTACCCCAAGTATTTTCACCAATTAAAGTCGTCAGTTCGTCAAAAGAGAGTGCGAGGCGCTTAATTCCCCGAAACCCAGAGATTTCAACTCGTTCTAACCTCATCACTCTTCTCCTTGCAATTATTTGAATTATTGTGATTTCTTGAGTCTTCCCTAAGCATATATGAATTTAATATTGCTGGGTTACGTTCAGTTCACAAAATGATTAGCACTCAATTTAACAACAAAGACTGCTTTATCCGGGTGTCACTTTCATCATGGTGTAGCAAAGTAATAATGATAACCAAAGAACCTCGAGGTGCTTGGTGCAGCGAGAATCACTTGGCAGGCAGGCAGCGATTTGAAGCTCGAATGTTTCTAAATTGAAATTGTGTTAACGATGTATGCAAACCAAGGCAACTCACCATTAGGGAGCGTGTCACTACAACAGCACTTTCTTTGTTAAATCGCATCGTCATACAACTTGGAAATAGCAACTATGATCTGAATCCAGCATCTTAAGTCACTTAGGTAGATCACTTAAAAATGAAATCAAATTTTCTATGTTTCATAAAATTCATGATTCTGTCATGATTCGCTTCTAATAATTATAAGGAATGAAAAGAGAGAAGATGATAATGAATAAAAATCATAAGCCAATCAGACTGAAATTGGCACACATCAATGACACACATTCCTACTTTGAGCCAACGTCATTACAGTTAAAGCTAAACGTGAATAGCGATCATTTCCTTGAACCATATGTGAGTGCGGGGGGCTTTTCTCGTATTGCGACTCGGGTAGAGCAGTTGCGAGATGACGCTCAACGGCAAGGACAAGGTATGCTGTTTTTACATGCTGGAGACTGTTTTCAGGGGACGCTTTACTTTTCATTGTTTAAAGGAATCGCAAATGCAGATCTGCTCAATGCTTTACAGATAGATGCCATGGTATTGGGCAATCACGAACTTGACATGGGTAATGAGCCTGTCGCGCTGTTCTGTAAACGCACTGAATTTCCATTGCTTGCCGGTAACTGGGATCTATCGAATGAATGTCAACAGAAGTGCCATCGCCTCAACAATTGTAGTAACGTCCTGAGCTATCAAGCGGAAACGAAAAGTGCGCAATTTCTGGTGAAAGAGTTCAGTGGAGAAAAGGTGGCTATCTTTGGCCTATCCATTGATAAAATGAGCGATATCGCAAATCCTGATGCCGACACGCCATTTGTTTCGGCAATTGAAACGGCAAAGTGGACAGTGAAGCAGATTCACAATGCAGGGATCAAAAACATTATCCTACTTAGTCATTTGGGCTACGAAGGAGATTTAGAGCTTGCTGCTCAAGTCGACGGTATTGGGATCATTGTTGGTGGACATAGCCATAAGTTACAGGGTGACTTTACAGCGGTCGGTTTAGGCGAAGATGACCCTTATGGTAGACGAGTAAATGACACCTACGTTGTGCAATCGGGCTTTCACGCATTAACCATCGGACATTGTGTCCTGGAGTTCGATGAAAATGGTAAAGCGACGATGTTAAGCGGCCAAAATGAGTTGTTATTAGGACGTCGAATATTCTGGGACTCAACATTAAGCGAACAACTAGACCGAGGCATGTTTGAAACTGCTTGTGATTTTATTCATGGTCAACCCAATGTAGTCGTGTGCAAAAAACACCCACAGATCCAAGCAATTCTTAACGACAAATATATCCCTAGAGTGCGTCAATTGCAGTCCCAAGTGATTGCACATGTTGATGCTAAAAAGCGACACGTGAGAGTGCCAGATGCGTTCGGTGGTAGCGATATAGCACCAGCGGTTGCACGTTCTTTTTTATATAGTTTGAATAAACGTGGTCAGCAGGTGCAATTTGCCATTCATAACGCAGGTGGAGTGCGAACGTCACTGAACCCAGGTAACATTACCGTGGCAGATGTTGCCGGTCGATTGTTGCCATTTGCCGTGCCGATCGGTTGTTATGACGTGCAAGGTGGTACAATTCGACATGCGTTAGAGGGCGCAATCAACAATGCGCTTAATAACGGTGTTGAAGGGACAGGGTCCGGCAGTTACCCATACACGCATAATTTGAGTTTTGATTATAATGCTGAGGCACCACGAGGTGAGCGTATAAAGAACCTTCAAATCTTTGATGGTCAACACTGGGATCATGTTCAAGATGAGCAATGGTATCGCGGTGCATCTTCCGCCTATACAATGAAAGGTAAAGAGGGCTACGAAGCACTACTTGATATGAGAGGTGAAGGAGTCATTAGCAATCTCTCTATGGCCGATTGCTTTATAGAGTTACTGACTGATGAGCCAAATTGTTTGAATCAAGATCATAAATTGTACTCGAAGAGTAAATAACCAATGTAGTTGGTTCCATTTTTGCTTTCTTTGTTGTTGCGGAACGTGAATGGAAGGGAAGGGAGCATGTGGAATTCAGATTGGGCAGATGCCGCAGTGGTCGTTGCTTGGATTGCTGTATGGTCTACGTTAGTTTATTTAGTACCTATTAACGGTTTTTAATTGGCTAACGTCATTGTGAAATGAGGAGCACCAAAAGTGCTCCTTTTTTGTTTTTTATAACAATGAATTCATAGAAATAATTGACGGCACGATAGGGATTCACGTTAGGTATCGATAACTATTTTTTGTTGGAGATCGAGGTTTGCAAGCGTATGATGGCGGCGTTTGGGGAGTAGTTAGCGCAAGTTTACTTATCGTCATCTCGTTAAGCGTCAGCTTATCCGGTAAGTAAAGGTGTCATTTGATTCGTCAGGTGATCACTTCAACGAGACCAACGCATTCATTGAACAGCGGGCACATGGCTAATGTGACTGCTAGTTTTTATTGTCTGCGGAAGGTCAACCTGAATATGTCCTTCCGCCTGGGAGGAAGCATGTCTCTTATCGAAAATACCACCCAATTAAGCCAATCCGTTGCAATGCAAGAATCACTGACGATGTACGGTGTATTCGGCCTATTTACTTTAGTTTTGGTTGCCCTTGATATCTATCAAACTCGCGGCGACACAGTAACCATGAAAAAGGCCATCGGATGGAGCATATTCTGGTTCCTGCTAGCGTTTGTCTTTGCAGGCTCTATCTACTTCTTTTGGGATTATTACGCGCCTCACAGTGGTTACACTCACGAAAAAGCAACGGTCTCTTTCTTAACCGGCTACTTACTTGAAAAGTCGCTGAGCGTTGATAACTTGTTTGTATTTGCGATTATCTTTGCTCAATACAAGGTGCCGGAACATTTGCGTCCTCGCGCTCTACTATGGGGGGTGATTGGTGCACTTGTATTGCGTGCAATCATGATTGCGGTTGGCGCTCAACTGCTAGCCCAATATCACTGGGTACTTTACCTATTTGCTGTGTTTCTAATTTGGACTGGTATCAAACTGGCACGTGATAAAGGCGAAGAAGAAGAGGTGAACCCATACCCAGAGCAGTTCATCCGCAAATTCTTACCAGTAACAGAAGAGTATCAAGGTAAACACATGATCTTGAAACAAGCTGGTAAGTGGGTAGCGACACCTATGCTGATCGTGGTTGGTGTGATTGCAGTAATGGATGTGATGTTTGCACTGGACTCAATTCCTGCAATCTTTGCAGTCACTCGTGAACCTTTCCTCGTGTTGGCTGCGAACGTGTTCGCACTGTTGGGCTTACGTTCTTTGTACTTTGTACTTCAAGCAATGCTGGATAAGTTTGTGTATCTAAAACCGGCACTGTCAGTGATCATGATGTTCATTGGGGTGAAGATGTTGTTGGTTGGCACACATTACGAAATTCCAACCGCTTGGTCACTAACGTTCTTGGTAACGGTAATGACAACCGCAGTTATTGCTTCTATCTATAAGAACAAAGAAACCAATACCACTAGCGTTAAAATTACTAATCAAAATCTTTAATGATTTTGTGGATTCAAAAACCTCAAAAAAGTTTGTGGTTAAAAATATGTTGCTTTTTAACTTGGCTCTATAGACGTAAGTCCAAGTTATTCAACTAAAGATTCGCCCTGGTGAATGGATATGCATGAAAGTTGTTTTTGTATTCGTGCAGTTTGTAAGTGATTTGTTTGATTAGAAAAACTAATCTGAATAACCAAAATTTGTCATTTTTTGCTCAGAGAAAAAATGACTAATATACAACCAACGAAACAAATTACTGCTTTTAAGAGAGGCAATCATGGCACAAGCAATGCAAATGATAAATGTAGCTTTACCAACCTCTATGGATAAGAAGACCTACGCGGTTAACTTCAAAGGATTGATTGCTCACTTACTGGATATTCTTTTCGTAGATAACTCTGCACCTCGCAGTTACTATGCAGAAGACCTATCTGTACACATTCAGAAAGACATCGGTATGTACCGTTAATCTGAATGAAAAGCGAATTAAAAATGCCGGCTGAATCGCCGGCATTTTTGTATCTGCAATTTACACTTCCACTAAGGAGTCGTGCCCGCTACCTTTGCTCTTAAAGGGAGCGTTTCCAATCAGACAGAGCTTTGATGTGTTCTGGACCAATGCCGCAGCATCCTCCAACAACGCTTGTTCCGCGCAGGTGCCATTCTTGCGCGAAAGCTAGGTATTCCACTGGTGACAGTTCTCGCATCGATTGCAATGCGCTGTTGGCTTCGTGGTCAGATTTGATTGCCGTAAAGTTATTCGCATAAACGCCAATCGCTATATCGCTCCCATGTTTCTGCAAAACCGCTTGAGTTTCGCTGACGGCTTTTGCCATCACTTCTGGTACAGAGCAGTTGAAGTAAATCCCAAACGTATTCTGATTTGCCAAGCTTTGTGCAATATGCTCGATTGCGAGTGTGACAGTTTCTCCTGAGCGTAGAAGCGCCGTCTCCAATGCGCCATCACTAAGAGAGAAGGCGTACGCTACAGGCTTGTTGTTATCTTTGAATACCTTTTGTAAGCATTTTAGTTCTTCTATGCTGCAAATGGTCTCTGCTATCCAGATGTCGACGAACTCGTCTTGAGCATTAAGTAAAGAGCGGAAGATTGCTTCGCCTTCCACTGGTTCGAAGAGGTCAGGGCGGTAACTACCAAATACTGGTGGAATACAACCTGCCACTTGAACAGAGTTCGGCGACTTATCTGCACATTCACGTGCGATTTGGGCGGCAAAGCGTGCTAGCTCTCTGCCTTGTTGAGCGTAAAGGCGTTGTCCTAGATGAAATGGTACACAAGCGTAACTGTTGGCGATAACGATCTCTGCACCAGCCTGGATAAAGTTGTTGTGTGCTTGGTAAACAAATTCTGGCGATTCAATCAGAGCTTGCGCGCTCCAAAGCGGTTGAGAGAATGGGGCGCCCATGCGTTTGAGCTCTCGTCCCATGCCGCCATCAAGGATAGTTAACTTCTTCATACTACAATCCATCTTATTTTTTCCTTTTAGAACCTTAATCGAAAATGGTTACGAGCGAAAGCGGCGAATCACGTAGATTAATTGGATAAGGAGAAAAAGAGAGGATGCAAAAACGAAAACGGGGTTCCAATTGGAACCCCGTTTAATATCGAAAATAATGTTGAGATTACTTCTTACGGCAGTACTCAGCGATCACGTACATAGACTGACCACCGTTTGCCTTACCTGAAACAAGTTTAGGATCATCACCAAGGCTGATACCGCGAATAACAGTACCTTGCTTAATTACTTGGTTTGTCCCTTTAACTGGTAGGTCTTTGATTACTGTTACGTCGTCACCTTTTTTCAGTTCAGTGCCGTTGCAGTCAACCGTTTTATCGTCAGCAGACATACCTTTCATCGCCCAGTTCATTAGCTCTTCTTCCATGTACATCATGTCAAGAGCGTCTTGAGCCCAGCTTTCGGTGTTTAGGCGAGTTAATTGGCGCCATGCCGTTACTTGAACAGCAGGAACCTGACTCCACATGCTGTCGTTTAGACAACGCCAGTGGTTAATGTCTTTAGGTTCTTCGATCTCACCGTGGCACTTGTCACAAACCATGATAGCGGTATCAACGGTGACGTGGTCGTGTGGTGGTACCGCGTATGCGGTTAATGGAGATTCAGAAGAACACAGTTCACATTTTGACTCGCAGCGAGCAAGCAGAGTAGCTTCGATAGACATAAGGACTCACCTTAGTAATGTTATTTCGTGGCGGTATTATCCACTTTATCTTGAGAAATAAAAGCGTGTTAGCGAATTAAAGACTAGATTTTACAATATTCCAACCTGAATAGGTTTAAGATGTAAATTATTGGCTAAACAATTAATGCCAAGAATATAAATAAGACAGCCAATTACTTTGAATGACGAATTGATTTCATCGCCACTTTCTCCAGTCATGAGCCAACCATTGGCTTGCGAGCAGCCTAAGAATACCTTCCACATCAGCAGAAGGCATGCGGTACCCCCAAAATCTTAAGGCAATTTAGGCATATCATTAACGTTCTATAATTTGCACAATTTCGTCTTTAGCAATGCTCATTTCTTTACCGTCTACATCCTCATACTCATACATCCCAGTCTCTTCATTAAGATCAGGCTTTCCATAAGAGGTGATGACCTTTCCTTCATTTGTTGACATAAGATATTGGCTGCTGCCGCATGCGGCGAGGAGTAGTGCAGTAACAATAACGGTCAATATGCGCATATCGCTTCCTTTTTTAAACGAGTGAGTTAGATATATAAAGACAACGATTTAACTATAGCAGAGGAAGTATGAGTGGGCTTTGGTGATACAGAAAGCAAAAAGCCCAGTCGAAACTGGGCTTTGTATTCAATGAAGGATTACTTCAACACAGACGTGCTTGTTACACCTGAGAGCGCGTCATCCACTAGGAAGTCCGTATTTTCCATCTGCATTTCTACGTGATGATCAAAGTCAGCCAGTGTTCCTGCTGGAGAAGCAAACGTGCTGTGCGTTGCCGTCGCATTAAACTGAACAAAGCTAGCAGATGGGGACACAGCTGTGTTCGAACGGTTTACCGTGGTTAGGCCCAGCTTCGCTGCTAGAGGCTCAGTGCCGGCAAATGGTGCATTGGCAACGTTATTCGGAACCGTATCGTCACCATCTACTTCTGTCATGAAGAACGGTGTTGATAGTGAGCCAGTAGACATCAGGTCACTTGCATTGGTGAATGGATCAACGGTATCAAGCGTTGTTTGTGCAGCATAGATAAAGCTAGAGAAGCCAGAGTGAAGTGCTCTAAGCTGATCTTCAGTTGCCACTTGTTCAAACGCCTCGTAACACGCTTTATCTGATAGCTCTGCACAAGATGCATCTGCGTAGCTCGCGTAGTCTGCTGATGCTACGTAAGCTAGGTTATGTTTGATCTGCGGGCCAAAGTTAGACGAACCAAGCAGTAGGTTACCAATTTGGCCACCTGCGTTTTGGATTGATGCACCACTAAATGTGTACAACGCGTCTGCCGTTGGGCTACCCAATGTGTTGTTTGCAGCTGCAACCGCTGAAGTTCCAACGATACCGCCCAGTGAGTGACCAAGCATCTTCACTTTTGAGCCTGCCATTGGGTTAAAGGCTTGAAGAGGGGTGCTCGCTAGAAGGCCCGCTTGTGCTGAAACCACTAAACTCGCACGAAGACCCAGTACATCAAGCACGCTTTGACGAAGGTTGTCACGTGCCACAGCTAGGTTAGACAGGTTCAAGTAAGCCAATACATCCGCGTTAGCAGAGCGTTGTTCGTCTAGACTACGAGTACCATGGATTGGTAGGTCGATAGCGATAACCGCAACGCCTGCTTTCACCATGTTAAACGCGAAAGAATAGGCGTTCTCTTTTGCCGAAGTAATACCGTGTTGGTAAATCACAACGTCTGTTGGCGTTCCTGTTTCTGGCGTAAATAGAAGAAACTCAACGTCTTCTAATGACTTAACAACAGGGACTGGCGAGTAGCGAGTAATAATACGCTCGCTGTCTAACCGGGTGCCGCTCGATAGAAACAACTCAGAGCCTACCAATTTTAGTTGTTCTGTTGGGTCAGTAGCAAGTTTCGTTACATCAACAGGATCATCAGCGAAGATACCAGTAGATAGCTGTTGGACCATGTTTGCTTGCTCATTAGGATCGGCCAATGCAGCGCTCAGTTTCGCAAGGCTAGGCATTGCAGATACCATAGGCTGCATGTTCCAATCCGCACCTTTATCAAGGTAATGTGGAAGCCTTACCACACCTTGAGTGACATTGACGTTTACCGCTGAGCCAGCATAGAGACCTTTAATCGCTGTTTTAGCTGCATCCAAGTCACTGATGTACTTGTTGAAGTCTTCGTCTGCATCAAGTGCTGTAACGAAATCTTGAGTCGTACCCAGCGACATAGTGTATGCAGTCGCGAGGTCAACAGCACCATCACTTTCATCGTTCTTGTAAACGGCGTTCAGCGTATTAGCACCTGTTGCGAAGCCCGTCGCGGTCACACCTTTTACTGCGGCAAGCGTGTCACCCACTGACTGAGTACTAAACCATGAAGAGTAAACGATGTCTGCCGGGTTAACGCTTGCAAGACCAAAGATCCCTTCTACCGCCTTCGTCACTGCTTGGACTGAAGCTAAATCGCCACTCTCGTAAATAATCTCGTTAGACTTGCCAGTCGCATAGCTGTTGGAAGTGCCAATTGGATTACCATTTACATCCGAGATTGCCTGAGTTGCGGCGAAGATATATTCACCAGATTCATCGAGAGAGTTCATGAACTGAATGTATAACGAGTTACCGCGTGCTTGAACAACAAAATCCGTACCTAGCGTTAGAACTTTTTCGATTGGATTAGAAGTGCCGTCCCAGTCTGTTAAGCGCTGATTGATCTTGATAACACTGACGCCAGAAGTCACAAGGCCATCTGCAAAACCGTCACCATTAAAGTTGAGCACAATTGGCATTGAGGTCGACCAGCCGTCCATCGTATTCATTGCCGCGGCTGGGTTAGTTAGTGCGTCATCGCCATTAGTTGGGAGGCCAAGCGTTCCGTCTGATGAATCCATTAATAAGTATGATGGAACTGGTACATCGGCATTCGCCCCTTGCAGTGTAAAGCTAATCGACGTGTTGCGATCAAGCAGTGCCTGAACCGCAGGCTCAAACGTTACGGTATCAGAAGTGCCAGAGCTAGAGGTATTGTCACCACAACCAGCAAGTAGGATCGCAGAACAAAGCAGTGATAGTTTAAATGTATGTTTCATTGGCTTACTCCATTAATCCAATTACTTGAATGTGTAGTTCATCTGTACAGCACTGATGTATGCCGCTCCTTCTGAATTAAAGGTAATTTCTTGATCCAGAGCATTTGTTTCAGTAAATGACCCTGATTTACTCTTAACGAACGCAAAACCGGCATCAAAAGTGAGGTTTTCACGCATTGCATAAGTCACGCCTGCGCTGTACCAGAAGCGATCGCTGTCAGGGATGCTCAATGTCGCTTTACCCGCTTGCTCGTCATAAGCGATACCTGCGCGCAGTGTCCATTCGCTATTCAGGGTGTAAGTGCCACCAAATGAGTAACGGTTGTTGTCTTCATATTTTTCAGGCTTGTAGAAACAAACGCCGTCAGCACAATCTGAACTCGTTGCTTTGAGTTCTTTAAAGGTGCTCCAATCGGTTTGTTGCCAACCGTAGTGGATAGCCCATTGCTCATTGAGTTGGTGGAATGCGGACAATTCGATGATCGATGGGAGAGAGATTTGTAAACGTCCATCAACTTTTGGTGCGGTAGCAATGCCGGAGTCATAGCTACTGAACTCACCGTTATCGAAGTCAAGGTCAACTTGTGAACGATAACCAAACCCGAATCGGTTGCTTTCGTTGAGCTCGAAGAGAGCACCAATATTCCAGCCCCAAGCAAATGTATCACCGACCATGCCAATCAATTTGTCTGATTTTTTCCCACCCAAGACACCAGCGAGTACGCCTTTGTGACGAGTGAGTTCTGCATGTGCATAAACAAGATTAATACCACCACCGATGCTGAATTGCTCGTTGATACGGTATGCAACGTTCGGGTTGATGTTGACAGAAAGTAGGGCGGTATCGCCTGCCATGTCACCAGCAGAGATATCATCCGGGTAGTCGGTAGCTACTCCATAGGTGGTGAACATGCCAATACCCCAAGCCCACTGGTCATTGATTGGGCTGATGTAATAGCCAGCAGGGACAACTTGTAGAGGGGCAACGTCATCAGCGTGTTCGTCATGAAAAGTATCATAAACGTTTACTTCCGGATCGACGATAGAAAGCGCTCCAGAGAACTGAGCTTCTTTAAAAAGAGTCATTGCAGCAGGGTTACGCGCTAGAACGCTTGCATTATCGGCGACCGAACCTTCACCGGAAAATGCCCGACCAAGACCTGATGCTGAGTGCTCAGCAACCTGAAAACCTGCAGCATGGGCTTTACACGCTAACAATATTGAAATTGTAAGCAGAGAGCAGTGCTTCTTGTTCATCCTTGACCCTCCTAGGGTGTCATTATGCTAGACCGAAGTCTTTGTAATTATTGGGTGGCGAGTACATCAGCGTTTATGGAATAGACTTACAACTCTAATGTAACGGATATGTTAATTGTCCATATGCTATTTTGTCAAAGATTGCACACCTTTTACGTTTTAAATATGATGCATAGGTCAAGTGATGATTTTTAATGTTATGTTTTTAAGTGAATTTTTTATCTAGATTGGTTAGACCAGATTTATTTTGACACTTTAACGAGAAATGAAGTTAAAACACGTCGAGTTAACATGCTTTGTGTTCTTTTTTATTGCAGGCATAATTCGCACTTTGTGTTTGTCGCATTGGAAACCGCGTTGGAACTACTACACATAGAATTTTTAGGAAGATCGCTTAGGCTGGAAGGCTCAATGGCGGGGTGGCAACAACTTTTTTGGGATAACACTCTGGTGTCCCAAATCGATGCCAGTGACGATGAGTCAGGTGTTACTCGTCATCAGTTTACATTGTCAGCAGGCGAAGAGGTTTTACACTGTCAGCTTGACTGTGAACTAAATTGGCAACCCTTTGACTTTTCATATCAAGTATCAGTCAACGATGTTCCGGTAACAGAAGGGGGACGCAATGAAAAAGACATCGAACGCCAAGTACCAGTTGAAGCCCCACCAGCAGAAAAGCGGTTCAGCTTAATTGGACTCGTTTCCCTTGGAATGAAGGCGCTAAAAAGTGCCAAAGTAATAAAGGTGGCGTTGGCATCTGCTAGCTTAGCCGCCTACTCATGGCTGTTTTCTATTGAGTTCGCATTAGCGCTTGTGGCGTGTTTAGTCTTTCATGAATACGGCCACATTCGGGCGATGAAGTATTTTGGCATGAAAACCAAGGGCATCTACCTTATTCCGTTTTTAGGTGGTTTAGCCTTGAGTGATGAGAAGATAAATACGCGTTGGCAAGATGTGGTTATCTCCATCATGGGACCGTTTTTTGGTTTGGTGTTAAGTATTGTCTTTACCGTGTTGTACTGGATGACTGGTGAGATGATCTTTGCTGGCCTTGCGGTATTTAATGCTTTGCTAAACCTCTTCAATCTCTTGCCAATCCTGCCTTTGGATGGTGGTCATGTACTTAAGAGCATCACGTTCTCGATGAATACATGGGTAGGGCTGGCTGGAAGCATTGTTGCTGCTCTGCTTGGTATCTATATCAGTTATACCTTTGGTTTAACGCTGCTAGGCTTCTTATTGATGATGGGGATGCTAGAAGTTGTGATGGAGTGGCGAACGCGGCACCATAGTCATTTACTGCCGTTAACGCGATATGGTCAACTGTTCTCTTTTGCTTGGTACCTATTCTCTGTGGGTGGGTTTATTGCCATCATCTGGTATTTTGCGGGCTTAGGAGACAGCTTACTCAGCTTGCCATTGCAAATTCTTGGTACCTAAGAAAAATGAAAAGCGCCATTATGGCGCTTCTTTTTATCTTAATCGGTCTTTGTTTATCAACCAAAATCACCCCAAAAACTAACCGCATTTAGGTGCTTTTACATTGTAAGCTGGTAATGTTTTGATCGTTGCTTGCAACTCTTTGATGCGCGTGTTGTGGGATGGGTGAGTTGAAAAGAATTCAGGTGGTTGTGAGCCACCAGAGGCTTTACCCATATTTTTCCATAAGTCCACACTTTGATTTGGGTCGAAGCCCGCTTTTGCCATGAACTCAAGGCCGACAATGTCCGCTTCTGACTCTTGCGTTCGTCCATATGGCAGGATGACTCCGTATTGGACACCTAAGCCAAGTGCAGACATGGTCAACTGTTGGTACTCTTTGTATTCTGAAGCGCCTAACGCAACGTTTGCTAGGGATAGACCCGCGTTCGCCAGTTGGCTTTGAGAAAGACGCTCGTTACTATGATCAGCCAAGACGTGCGCTACCTCATGGCCGATAACTGTTGCTAGTTGATCTTGGTTTTTGGCAACGTTTAGTAGACCAGTATAAACACCGATTTTTCCGCCGGGAAGAGCAAAGGCATTGACCTGGTTACTGTCAAACACGACAACCTCCCAATCTTTAAACCCCGCTTGAGGAGGAATGGTATTGGTGATCCGTTTCGCAACGCACTGAACATAAGCGTTCACTTTTTTGTCTTTGTTTATTGGGATTTCTTTCTTCATTTGCTCGAAAGAATTTGCGCCCAGTGATGACATCTCTTGATCGGAAAACATCAAGATTTGGTTACGTCCAGTGGGTGAAGCACTGCATGCAGTAAGCCCGGCAATGGTCAACAATGTCGAGGCTTTAATCCATGTCCTCATAATCGGCTCCCTATATATTTTCTGTGTTGTTACAGTAGAATAGCGTTAACAAGTGAGATGTTAAGGTATTTAAATTGAGTAGGTCAATATATCACTTTAGCTTGAAGCCTATCTAGAAGAAAGACTATCCTGAGCACGCTTGATAAGGGTGAAACCGCCAGTCCACAACTAAGTTTGATAAGAGCAAACAAAAATGAGTATTTGGAAAAAGCCAATAAACTTGGACATTCTTAACGCGACGTCCAAGAATACAATGATGGAACATTTACAAATTGTTTATACCGATTTTACGAACGACTCACTCACCGCCACGATGCCGGTTTGTAGTTTTACCCATCAACCACTTGGCATGCTGCATGGCGGAGCATCCGTCGTTTTAGCGGAAACGCTTGGCTCTTTAGCGGCGAATTTCTGTGTTGGTGAGGGCAGTTACTGTGTGGGATTGGATATTAATGCTAACCACGTTCGTGCGATGCGAAGCGGTAAGGTGGTTGGTACCGCAAGACCCGTTCATTTAGGGGTGTCGACCCAAGTTTGGCAAATCAATATCACGGATGAGCGAGAGCGTTTGGTTTGTACTAGTCGCCTGACCATTGCCGTTAAGCAGCAAAAGACAAAGGCAGAATAAAGACAGATGGTTATCGAATTCTCAATTGGAAAAATCATTGCAACACAACGAGAAATTGTCATCAAGTTGTCAGGCAATAGCATGGTGACGTTGCAAGCGCAAACGGATGCGATTCAGTTACTAGGGCGTGGGGCCAACGTTGTGCTAGCGCATGGCGCAGAGAGTAAATGGTCAATTAAGCTTGATGATGAAGCGCAATTACGCCAAATAGCACAAGAAATTGGTATCGATATTCAATAATTTAGCTATCGATGTTTGCACTTTTTGCCAAAAATGAGGAAACTTGGTTTATCGTTCAGAAAACTAAATTTCCTCTTTATGAGTAGCCCACGTTTACGTGTTCAATTCGAAACACTTTTTGAAAAATTTTCTGGTAATGATACAGAAGTTCAACTCGAAGATATAACCGAAGCGTTATTCTGTACCCGCCGAAATGCCCGAATCGTTCTAAATAAACTGGAAGAAGAGGGGTGGATTGAGTGGCACCCTGCTGCCGGTCGAGGTAAGTTATCCAAGCTTGTCTTTAAACGTAATCGTAGTGATGTAAGCGAGAACCTTGCTCGTCGTTATCTGGATGAGGGCAAGATTGGTCAAGCATTAGAAGCACTAGATAATGACGCTGGTAAACTGACTCAGGTTATCCAAGGTTATCTTGGTTTGCGACACAGTCAAGGTGAACAAGTCGTGCGTCTGCCTTATTATCGTCCGCTTGCGATGCTCAACCCACAAAAGCCAATGCGTCGCTCTGAACAGCACATCGCACGCCAAGTCTTTAGCGGGTTAACCAAATTGGATGATAACGAGCAACTTCAGCCAGATTTAGCTCATACCTGGGAAGCGCTTTCTGATACCCATTGGCGTTTTTATTTACGTCGAGGGGTACGTTTTCATAATGGTGAATTGCTCACTACGGATTGCGTCATTGAGAGTCTCTCAGCGCTCGGCAGTTTAAATCTGTTCTCACACATCGAAAAAGTGCTCACTCCAGAGCCTTGGACGATTGATATTCACCTTGTACGCCCTGATAAATACCTGCCATTAGCATTGAGTGAGTCACAAGCAAAAGTGTTGTTGCCAACAGCGCTGCGTTCAGAAGAATTTGATAGAAAACCCATTGGCACAGGGCCGTTTTTAGTCAAAGTGAACGACGATAAACGCTTAATTCTTACTGCCTTTGATGGTTATTTTGGCTTTCGTCCGTTACTGGATCAAGTGGAAGTCTGGGTGATCGATGAAGCCTATTCATCTATGGTCTATCCGAGCTTATCTAAGCCACAGATGGATAAGCAAGCATCCAGCGATGAGGTAGAACTGGATCCTGGTTGTACATTTTTATTGCTAAATAAAAATACAGGGATCGCAAAAGATCCTCGCTGGGCAGAGTTTTTAAGCCAGGCGTTAAACAGTTATCAAGTTTACTCACTCGTTCCTCAAGATAAAGTCATTGAGTTAGGGGTGCTGCAAGCATTCGGATTAAAGCCGGGCTGGATAGACCTTAGGCCGGTGAGTGCTGGGGATGCGCCACAACGCGAGAAGTGCATTTGTGTGGCATACCAAAAGAAACACCCAATGTTTCCTGTCATTGCAAAGGCCATTAAGACTTTACTCAAACCTCATGGTGTTGATGTGGCGTTTATTCGTTACGATACCCAACCGCCATCCCCAGAAGATGTCGATATTTGGATCAAAGCCATGGGAATTGCGACCAATCGTAATGACGCATTGGCAGGATGGCTATTAGACTATAGTGATATTGACAAATTTAGTGCTGAATACGATTTTTCTTGTTGGTCGACGCTGGTGGATCAATGGCGTGCCGGAAAACACAGCGATTTTCCTGCACGTGAGTTAGGCAAGCAATTGGTGAAGAGCTGTCAAGTTATACCCATGTTCCATTGTTGGCTTGGTGTGAACAAGGACCACAGTGGCGCACTACAAAATGCCAAGTGCAATGCGCTAGGTTGGTTTGATTTCAGTAATGTGTGGGTGAAGCCCGAAATAGAGTACGATGGCAAAACCGAATAACAAACAGCCGACGAGAACGGTCGAGGTATACTGTGCCAAATGTAAAACGCAGCTTTTTAAGTACCGAAAAGGGGGCAAAGGCGCTGGTTAAATGCTTCAAAGAACGCATTGTTGAAGATTGCACCCAAGAGCCTTGCATTTGCCCGAGTTGTGGACAAGAGTTTGCACGAGATACGTTAGTGAGAGGAACCCCTGCCTATAAAATGATAGGTGGCAAGGTTACGATGAAATAGAGTCCGAAATGAGCGAACAACACGAATACTGCATGGTCTTGAGTACCGCGGGTACTCAGCAGAACCGAGATGAAATCATCAAAGGCTTACTAGACGAACAGCTTGCGGCTTGCATTCAAACGATGCCGATTGAAAGCCACTACGTGTGGAAAGAGCAGATCTGTAGCGATAACGAATGGCTATTGATTATTAAAACCCGAAAAGATTTGTATGCGTTAGTCGAAGACAAAATAAAAGACCTACACGAATATGAAGTCGCTCAAATCGTGCAGGTCCCATTTGTAGAAGGTTTTAACCCGTATCTAGAATGGCTTCGCCAGTCGACGCTGAGTTGTCAGTAGAAACAGCGACAATATCGCCCCTATGGTGTCACACAACATGTCTTTCTGGGCATCCCAAATATCGTCTTGCGCTCCCAGAAAGGCAATCCCTTCATCTCCGCCTACAAGCTCCGCATACCACCATTCAATAATCTCATAACCTGCTGCCAGCGACATGATCGCGAACAGTGCAAACCAACACGCTAGACTTGCACTCACTTTCTTCTTATTAATTAAGTATTCGGCAATAGGGTATGCATACAGACCAATAGAAAAGTGTGCGACACGGTCGAAGTTATTACGCTCAGAGCCAATCAGGTTGTTAAACCAATCAAACGGAACCTCGGCAAAGGTGTATTTTGCGCCAATGGTATGAAGGCAAAGCCAGATGAACATCAGCACGTAGGCGGTATGACTGAAATGATAACGGATAGATAACACCCAAATCGCGATTAGAATGCCAATGGCAGGAACAATCTCAGCAAACCAAACCGCGCGTGAACTTGGCTCTAGCGCAGAGTATAGAAACACGATAGCGTAGATGATCGTTAAACCTAATAAAGTCGAAGTACTTCCCATAGAAACATTGATCCTTCAATTGAATGCTGCGGTTATGATTACACTTAATTGTACAGTGTGAATTGTTTCTTTTATCGATGTGATGCTCACTTTTTATGTTGATACATTGGTAAACTGCGCAACAATAAAGCGCTTGCGTGTAAACATTTCATTAAAGTTTGATTTACAACATGGCCATCCATAGAATTTACGGCTCAGTCTAACAATAAAGAAGTAAAGTCATGAAACTGGAAACGGTCGATTATCTCGCTGACGATGCTGCTCAACAGTTCGTTACCTCATTGCGCGAAACGGGTTTTGGTGTTCTTAAGAACCACCCAATCCCACAAGAGCTGGTTGAGTCTATTTATAAAAACTGGTACGCGTTTTTTTGCTCAGAGCAAAAGAGCGATTTCTACTTCAATGTTGAAACACAAGATGGTTATTTTCCACCATCCGTTTCTGAAGTCGCGAAAGGTCACTCAGTAAAAGACATCAAAGAATACTTCCATGTGTACCCATGGGGACAAATGCCTGAACAGCTAAAAACGGAAATCATGGAATACTATGAGCGTGCCAATGCGTTTGCCCAAGAATTACTTGGTTGGGTAGAAGAATACGCACCAAAAGAGGTTCAAGAGAAGTTCTCAGTTGCGCTGTCTGAAATGGTCAATAACAGTGATAAAACGTTGCTACGTGTACTTCATTACCCACCAATGACGGGGAAAGAAGAACCAGGTGCAATTCGTGCAGCTGCGCATGAAGACATTAACTTACTGACGGTTCTTCCTGCTGCCAATGAGCCGGGCCTTCAAGTGATGAGCAAAGAAGGAGACTGGCTAGATGTACCTTGTGACTTTGGCAACTTGATCATCAATATCGGTGATATGTTACAAGAAGCATCCGGTGGCTATTTTCCATCGACCACTCACCGTGTGATCAACCCAACCGGTGAACGTCAGGAAAACTCACGTATCTCACTTCCGTTGTTTCTGCACCCGAAACCAGAGACGGTGCTTTCAGAACGCTATACAGCAGATAGCTATCTAATGGAACGCCTGAGAGAATTAGGCGTCATTTAACCTAACGTGTTCATACCGCCAAGGCCGATAGTTGATGACTATCGGCCTTTTTGTTTTTATGGTTAACTCGTTTTATACAAAACACATCGCACGAGGACACATGGACGAACGGAATGATGTTTGCCTGAGCCAACAGTATGAGTTGCAAAATCCACTACTGTGGCCGATTCTTGAAATTCTACGCAAACAACCATCTGGTTGGAAAGTGCATACCTTGGCGCATAAACTCAGTGAGCAAGGCTACATCACATCGCTGGACGAGTCGCCAGACATAGATCTTTTTAAACGAAATTTTCTGTTGATGAATGGGTTATACCAGCTTCAAGGCATTTTGCATCCTGATAGGTGGTTACAAGTCGAAGCGATGCATATTGTGTTGATGCGAGCCACTGAAGCCTCTCACCATGTTATTGATGAAAGGGATCCGCTACGCGATTACTATCTTGACTGGCGACACTATGAAGCAGAGCAAGGGGAAGTGCGTCGGTTGCTGAATGATTTTTGGCGTCGATACCAACGATTTATTGGTGGCGAGTCTGCTTCCGATATCGACCGTAGTAAAGCGCTGGGTTTGTTTGAACTTAACAAAGATGCGTCAACAGGTGATATTCGTAAACAATGGCGAAAGCTCGCACTGCGCTGGCATCCTGACCGACAAAATGGCGATGCAGAGCGTTTCAGAGTGTTGTGTGAAGCATGGAACGTGTTGAGAAATACTTAATGGATCGAGTGGAAAAAAGGCAGCCACTCTGGACTGCCTCTGTTCACTCTTCAATGCGACATCAATTAGTGTGATGGCTTAAATTGAGATTTACGCATACGGCTTAACGCAGCCATTACATCTAGTGTTCGTGGTTTCGCCAAGTCACCTTGTTTTGGCAAGCTTGCATGCCACTCACCAGCAAGCATTTCTTCGATCTCTTTCGCTGGGTTATTACACCAACCAGGAAGCTGTGCTAGCTGGAACCACAGCCAGCCAATCGCATTGACTTCATCTGCAGACTCTAACTGCTCAAGAGCACTCAAATCGGTAAACTCTTTACCGAATCGAAGAGAGTCTTTACCTTTTGCACTGACACGGAACTTACCATCAGTCAGGATGTTCATCAACGCTACACGATTCAGTGCTCGAGGGCGGAATGTTTGTAGGCTTTCCTCTGACTCGTTGTGACGTTGAGTAGGGTGCTGAGCAATCACCTGTTTCGCTTTTTCAGTCACGTCTACCGCTTGGTAGTCATGCATTTGAATCACAGTGTCTGCTACGTCAAGGTAATCACCTGAACCACCCATAACAATAATGGTAGAGATTTCTAGCTCATCACGTAGTTGACCAATACGATCAACCAGTGGTGTGATTGGTTCGTCGCCTTTGGCTACCAATGCCTGCATACGTTCGTCACGAATCATAAAGTTGGTTGCAGAGGTGTCTTCGTCAATCAGCAGCGAGCTTGCGCCAGCTTCGATTGATTCTTGTAACCATGCCGCTTGAGACGTGGAGCCTGAAGCATCCTGCGTAGAGAAATTGGCGGTATCTTTGCCCATTGGCAGGTGGTTAATGTAGTTTGAGAGATTTAAGTGGTGTACACAGCGACCATCTTCAGCACGGATCTTCATTGCATCACCGTCAGTGACGATGTACTCGCGACCATCTCCAGGGATGTGGTCGTAGATAGAACGCTCAATCGCATTTAATAGCGTGGATTTACCATGGAAACCGCCACCAACGATCAACGTAATGCCTTTTGGAATCCCCAAGCCAGTTACATAGCCTTTATTTGGCGCATGTAGCGTGACTTGCAAAGACTCTGGCGCTTTAAATTCTACCGCTTCTTTCATTGGTAGGTCACAGTTACCTGCAATGCGTGGAAGAATGCTGCCATTAGCAACGAATGCAACCAGGTTATTAACTTCAAGTTGCTCACGTAGCGCCGCTTGATCTTCTATTACTTGGCAGTGTTTGATCAGTGCTTCTTTATCTAGCTCACGTTCAATCGTTGCGCGGCGAATAAACTTAGGTAGGTGGAAGGTTAGAATGTTATTGGCTTTTTTCCCAAGAACAGAGCGGCCATCTGCTGGTAGGTTAACACGAAAACGAAGCTCTATGCCTTCTTCTGTAAAAAGCACAGATGTGTTATCTAAAACGGTTTGACCACTTAATGCGATAGACACCGAGTTTTCTTGCTTAGCGAATTGATTGAAGCTACGTGCAATGAAATCACGTGCTGCGCGTTGGAATGCAGGTGATTCGTCTTTCAGCCATTCAAGGCCAGTCAATGACCAAGCTCGTGTCGCACGCAGGCGAGAAGCAGAAGCGTATGGGTCACCTTGCACATAATCGATGTACAGGTTGAAATCATCAAAGTCGTATTGCCCCTTGATTTGCTGATAAGCGCGATAGTTCTGCTTTTCGATTTTTTTAAGCGTGGCAGTCAACTGATCCATTAAGATATTGGCCTTTTTATTGGAAGCGGGCGGCGATTATAGGAACCACCGCAAGCAGAGTAAAGAAAATGCTTAGGGAGAATAAGTATATTGACCACCTAATAGGTTTTGATTAAACAAACTTTGTTCGAATTCATTGCATGGCATAGGTTTCCCATAAAGATATCCTTGCCCAATGTCACACCCTTCCTTAATTAGAAATTGCTCTTGTTGCGTGGATTCTATTCCCTCAACTACAACTTGTAAGTCCAGCTTTTTAGCAATATGAATAATGGAACAGATAATGGCACGATCGTCATCGGAGTTGTCCATTTGGTGAACAAAACTCTTGTCGATTTTTATGGCATCAAAAGGGTATTTCTTCAAATAACTAAACGAGGCATAACCCGTACCAAAATCATCAAGCGACAGTGTCACTCCGATTTCATGCAGCTTATTCAATGTATTGCGAGCAATCATCTCATCCGCTATTAACGCACTTTCAGTCACCTCCAACTCTAGAAATTTTGCCGGAAGGTGAAATGTTTCTAACAGGTGTTCGATCTGCTCAGCGAAGTTTACATTTTGCAATTGTATCGGTGATATATTTACAGCCATTTTAAAGTTATCCACCAACTCGGACCATTGTTTTGCTTTATCGATAGCATTGCGTAATACAAATGATCCAACTTCGAATATTAACCCATTTTGTTCTGCCATATGGATCAATGCTTCGTTAGAAATGTCACCAAGAACAGGGTGACGCCAGCGGATCAATGCTTCTGCTCCAATCCATTTGTGAGTATGAGGAAGGACTTTAGGTTGAAAATACAGCATTAAATCGTCATTACGTACAGCTTGAAGAAGATAGCTTTCTAATTGGTTATGGTTATGTAACTCGTGGGTATGGTTTTCATTGAAATAACAGTAGGGCTCACCGGACTCTTTACACAGTAGCATTGCGTAGCAGGCGTTTTGTAGTAACTGTTTCGCACAACTCCATTCTTGTGTTTGTACAATGCCTATATACGAATGTAAGTGAACTTCAGTGTTATCTATATAGAAATTGCCGACACTGACATGGGTAATGTCGTCTAATAAATTTTGTACCTTGGATTCGATCTCCTCTCCCCAAATCAATATTACTAAATCATTAGAACTTGGACGTCCGGTAACAAAGTAGCTTGATTCGCTGTGACCGAGACGAAATCGGAACTCTTTAAGGACATCGTCAAATGCTTCAAAGCCATATTTAGTCTGAATAGTGCGCGCGTTACTAAAGCCAATGTTGATAATAACGAGGGATTGAGTGTTATTGCCAAAGGATTCGAGAGTTTCATCAAGTATGGCTTCCAACGCGGCTCGATTTAAAAAGCCAGTCCCTTGGTCGTGTGTCTTCTGGTAGTTGACCTGCCGTTCGGCGGCTTTTCTGCGGTCTATCTCTTTGGTTAACGAATAACTCATTTGAGCAAGGTCTGAGGTGCGATTTTCAACACGATTTTTTAACTCATTGTTTAGCCGCAATAATTTATGCTGCTGAAAAACTACGGCTAATTGAGCCTCTATCGAGTATTTAAACGTGTTGAGAAGTTGTCGGTAAGTGTCTGTATAGTGATTCTCTTTTGAGTCCAGCATGCAAATGGTTCCAAACGTTTCACCATTTGGCCAGTATAGAGGTAAGCCGCAGTAGGAAATCATACCGAGCTTAATGTCGGGGTTATTAAACCAGAACTTATCTGATACAGCATTTGTAACGATGAGTTCTTGTTTGTGTTCAATGACATATTCACAGTATAAACCGTGGCCTAGTTCCTCAGTATCTCCAACCGTATATGGATTATTTTTCGTTTCGCTACTTGTACTCACCTCGATGTGATTTTTATGAATTCGCATAATCAAACACGTAGGAACGTCCGCAATCGTGGCAATGAGATTGACGATATTTTGCCAACTTTTTTGCATCGATTCTGGGATTTTATAATCCAAAGTTTGAAATGTACCCATGTAGGTATCCTTTCCCGAAAATTCACTTCCAGTGAAAACAAAACACATTCTGAGTGATGAAAAAACTTAATATTTAACCGTTCATTTAGCTTAAGTATAGGGTGAGGTGGTTATGTGACAAAAAAAAGTCCTGAAAACCTTTCAGGACTCCTTAATGTTAGACATTTTCTCTTTGCTGAGACGGTGATTGTCTTCGACTATGGCTTAAGCGTTTTCAAGGATTTCAAAGATATTTCTTGCGAGTAATCAACGTTTTCAAAGTTGAACCCATTCAGTTTCATGAATTCGTCTTTAAATCCTTCGTAGTCACCGATTTGTTTAAAATTGCACTCGTTCATTTCATCAAGTAGGTGGCTTACTTCTAGTTGAACATCGCTAGCAAGTTCTAACTCATCGATTCGTATCAGACGTTCGCTGTCAACTGGGATTTTTTCTTGTCCATATAGTTTGGTGGTAAACAATCGCTGCATCTGTTCAATGCATCCTTCGTGGGTGCCTTTTTTCTTCATAACACGGTACAGAGCGAGTAGATAAGGGCTCAATGCAGGAATAAACACACTCGCTTTAGTTACCAATGCCTTACATACAGTGGCGTAGGCGCCACCATCAAAGTTAGCAAGCTTTAGATTCAACGCATGGCTTGTTTGGTGTAGGTCAACCTTTGCGCGGCCAAGTGTACCGTCTAGGTAGATAGGATGGGTCACTTCAGGCCCCATATAGGAGAAAGCAATCGTCTTACAACCTTGAGCAATGGATTCGGAGTTAATCAAGGTATCGATCCAGCTCTCCCAATCATCACCACCCATTACTTTAACAGTGGCCTCAGCTTCTTCTTCGGTTGCAGGTTCTAACGTTGACTCAACCCACTGGTCATTTTCTAAAATAATAGAAGCACCTGAAATCGACTCGCCAATTGGTTTGATAACGCTGCGCCAAAACGTGTCTGAATTTGGTTTTGGACGAACGCCGGTCGCCAAACTATAAATCACCAAATCGACTTCACCTTCAAAGTAGGTTTCAATCGCTTCAATGACTTGATTGCGAACTGAATCTGAGAATGCATCTCCGACGATATTTATTGCAGTGCGGCCGTGATGAATCGCTTCTTCTTTGAAGTAGATATTATTGTACCAACCAGCACTGCCAACCCCTTTGTCTGAGGGGCCACGTTCAAATGAAACACCGATAGTATCGGCTGCAGCACCCCCGAAGGTAAGGGCGATACGAGCGGCCAATCCGAAGCCTGAAGAAGCACCAATGATCAAAACACGCTTAGGGCCTTGTTTGATTTGTGGGGCTTGTTTTACGAAATTAATTTGCTCTTTAATAGCAGCGTGGCAACCATATGGATGCGCTGAACGAGCGACAACACCTTGAATTATTGGTTCTATTTGCATTTTTATTATCTGACCCTGGTGAGTGGAATAGGATGAGATTAACGTAAAATTAAGTAAAACTTATTGAGCTAGACCATTAAAATTAGAGATGTTTAATCAGTTCTTGCGCAACAAAATCAGCGATCCAGGGTTGTGCTTCCGATTTAGGGTGTAAACCATCTGGCATCATCCACTCTGGTTTTATGACAAGTTGCTCTAAGAAAAATGGCATTAATGTGATTTTCTGATGCTCAGCTAATGTAGGGTATATGTTATAAAACATCTCGCTGTAGCGCTTACCATAGTTAGGTGGGACACGAATTTGCATCATGATCACATTCGCACCGGAATCTTTGATCATCGTAATCATTTTCGACAGGTTTGACGTAATAAGTTTAGGAGGGAAGCCTCGAAGACCATCATTGGCTCCTAGCTCAATAAGGACGAGGTCTGGAGAGTGCTGTTCAAGGAGTTGAGGTAAACGCGCTAAGCCATTGCCGGTGGTATCTCCGGAGATACTGCCATTAACAACGGTTACATCTTGGCCATGTTCTAACAATGCATCTGGGAGTAAGCTAGGCCAACTCTCTTCAATCGACATTTGATAGCCAGCACTTAAGCTATCGCCTAATACAAGAAGTTTCTCGCTCGCTTGTGCTGTAGCGGAAAGAAAAAAAACGAGAACTAAGGAAAGTATACGAATCATGCAAACACCTGTACTCAAAGCGCCTATTGTTCAAGCGAATTTAGTTTCTAAACAAGTCTCTACTAATCAAGAACAATTAACAATCCTTAAAAATGTAAATGTTGGCATTAGAAAGGGAGAAAAGATTGCCATTGTAGGGACATCAGGAGCAGGTAAGTCAACGTTGATGACGTTGCTATCTGGCCTTGATACACCTTCGGAAGGTGAAATTACATTGCTCGGTCACCCACTGTCTAAACTGGATGACGAAGCGCGGGCAAAGATTCGTGCAGACTCTCTTGGCTTCGTGTTTCAGAGCTTTTTATTAATACCTAGTCTCAGCGCGCTGAGTAATGTCACTCTACCTTGTCTTTTACGTGGAGAGGCTGAAGATGACGCAAGAGCAAGACAATTGTTGAGTGCCGTTGGGTTAGAAAAGCGTCTTAACCATTTACCAAGTCAGCTTTCAGGTGGAGAACAACAACGTGTTGCACTCGCTCGGGCATTTATGACCCAGCCTGAACTTCTATTTGCCGACGAGCCGACTGGAAATTTAGATCATCAGACGGCAGAAAAAGTGATTGAATTGCTGTTTGAGCTTAATGAGCAGCATGGCACGACACTGATTCTCGTCACTCACGATAGCCATTTAGCAAGCCGTTGTGATCGTATTTATCGAATGGAAGCGGGTGAAATTAAGGAGGAAGTGGTATGTCCATAGTGTCATCGAGCGAATCCACATCCCCTAAGCGTGGGGGCCAAACAAAGTGCTCCCCCAATCAAAGCTTAATTCGTTGGAGTTGGGGCGAAATCCGTCAAGGAAATCTTTGGCCTATCATTATCGCATTGGTCTTGGTCATCGCTAGCATTTTTGCGCTTTCTGCACTGGCTGAACGTATGGAGCAAGTCATCGTTAAGCAGGGGAAGGATGCTCTCACGGCCGACGCCGTATTTGTGTCTGCCAATCCGATTCCAGCCCCCTTGTTAGAGTCTACTGCTGAACTAGAGCGTTCATTGATGATCCGCTTCGCGTCGATGGCATTTAGCGAAAGTGGTATGCAGCTAATTTCGGTTCGAGCAGTGGATGAAGCGTACCCACTGATGGGCGATTTGGTTCTAGGCAATGAAACTGCTGGGCACGTGAAACCACAGCAATTGTGGCTTGATGAACGAATTATGGCGCAATTGGAAGTAGACGTTGGTGACACTGTCACGATTGGCGATGCTGACTTTACAGTGTCAGGTGCGGTACTGATGGAACCAGGGCTCAGCTTTAATCCTTTCCAACAAATGCCTTCGGCTTATATTCACAAGAGTGATGTGGAAAAGACCGGAGCAATCCAAGTTGGTAGTCGAGTACAATATCGGCTGTTCTTAAAGGTTGACGACCCAACGTTGGCCCAATTGCAGGACAACATAGAACTGACTCCAAGTGATCGTTGGCGCACACAAGATACCGCCAGTCGCAGTAATGAAGTCTTTGAACGCACTATTCAGTACCTTTCATTGACCGTTGCGATTGTCATCATTATGGCGGCAACAACCTTGGTATTAACCTGTCAAAGTTACGTTAGCAGCCGTACTCAAACGATAGCGATGCTGAAAAGCCTCGGTGCAAGCCGGCGCTGGATAGAGAAATGGTTGTTCATTCAAGTCACGATATTATTGTTAAGTGGAAGTCTTACCGGCTTGTTGCTTGGCAGTGGCTTGGAGTTCTTGCTTAGAATTCCACTTAAAGATTTGCTGCCTAATCCGCTGCCAGGTTACGGTGTCACCCCGCTTTTGGTGGCGGTCGCCTCTGCGGTATTAATTACCGTGCCTGCACTTGGAATTCCTTTACTTGGATTGATAAAAACGCCTGCAATAGAAGTCCTTCAGCAGGGGGGGAGCCAACGTTCTTGGAAACGGATGCTTTTGATACTCGTCCCCTTAGTGCCGTTACTGTTGCTATATGCTAACAACACGTTAGTCTGGATAGTTCTTGGTGGAATTGCCGTGCTGTTTGTTGTTTTGGCTGCAGTGAGTGTCGCATTGACGAAATTATTTGCTGGAGTGTCTAATCACCCAGCACTAAACCTTGCGCTTAGTCGAATCAACCGTACTCCTGTGACGAGCGGTTTACAGTTTGGTGCGCTTGCGCTTTCGTTAATGTTATTGTCCATCATTTGGCTCGTTCGTAGCGATATTTTGGCCGACTGGTCGAGAACACTTCCTGCTGATGCGCCTAACGTGTTTGCACTGAACATTGGGGATTACGAGCTTGGTAGCTATTTGGAAACGTTAGACAAAAATAATGTAATACGTTCCCAAGCTTATCCAATCATTCGAGGCCGCTTGACTGAAATAAATGGCGATAACGTGAAAGAGATAGACTATGGAGGTCAAGGCTCTGACGCGATTCGTCGAGAGTTGAATCTAACTTGGGGTGATAAACTCCCAGAGTACAACGATGTGATTTCCGGTACGTGGACAAATCAAGCCAGTGTCTCTGTAGAAGCTGAGGTGGCCCAAGATTTAGGCATTGAACTCGGTGATCGCTTAACGTTTGTCATTAATAGCCAAACCTTTGAGGCGAAGGTTGATACGATCCGCCATGTAGAGTGGCGAGATATGAAGCCGAACTTCTATTTCATTTTCTCAAAGGACGTGATGGCGAGTTTACCTGGCTCATATCTCATCAGTTATCGTATTAATGAAGACAATCAAACCTTACTGACTTCTATGGCTCGATCTCATCCGACGGTGTCGATATTAGATATACGAACGATGGGGGAAAAAATTCAGGCCTTGATTCAACAAATTGTGTCTGCAATTACCATTTTAGCTTTATTAGGGGTGGCTGCAGGCCTCCTGCTCATCTTTACTTTATTGCATTTGAGCTTATCTCAGCGACAACAGGAGATTCGACTGTACCGAACATTGGGAGCAAGTAAGAAGCGTATCAATACAACGCTGTGGGTGGAATACGGTATCATGGCTTTAGTTGCAAGTGGCGTTGCTGTGATTGCAGCCGAAACCTGTGTGGCTGCAGTGATGCACTATGGCTTTGATCTTAATGCACAGATTCACCCTGAATTGTGGATAGCTTTGCCTTTGGCTACCTTCGTTGTATTGGCTCTGGTTGTTATGAGTTTAATAAAAAGATTGCTAACGCCGGTAAGCACTTAATTCATCGTCGGTTAGAAATTCAACAAGCACGTCACGACGTTTTTATTCCAGTTATCCACAAAAACAGTGGATAACTTTTGGGATAACTAAAATGGCTAAAATGGGGTGCGTTTCCGGAGGCTTTATTCCATGTGGCATGGCGCAAATTTGTTATTCACATTAGAGTAAAAATTCGTTTTCCCAATCGTCTCGTCAAGTATTTTTTTCGAATTATTTTGCTCTTGAATGCAATTTTATGCGTACATTTATTGCAAACGCAAACCCATGAAGTTTTTGGGATTTTAATCACTCCCAATCCCGAGTAGAATCCACGATTATGACTCGATCATTCCCGTAGAATTACGTCTCTTTGGATGAGCAGGGAATGACCCATCTCCTTAAATATTGTCAGTGAAGCCATGAAGTCTGAGTTTCCAAATTGTAAACATAATCACATAGCCGTTGTAGGGGGGGGGGTTGCAGGTGCAACCGCAGCCATTCACTTTGCAGAGCTAGGCTTTCAAGTATCCGTAATCGAAAAAGGCGTGTCGTTAGTTAATGGTCCTCCCATCTGCCATCTACATGCTGGTGGCAACTTGTATCGTGAAATCTCCGAGCAGCAGTGTTTAGATTTACTCAATCAATCTATTGATACGATTCGGTTATATCCGCATTCATTAAACATTCGACCAACGGTCATTGCGGTGCCGCATTCAGATGGTGGTGATCCTGAAGCACTGATTCCTCGTCTCAAAAGTATCAAGAGCGCTTACCAGGCCCTCGTATTAAAAGATAAAGCTCACCAAGTACTTGGTGAGCCAGAGCAATATTATAAGCTTTACTCGAAAGATGATTTGATGGAGTTGGCGAAGCGAACTCAACCAGAGAGCCCTAACAGCTTAGACGAATGGTGCATACCATTTGCACAGCACGCTAATCTGGACGCGTTGAAATACCCGGTTGTCGTTGTTCAGGAGTATGGTTGGAGTGTATTTCGTTTAGCTGCAATAGCCAATTTGACTTTAGCGCAACTACCAAATGTACAGGTATACACTGAAGCAGAGCTGAAACATACCGATTGGCAAGGCAAACACTGGGAATTAATGTTTGATAATAAAGGCGTTGAACAAACAATTTGTTGTGATTATTTAGTGAATGCCTGTGGCTTTGAAACGGGGACCGTTGATAACTCGATTGGTGCAAAACGAGATCGATTGGTCGAATTCAAAGCTGCATACGTCACCCAATGGCATGATTGTACCCAACAATGGCCAGAAGTAATTTTCCATGGCCCCCGAGGCACTGATAAAGGGATGGCGCAGCTAACGCCCTATGGAGACGGTTATTTTCAGTTACATGGTATGACCAAAGGCATTACTTTGTTTGAGGACGGTTTAGTCGGTAGTACGGGTGAGTCAGCGCAACCGGCGTTGCCAACTCGATTACTGACTAAGATCCGTCAAGGTTGGCGAGAAGAGATCTTGGAAGAAAGAACCGATAACGCTATCCAACATATGTCTCAATTTGTTCCGGGTTATCAAACGGCCGTAAAGGGAGGCAAAGCGTTGTTTGGCGCACAACAAATTCCTGGTACTGACCCCGTGTTAAGGGCGGCAGATGTGACCTTTGAAGACAATCATTACGCTCGTATTGAAGTGGTGAAAGCGTCCTCAACGCTACTTGCAGCGCAAAAAATTGCTCAGCGTTGGTTTGATATTGAACCTAGTGTACATATTGAAAGGCAGCACCCGATTGCGGTTCATTGGAGCGCAAAGGAAGTTGAGGAGTTCGCGATTACGTTAACTCAACAGCGAGGTTACCCGAAGGCGCTGGCTGAACGCTACGGAATGTAGTATTCAACCTACAGAGGCGGGGCTCAGTAGCCAAAAAACTGAGCCCATTGGCACCACACGTCTTGCAAGCCTTCTCTATCCCCTTTGATAAAGCTTACCATTTGGCCAGGCTTTGCCTGCGCTAGCCTTGGTAAATCGATCCTTGCGACGCACCCCAGCTTAGGGTAGCCGCCGATAGTCTGGTGATCATTGAGTAAGATGATGGGGTTTCCATCACTAGGTAGCTGTATTGAACCAAGTGCTATGCCTTCTGATAACATCCTCTCATAGGGAGGCACTACCGACGGACCTTTAAGCCGATATCCCATGCGATCCGAGTTTGAGGAAATGGTAAATGAGCCATCATAAAACGCCAGCTTAGCCTCTTGAGAAAAATCGTCACACTGGTAACTTTCAATGACCCGCAGTTTCATTGGTAAGTTGTAATCCGGCTTAAAACGAAATGTCATTTGCCTTGGTTTGGTTGTCGGCAGCGAGTGAGAGGCAAAAGGCAACACATCACCTGTTTTCAATGCACTGCCTTTTTGATCTAATCCTCCTAGCGATTCTCGTGCAACCGTTGCGGTACTTCCCAAATGCTTTGTAACGTGAAACCCGCCTCTTACGGCGAGGTAGGCGCGCAAGCCATTTTTAGCGAGACCAAAACGCAGCGTTTGGCCTTGTCTCAAACAAAAATCAGACCAGTTTGGAATAGGGGTGTCATCTATCGTGGCATTCAAATCACCGCCGCATATGGCGAGATGGCAATCTTCAAGAGCCTTAAAACTCGCGTTACCTAGAGTAATCTCAATGACCGAGCAGTTTACAGGGTTATTTAATAAGTGATTAGACCAACTGTATGCATAGTCATCGACTGGGCCGCCTTGCGTTATACCAATATGTGCAAGACCGAAGCGTCCAAAATCTTGGATTAAAGATAATGTACCCGGTTTTTCAACCAATAGTGCCGGCTGGCTCATAATTTTCCTCCCAAATGAATAAATTCTTGTCTCGATATTGGTCTAAATGTGACGTTGTCACCAACCTCAAAAGGGATGAATGGCGGGCAATCAGAAAATAGATTCATTGGGCTACGACCAATAATGTTCCATCCGCCAGGACTGTCTGACGGATAAACTGCGGTTTTAGAATCCGCGATGCCAACGCTACCGGCGGGTAAATGTGTTCTTGGCGTTTTTAACCTTGGCATATGCAGTTCGTTGATAACATCGGATAGATAAGCGAAGCCCGGTGAAAAACCAATTGCAGACACGGTATAAACGGGCTTTGTATGGGCTTCAATCAATGCTTCAAGTGATAGGCCTTTACTTATAAAACGATTTAGGTCCAGTGCGGTTTGTTCAGAATAATAGACCGGTATAGAAATCGTATTGGGCTGTTTATTATCCAAAGATTGGACATTGAACTCATTAAGCATGTGCTGGAGTTGATTTAAAAGATGGGATTCTTGAATTCTAAAAGGCAGATAGTCAATCAATATGGTCCGATACGAAGGGACCACATTCATAATAATGGCACTGAATTTTTCGACGATTTGGTGGGCTACTTCACCCACATGCTCGACGGATACACTGCTATCAAAACGAATCAATATATTACATTCCGATATTGGTGAGATAAAAAACAGCCCTTGTTTCATTAACTTCCTCCAGTATAGAGACTCTGGCGAATCTTTTGGATTAACGCGATGGATTCTTCGTTATCCCCATGAACACAAATCGTATCGGCCTCAAGCAATATATAACGGCCAGAGGTCGTTTTAACTCTTCCTGAACCAGCTAACATTTTCACTTGCTCAAGTATCGCATGCTCACTGTTAAGAACAGCATTTGGGTGCGTGCGTGGTGTTAGCATTCCATCATCTTGATACAAGCGGTCAGCAAATGCCTCGAACAGAAGAGGGACATCAAAATCGTCTGCAATCTCTAAGTATCTCTCATTTTCTTGTGAGGCAAGAATCATCAATGGCACTTTAAATTGTGCCGCAGCCTTAACGACCGCGAGGAGCACTTTATCATTTGCCATCATGTCGTTGTATAGCGCGCCATGAGGTTTGATGTAACTAATATCGGTGTATTGAGCACGGCACAAAGCTTGTAGAGCCCCAACTTGGTAAATGATCATATTAGTAATTTCATCATTATTCAGATTGAGACTGCGTCGCCCAAAACCTTGCAGATCTGGGTAGCCGGGATGTGCGCCGATATCGACGTCGAACTGATTCGCCAAAGCAATCGTGTTATGCATGACATTAGGATCAGAGGCATGAAAACCACAGGCAATATTGGCCATATCGACATGAGGCATGACGTTCTCATCAGCTCCCATAGTCCAGCTGCCAAAACTTTCGCCCATATCGCAATTTAGTGTGAGTTGCTGTTTATTCAATGTCATACGCTTAATTATTGGTTAAAAATGCAGGAAAAATGGTTTGTATTCCGTGACAAAGTTCGCTGTTTGTGAAGATGGGTTCTAATTTTCAGTCTGCACATTGATATCAACCTAATTATCCAATAATTCATACGGTAACACACTAATTTCTGGGAATTTTAGCTTCATTTCGTATCATGTCATGTTACTCTATTGGCTTATTAGTGCGATAGTTTGCATAACAATTCTTATGTGGGTTTAATTGTTTTTGCAACAGGAATATATATGTCATTACGAGCAAAGCTAATATGGCCAATTCTTATATCCATTGCGGCCATCTTTGTTACAACACACGCTTATACGTTAAACATCGCTTACCAGTCTGCAAAGAAGGAAATGTCTGAGCAGACGAAACTACTCATTAGTGATGTTTCACACTCAATTAAAGCTGCGCTAGCCGAAAAGAACAAGCAACAAGTCTATTCGCTATTGGTCGGTCTGTTGAATGATCCCAACGTATCGCTCGTTAAGTTATATGATCAACATGATCAGCCTTTTGCCATTTTCGATCTCAACGGGGCATTTCCACCAGCGCACAACATTCGTGACATCAGCCGCTTCGACACGCTTCTTAACGCATTATCAGCTCGTTACCTCAATATTTATGAACCTATCGTGTATCAAGGGCAGCGGATAGGGACCGTGCGTATCACTTTGTCTGATCACTCAATCTTAGATCTAAAAGATTCGATTGTTCAAAATGGCGAGCTGTTTTTGATCATATTGATCGTTGTCGTCGTTCTATCTTACATCACCATAGAAAGAAAAGTCCTACGCCCACTTGTGGCGCTTGACCGTGCAATGCAAGATTTTGCTGATGGACATCATATGCGTGGTCCAAAGGAACGGGGTTCGAAAGATGAAGTTGGGCGATTGATTGCGTCGTTCAATACCATGACAAATTGCCGCCAAATGAGAGAAACGCAACTTCAAAAACGATTAGATGCATTAGAACAACAGAAAACATTTTCTGACGCGGTGATTGATGCCGTTCAATATGCATTGATTGTGACCGACAATGAAGGGCGAATCGTCCACTGCAATGTCGCCACACATACCATATTTAAGATAAGCGCTCATAATCTAACCAAATACAATATCAGCGATTTAATCAAAATTAAAACGGCGATCAAATTGAACCAAATTTTGGCACACGGTTTAGAGTACGATGACGTTCCGATTCAAAGTGAGAAAAAAGAACAGCAATTGAGCTTAACGAGCCGTCGGTTAACCGATCACGGTTATTTGCTTTTTGCTATTCAAGACATCACGGAAATTGAAGAGGCAATAAATCGTGAGCGTGTAGCAGGACGAGTGTTTGAGAATAGCCAAGATGGTCTCGTCGTTCTTAACGGTCAAGGGATAATCACAATGGTGAATCCGGCCGTAACCCGGTTTGTCGGACTTGATGCGGAACAGTTAATTGGTCAGCCGTTTCTTAAGTCCATTCGTTGGCGTAAGCTTCACACCATGATGCCAAGCATTATTGAGTCAATTCATAACTATGGAACCTGGCAAGGGGAAGTGATTGAAAAAGATCATAATGGCCGCTTGATCCCGATGTTCGCTAAAGTGAATCGTATCGTAAAAGGAGAAGACCCTCATGTGTATGACATGGTCATTATCTTAACCGATCTCTCTAGCGTAAAAGAAATGGAACGATTAGAACATTTAGCCCATCACGACGAACTCACCGGGCTTGCGAACCGCTCAAAGTTTCATATTGAACTGGATAAGTTATTGCAACAATCGTCATATTTACGTGACGAGTTTACTGTACTTTATCTCGACTTAGATGGCTTTAAAGGCATTAATGATACCCATGGACATGACGCTGGCGATGAAGTACTTAGACAAGTCGCTGAACGTATGACTTCTGTCACTCGACACAATGACCTAATTGCCCGTCTGTCTGGTGATGAGTTTGCTATGATCGTTAATCCTACAGATCAAAAAGTAGTAACTCGTGTTACAAAGAAACTGATCGCCAAGGTGTGTGAACCCATCGAATATAAAAACGAGCAGCTGAAAGTCGGGGTGAGCATTGGCGTTAAGCTTGTTGGCGTTAAAGAGCGAGATGCACTGCAAATTCTGAAGAGTGCGGATACCGCGATGTACCAAGCGAAAAAAGCAGGAAAAGGTCAAGCCATTTTTATGAGACAAGAATTATAAATGAGAGTTTAAAAATATTAGTTAAAGCTTTAGACTATTTAGATTCGCGTCAGAAGGAATAATTAAATGAAAGTACTTGTTACGGGTGGTATGGGCTATATCGGCAGCCACACTTGTATTCAAATGATTGAAGCTGGCATGACGCCAGTGATTCTCGATAATTTGTACAACAGCAAAGCGAGTGTTCTAAAACGTATAGAAAAAGTCTGCGGCACAAAGCCTGAATTTATTCAAGCAGACATCCGTGATAAATCGGCACTTGTAGACGCACTAAAAAAGCATAATATTGAAGCGGTGATTCACTTTGCCGGTTTAAAAGCCGTTGGGGAGTCAGTGGCGAAACCACTAGAGTATTATGATAACAATGTAAACGGTACATTAGTTCTTGTCGATGCAATGCGCGAAGCGGGCGTTAAATCCATAGTATTTAGTTCTTCTGCAACGGTTTATGGCGATCCTGCATCAGTTCCAATCACAGAAAACTTCCCAACCAGCGCGACAAACCCATATGGCCGAAGCAAACTGATGGTTGAAGAGTGTCTTACCGATTTTCAAAAAGCGAACCCGGATTGGAGCATTACGCTATTACGTTACTTTAACCCAGTTGGTTCCCACCCAACTGGTGAGCTTGGTGAAGACCCACAAGGCATACCAAATAACTTGATGCCATTTATCTCGCAAGTGGCCGTTGGTCGCCGTGAGTTCCTGTCGGTATTTGGTAGTGATTACCCAACCGTAGATGGAACAGGGGTCCGTGACTACATCCACGTAATGGATTTGTCAGATGGGCACGTCGCGGCTCTAGACAAAGTGGGTAAAAAAGCAGGCCTTCATATTTACAATCTTGGTACTGGTAACGGTTACAGCGTACTGGAAATGGTAAAAGCCTTCGAAAAAGCGTGTGGTAAAGAGGTCCCTTATCAACTGGTAGCGCGTCGACCTGGTGATATCGCAGAATGTTGGGCGGACCCTTCAAAAGCGATGAATGAGTTGGAGTGGAAAGCCGAACGTTCGCTAGACGAAATGACGAGTGATACTTGGCGTTGGCAATCCAATAACCCGCAAGGTTATCCAGACGCTTAAAATAACCCGAACTACAAATTTGCAACAAAAAGGCGCTCCGATGCGCCTTTTTTGATCTAAATCGAATAAATTCGTGAATTTCTGGTTAAAAGGTAGCAAGTGCGAATATAAATGATAAAATAATTATCGTCTTAATTTTGTTCGTAAATTTGCTTTAATCTAACGGAGCCTTTCATGGAGCTTGGTCTAATCATCGCTTTTATCGTTGCTGCGGCAGTAATGGTGAAAAAAGAGATGGCAAAACAGTAAGTTTTCATTTTTCATTCTTTTCTTAACATTTTTGAAATGAAAACTTTTGTTAAAAGTCAGCATTAAGCTGGCTTTTTTGTTTTGTAGCGCAAAAGATACGTACCAATGCCTAAAAAACGGCCTAAATTGCACCGTTACATCATGAAACTAGAGTCTTTATACTGTGATGGATACTAAGTCACGGAGTGAACCAATATGCAAAGCCCCATCACTTTAGAAGCACTTCATATACTTGATGCAATTGACCGAAGAGGCAGTTTTGCTGCTGCGGCGAATGAGCTAGATCGAGCACCATCATCACTCAGTTATCAAATTCAAAAACTTGAGCAAGAACTTGACATCATGATATTTGATCGCTCTGGTCATAAGGCGCATTTTACACAAGTAGGCCAGTTGATTCTTGAGCGAGGTAGGGCAATCTTACAGGCCAGCGAAAAGTTGGTCGGTGATGCGACATTGCTTGCGAATGGATGGGAACTGGACATTACCATCGCTTTCGACGGTATCATTCCAATTGCAAACTTCTTTCCTATGGTGAATGCGCTAGCAGAGGTCAGTACCACACGAATAAGGTTACAAGAAGAGATCCTTGCAGGCAGTTGGGAGTCATTGAATACTGGTCGAGCGGACTTACTCATTTGTCCTACGCTCGACTCACTCCCTCACGATGTGAAAGCTGAGAAAATTGGCAAAATGACAATGGAGTGGGTAGCAGCAAGTGATCATTATGTACATAAGCGCAATGGTCCATTCAATGCAGACGCACGAGAAAAGTATCGGATTATCGCCATAGCAGATACTGCGAGAGAGCAACCTGCGCTTTCAATAAATATCACTCAAAAACAGCCACGACTCACAGTCACTAACTTCCCAGCTAAGGTAGAGGCACTGACTTCAGGATTAGGCATCGGTACTGTACCTTGTCAAGTTTCACAGCCCTTGATTGATTCAGGTGCATTAAAGCGCATAGAGGGCTCTGAAGATCATTCGATGGACATCATTTTGGCATGGCGGAGGAACACCATGGGGGAGGCGAAGTCATGGTGCGTACAATATTTGAAAAAGAATTGGAAATTAAAGTGACAATGTCACATGTTGAGTGGTAAAAGAAATAAAGGATGCCGAGCCGCATCCTTTGTAAAATCCGCTTAGTTGAGGGTAAGAACCATATCAGCGGTACCATCACCAAACTGAACATCAAGTTCAAAACCTAAGCTTTGTGCCAGTGATAACATTCCTCGGTTGGTTGGCATTGTCATTCCTGACATTTGCTTAGTCCCTTTGATCTTGCAATAGCTGATGATTTTTTGCATAAGCAGTTTGCCAAGGCCTTTTCCTTTTAAGTCAGATCGAACCAAGATTGCAAATTCAGCATCACTGTTATCTGGTGTAATCAGGGCTCGGGCAACGCCAATAATCAAAGGCCCGCTCTCATCAAATGCCACTGCAACAAATGCCATTTCTCGGTCGTAATCAATTTGAGTTAAATTTGCTAAAGCTTCGTGATTAAATTCCCCAACATCAGAGAAAAAGCGGTTGTATAGATCTTCTTTCGACACGCTGTTGATAAACTGCGCATGGGTTGGTTCGTCTTCGGGCAGAATAGGACGCAATAGGATAGGTTGACCATCACGCAAAGTCACCGTTTCAACGAATTCAGCAGGGAATGGACGAATGGCTAGCCTTTGTTGAGCATCCCCCTCATATTTTGATAGCGTAACATCGGCATCGATGATGGTAAGCTCACTACCAGAAACAAGTACTGGATGAATATCCAGCGATTGTATTTCAGGTAGTTCAACCGCCATTTGAGAAAACCGCACGAGAAACTTTGAAAGCGCGGTAATATCAAGCGTATCTTTGTGCTTCTGTAGACGAATTTTACCGGACTTTAAGGCAATAACGATTAAGTAACGCGCAAGCGCCATATTGAGTGGCGGTAATGCTGCAACCGCGTCCTGGGTAATATTCCAATCCGAACCGCCTTGCCCAAGTAAAATAACGGGGCCAAACACCTTATCGACTTTAATACTAACCCTCAGTTCTTCCGAGCTGCCAAGCTTTGCCATCCCTTGAACCAGTAAGCCTTGTACGTTAGCTAACGGATAGCTAAGTTTTGCAGTATCCAATATCGCTTGTGCTGCACTCGACACCTCTTGGCTATTACGTAAGTTCAATGCCACGCCATGCACATCTGACTTGTGCGGAATATCAGGTGAGCGTAATTTTACCGCGACCGGGTAGCCAATGTTCTCCGCCATGTGAACAGCTTCAGATACCTCAGAAGCAATCCACGTCGGCAATATGTTAAAGCCAAATTGCTCAAATAAAGGACTATTTTGATGAGTGTCTAACGACACTGTGTTTTTATCCAGTAATTGTTCTTCTACCCACTGTCTTGCTAAATCGACACTGCCGGAGTGCAACGGTTCTGCCGTCGTTGGCGTTTGCATCAGCTGCTTTTGGTTTCTTCGATATTCCACAAGGTGCATATAAGCGACCACTGCACTTTCAGGCGTTCGATATGTCGGAATGCCAGCATGAGTAAAGGCCAACCGCGCTTCTCGTGAGGTTTGTTCTCCTGACCAATTGGTCAATATATTGAAGTGCCGGTGTCTTGGATGAGCTTTAATCGCTTCAATTACTGCTTTTGCGGTCTCAGTTGCATCAGAAACGGCGGAAGGGCTATGCATGATCAAAATGGCGTCTGCACAGTCGTTGTTCATTAGTGCGGTAATCGTTTCTATGTAGCGGGCTTTGGTCGCATCTCCAGAGAGGTCGATAGGATTAACACCACGCCACTTCTCTGGAAGAGCCGATTTTATTTGATCTACTGTTGCGTCATCTAATGTTGCTAGTTTCCCTCCTCGCTCAAAGAGTGTATCGACGGCCATAACTGCAGGGCCGCCTCCATTTGTGATGATCGCTAGACGCTCACCACGAAGTGGAACCGAGTGTGTGAGCGTCTCTACAGCGGCAAACAGCTCGTGGGTATTGCTTACTCTCAGCATTCCCGTTCTTCTAATCGCTGAGTCATAGATGATATCCAAAGTATCGGCACCTTGGAGACCAAGGGCGTGAGCTTGTGGAGAATGTCCGGCCTTTAATACCAGAATGCGTCGGTTACGCGAGGCGGCTCGTGCTGCAGACATAAAACGACGAGCATCTCGAATGGTCTCAACATAGAGCAAAATGGCTTCCGTATTGGCATCCATACTTAAATAATCGAGTAACTCAGCAAACTCGATGTCTTGGCCTTCGCCGATAGAAATAAATGCTGAAAAGCCAATATTCTTATCATTTGCCCAGTCAAGAACGGTTGTACACACCGCAGAAGATTGAGAAATAAAAGCGATTTTTCCTAGTTTAGCAGCAACAGGCGAGAACGAACAATTAAACCGATGCCATGGCAAAATGATGCCCAAGCTGTTTGGGCCAAGAACTCGAATGCGCAAACCTGTCATATCGAGGTGTTCGATATCGTCAGAGATAACAATAGCGAACTCAGTACCGCGCTCGTCGAGCTCTTTCAAAAGCTGCTTATTGCGTAACACGTTAGTACAGAGGATTGCAATATCAGGGGTGTAGGGAAGGGAGGCTACATCTGGATAGGCGATAACACCAGAAACGGATTTATACTTTGGTGTGACTGGCATAATCGCACCAGCAAATCCACTTTGCAACAGATTACGCATGACAATTTGCCCAGCACGTAGCTCCTTTGGGGAAGCGCCAATCACTGCAACAGAATTCGGTTTAAAGAGTTTTTGTAATTTGTTCATGGCGATTCCTTCGCGGTGACTGAGGACATATCATCTTTTCATCATAAACGAATAAGTTACGCTTTAAATGTGGTTCGACCTTACATTTGCGCAAATCTAAACCAGGCTGGTAGAGATTGTGTTACTCATCACATCAAAATTGCAGATTATTGTGTTTGGTGCTTGATAAAGTAGACTGCTATCGGCATGATTCGACGTCATATTTATTCAGAGCGTTTGTTACTTCATGAAAAAAATCGCAATCATTGGTTTGGCAACACTACTTTCTGCTTGTGCATCTGAAACCTATATTACAGAAGTTACTTCAGAATCCTACCGAGAAGATTACGAATCTCAGACAATACCTAAACCAGTAATGTCATCTGAAAATGCTGTAGTAGAACAAGACGTTGAGCCAACTGTCGATAAAATAACAGCGAAACCTGAAGAGAAAAAGGTCGTAAAGCTCAGCCCTCAAGAGCAGGCAAAGCCGGTTAAGATCATTCCACCGAACGAACAACAAGCGGCAGTTCAACGCTTTGGATATACAATTCAAGTTGGTGCTGTAGGTAGGCAAGCGAAAGTGGACCAATTGGCAAGTAAACTGCCACAAGGTAAACAACCAATTTGGGAAAACTACAAAGTGGTAAATGGAACCAAGTGGTTCTCGGTACTTTATGGTGATTACGCCACCAGTGCTGAAGCAAAACAGGCAATTTCGACACTACCAGCCCAGTTTAAACAGCTAAAACCTTTTGTTAAGAGCATCGATTCCATTAAAAATTCGGCTTATCCAACACTAAACAAATTGAACTAATACACCCAAGCATCTCGCGGTTACTTGAGTATAACAAGGGAGCAAATCGCTCCCTTTTTACTTTGCTCAAATCCTGCTCGAACAGTATTCCTCACAGTAAAATAACTGTACGTAACTACTTAAAGGTTTATCATATTGGATAGTATCTTTTGTAGATCACGGAAAGATTGATTCATGACTAAAAATATTCTCTTACTATGCGGCGGCGGCTCATCTGAGCATGAGATTTCACTATTATCTGCGAACTTTGTTGAGCAGCAGTTAAATTTAATTGAAAACGTAAAAGTCACACGCGTAGAAATCAAAACGGAAGGTTGGGTTACCAACCAAGATGAATTGGTATATCTAGACCTCAATACCAAACAACTGTGCTCCAATGATACAAGCCTAAGTGTCGACTTCATTGTACCTTGCATCCATGGCTTCCCTGGTGAAACAGGCGATATTCAATCCATGTTTGAAATTGCAGGCATTCCTTACCTAGGGTGTGGGCCTGAAGCAAGCAGCAACAGTTTCAATAAAATCACGTCGAAGCTTTGGTATGACGCGATCGGCATTGCAAATACGCCTTACTTATTCCTTACTCGTAATGACGAAGCAGCGCACGAGCAAGCGCTGCAAGCATTTGATAAATGGGGTAAAGTATTTGTCAAAGCGGCACGACAAGGGTCATCCGTTGGTTGTTACAGTGTCACCCAAAGAGAGGCAGTGTCTCAAGCGGTGAATGATGCGTTTGGATATTCCGATCAAGTACTGGTTGAAAAGTCAGTTAAGCCGCGAGAATTAGAAATCGCAGCTTATGAAATGAATGGCCAATTGAATATTACCAAACCGGGAGAGGTTATTGCCCCTGATGGTGCATTCTACTCCTATGATGAGAAGTACAGCAGTACTAGCCATTCATTAACCGAAGTGGAAGCGAAAAACTTAACCGACGAACAGATCGAAAACATTCGCAAGGCATCGGAGACGGTATTTAAACAAATGAATTTACGTCATTTATCACGTATTGATTTTTTCTTAACCGAAGAAGGTGAAATTTTCCTTAATGAAGTCAACACCTTCCCAGGGATGACGCCGATCTCTATGTTCCCCAAAATGCTGCAAAATAATGGCCATAAGTTCCATGAATTCTTAGAAGATTGTATCAATAGTGCAATCTAGCTAACGTTACCGTCATACGTTTTGTGTTAAAAATAATAGCAACAGAACTTTATTCTACCGAACAAATATTCGTTATTATTTAGATATTGTTCAGTTGTTATTATGATTGGATAAACAAATAGAAAAGACAATTCAGTGTCATGGCAATTTCAAACTACAGAGGTTTTACTCTCCAATCTGGAGGCCCTGATGGCAGCATTTGGAAAGTCAAAATCAAAAACCACGTTTTACAAGGTAGTTTAACGGCGGTAAAAAAAAGCATTGATTGGTGGTGTGACACGGCATCAATTATTGACCCCAAAGAGTTTTCGACTCTTGGTCAGCGCCTGCAAAGTAATGGCAACACACAAACTGATGTATTTAACGGCTATACAATAAAGAATGATACAGGAGAACCCAATGCTTGGTACTGTATGTTCAATGGCAAGTTGATTAAAGGTGGTAAAACCGCGATTCAACGCCATATTGAGGCTTATTTGGTTGCAAAGCAAAAAGCAATGCAAGCTCAACAACTAAAGAAATAGAAGTATGACTCTCGTATATTCAACAGAAACTGGTCGAATCAAACCAGAAGAAGATAAAGTCGAGCGTCCTAAGGGCGACGGCATTGTTCGAATTCAACGCCAAACTAAAGGCCGTAAAGGCAAAGGCGTTTGCATTGTATCAGGCTTGGATCTGGATGATGCTCCTTTAAAGTTACTTGCAGCAGAACTTAAGAAAGTTTGTGGCTGCGGTGGCGCAGTGAAAGATGGCAACATCGAAATCCAAGGTGACGCTCGAGATAAGATCAAAGCTCATCTTGAAAAGAAAGGCATGACGGTTAAGTTAGCTGGCGGCTGAATTACATTCACCAACAGAATTGAAAAAAGCGCTCATAGTGAGCGTTTTTTTATGCCGGTCACTAAACCCAGAACAAGTCGATCAAACAATGATGACAACCACAACAACTGATAAAAGCTAATAGCAGAGCAAGCAATCGCAGATTGATAGATCCATATTAGCTATTTTATGGTAAATAGCGATTATGTTTAATGGTATACACAGAACCCCCTTAATTTTTAAATCTGAGAGGGATAGGAGCCTAACCAGGTAATAAATACGCATACGTGTATAACATATTTAACATAATATACATAATGCGTAGTGAGCTAAGGCTTCTTGAGGGCTCGAAATCGCTACCGCAAACCCGCCACAAACCATTGAAATTCCTGATAATCCAAGCCCGTTAAACTTTTTTGCGATGTTCTCCCACATGCCTTTAATGTGTGGATTATCGTTGCGATCAGCGTGACATCCCAACAATGCTAACTCAGGGTCAATTCCTGCGCCGTTAGCTAAGAAAACGGCTTCTTCATCAGTCACATAGCGAATTCCTTTGCGCATTTTACTGACTTTGTTTGGTTGTAGATTCAAATCATGTGCAATCTGCTTATCTTGTACGTAGTTTTGAGCCTTTTTGTAGGCATCTAATAGTTCATTGGCGTACATGGGCACCTCCTTATTTCTTCCATTTTAGCTACATAAGTTCGATTTTTCGCATCTTGTGAATTCGATTTTTCGGATTTATAGTTCCGATAAATCGAATTCGACCGCCTTGGTTGGGCCGTTTGGCCTTGACTCCTACGGTGTTGCTTTGGCGGTCACTCTCTCAACTGGTCAAGGTGGTTGTTATGTCAAATTTAATCGAAGTGAATCCGAATAATTCTGCAATTAAATTTTTCTCTGTCGGCAATGTTCGTTTTGTTGCTTACGATAACTTGAATGCTTACAAAATTGTTTTTCGTTCATGTGAATCGTGTGTTCATATTTCTCAATCAAATTTTGTGAAACCTGATGAACTTGAGCATTCTGTTTCAGTTTGGGGTTCCAACACAACTGACCTTTTCCCTGTGCTTTCCTCTGCGCAACTTGATTTGACTGTATCTTTTCATTCTTTTGATGCTTACCTCCAAGTCTGCGAACTGTTTAACATGATTCCTGATTTTGAGGTCGTTCGTTCTTGCGCTCGTTCTTCTCTAGACGATTTAGGTGCTGAATAACCATGGACTTCATTTATTTCGATAACGAGCCCCAAATCGGAATCAATGCATATTTTCCTTGGGGTCACAATTTCTTCAAAAGCCAACGTGAGTTTGAGCAATTCCTACATATCCACTATGGGAATGACCCTTATCAGTTGGTTGAAATCACGGATGAAAATTATAACGAATTGCTTTTGAAGGGGGTCTTTCATGCAATCTAAAGATGAAATTCGCCCTGTCAAAATCGACCACTTGGCATTCACGTTTAATTACGGTGACTTACGCCATTTAGATAAGTCGAATGACCAAGACTTTATCAACTTGCAAATGCCTGAGTACCGTCAACCTACTTCGGGTTCGGTGGAAGCTATCGAGAAAGCAATGGCTCAACACAAAGATAAAGTTCGTAAGGTTTTGGCTCATCGCTTCGATGAGTTCATGGATAAGATTTTTGGTTTTCGCTTATCGCCAATGCGTGGTCGTGGCCTGCATGGCTATCAAGATTCAATGGTCATTTTCGATAAAACTGGAACGGTTGAATGTGGCTTGGTCGGTATTGGTGGCAACAATGACACGGTGTTTGTGCAAATCAATGGTACGGGTTGTACCAAGTTATTTGATTCGACAACCCATCAGAAAATCCATTTCTGGTTAGCTACGGTTCTGGGTGTGACTCGCCTCGCCCGTCTTGATTTGGCGGTTGATGATTACACCGGAATTTTCAATTGCAGCTATGCAGAAATGTGTTTTTACAACGGCGCTTTTCGTAGTGCGCCTCGTGGTCGTGGGCCGTCAATGGTTCCTCATAAGCGCATCACGGAATCCGGTGAGTTAATGGAGGAAGCCACTATTGTTGGTTCTCGTTCTTCAACGGTTTACTGGCGTATCTACAACAAAAAGCTCGAACAAAAGATTACAGACCCTGAGGTGATTTGGTACCGCAACGAAGTGGAACTTAAAAAATGCGACATTGATATGTTGGCTACCCCTGCTTCTGCGTTTGCTGGTCTGTGTGACTTTGCGGCCAGTATCGAACCTGCGGAACCTGTGAAGTTTTCAAAGAATAAAAAAGCGCAAGGCTTGGAGTTCTTTTCTCGTATCGCTTGGGCTCGTCGCCAATGCGGTAAAGCATTGTCTGAAGTTATTGCGATGACTGAAGGCGATTTAGGTGAAGCGTTTGGAATGCTGATTCCTGAAAAATATCGACGTATTAATTTTAATGAGCTCGGCGTTCCTGACGCTTACGCTCATCTCAAAACATTAACTTTGGAGAGTCAAGGCAATGGCAGTTATTACAGCAGTAGTTATTAAATGTTTCCCCAAGTCGGGAATGGAGATTGCGGAATTATCAGTGCTTCGCAATGTGGAAACGGTGGACGTTGAAAAGTTCAAGCAATACGGCATCGGTTTAAACACGGATATTCCATTTAACAAACAGCCAATCCGCATGAATTTGGATTATGCAAAAAAGCTGATTGATACACGTGCGTTTGTGCCAAACAAAGAATACGACTTGCGTTTTGATGTGAATATTGATGATCCACTGGATGTTCAAGTGAAGGAACTGATTCCCCAGGACGATGCCATCAAAAAGCATTTTGCTGATTCAATGAAATAAATTTTTTTGTGTGTGATTGATTATGCCTACTTGTGTAATGCCCAACGCTCAAGGCTTTTTAGCGGTTGTTGCTGATATGTCTCAAACAGCTTGTGATGGTGGTTTTGTTGCTATTACCGCAGCCGAATATGACTACATGATGAGTTACACACAAATAACCAGTATCGAGGCAACATCGTACTTTAGTGGCGGCTTTGCTGCTGTCTTTGTTGCGGGTTTTGCTTCTACGTATGCGATAAAAATCGCGCTTAAATTAGTAAACATTCTATAAGGTACATTTTATGAAACTTCGTTCTAAGTTCCGCAACGCTTGCATCGTTGCATCTGCTCCACTTCTTGCTTCTCCTGCTTTTGCTACTGAAGGTGCCGGTGATATTTGGGCTTCTATCGACTTTGCTGGTATTGCTGCAAAGGTAACGGCTGCGGGTATCGCTATCATCGGCATCGCTATGGCATTCAAAGGCATCCAATTGGCGAAACGTGCGGTTCGATCTGCATAAGGTAATTTATGTTAATGGCTCTGCATGATTTGCAATTAATAGTGTTTGCCCTACTTGGCGGCCTTGCAGGTTTTGTGGCTGCTAAAAACTTAAGTGAATAATTGGGGGCTTCGGCCCCTTTTTTAATAGGTGTTTTTTATGAGCTTTAAACAAAGCATTGCCGCGCTAATCGTATTATTCAGTGTTTCGTTTAGCGCTTATTCTACTCAGTATGCTACTGCATATATTGGAAGTTCTAGCCAACATGCCAATCGTATTTCCAATTGTTGGAACGGTGGAGATAGATTCACGCCTTTGAATATTGGCGTTGCTACTGCTTGCGCTGAGGATCGTTGGTTAGGTGAGGATATTTACGGCGATAGTCTAACGTCTACAACTTGCTATATTGAGCCATATTCAACGTCACTTAGAACAATGTGCAATACCAATAAATCACCTGTTGTTATTTGGACGTGGCGCACTTTTAGTTGTCCTTCTGGATTGGTTTTTGATAATCAAACTGGAATGTGTAAATCATTGGTTCCATATTGTGAACAAGATTCAACGCTTGAAGAAATATTAAATGCTCGAAACGAATGTGAGGCTCAGGGTAATGAGTTTTCTTATTCGTGTAGTGATGAAACGGAATCGTGGCAATCTTTTTGTGAAAAGCCTCAGTGTGATTTTGGTGAAAATTCTGATGGTTCTTGTAAGACAGCTTGCCAATATTATGAAAGTATTGATGAGACTCGTACATTGACTTGGCATCCTTATGTTTATGGGAGTTCTCCAACAGGTGCTTGTTATGGTTCTTCTTCTGGCATGCGTTGTGAAATGGTTCGTTCTGGTGCTTCAGTTTGTGCGGGTTTGGATAATGGTTCTATTGGGCCTGATTCATCTTGTTCCGGTACGTTTGCTTTTAATGGCTCTGAATGTTCAGGAAATGATTTTTGGGGTGATCTGCCAACGGAACCGCCCCCAACTAATCCAGAAGATCCGAATCATAAGCCTGATGATCCAACGGGGGGCGATATTGAAGACCCTAGTGTTTTACCGGATAGTGATAGTACGCCTTTACCTAATCCCAATCCTGATGATGTTGAAAAACCGGATGTGGAAAATCCAGAAACAACACCGGAAACGGATACTGCTGTTTTGTCTGCCATTAAGGGAATGAATGCCGATATTAACGATTCGCTTCATGCGTTAAATGGTGATGTGAATCAAGCAAGCGTTGATATTAGAAACGAATTAAAGGTTCTCAATGCTTCTATTGTCAAAAACTCACAAACCACGCAGGAACAACAAAAAAACGACAATGTGATTTATGAGAAAACCAAGGCACTGATTCAGCAAGCTAACGCCGATATTACAACGGCTGTGAATAGGACAAACAATTCCATCAATGCACTTGGTGATGAAGTTGGTTTAATTGCGGGTTCGATGGATGGGATTGCGGAGGATGTTTCTGGTATTTCTGATTTCTTAGATGGGGTTGCCAATACGGATACGTCAGGTGCAGGTGTTGGCGGGACGTGTATCGAGTCGGGTTCGTGTACGGGCTTTTATGAGTCTGGCTATCCTGACGGTTTAGGCGGGATGACCTCTGAGCATTTGGCGGAAATGAAAGATACAGTTCTTGATGGCATTGTCGGCATGTTTAACCTGGACTTATCTAATGCTAGCCGCCCTAGTTTCTCCCTACCTTTACCCTATTACGATAATCAAGATTTTGATGACTATGTGAATTTTGATTGGATATTCGGCTTTATTAAAGTGTGTATTTTGGTGACTGCGGTTTTCTCTGGTCGTCGCATAATATTTGGTGGTTAATATGGATTGGTTAATTGAATTATTTAATAAGCTAATTGAGTTTTTATATCGTCTTTTGATTACGCTCATTGATATGGTGAAGGACGTTTTCTTTTGGGCATTTGAGCAAGTCTTTGATGCAATCAATGTGATGCTTTCATGGGTGATGGGTTTTTTAAGTCCGATAGACATTTCGCAGTATTTAACCGGATTACCGCCTGAGGTCGCTTGGGTCATGACGGCCATTGGTGTTCCCCAAGCGTTGACGATCATACTTACCTGTTTGTCGGTTCGCTTACTGCTTCAACTGATACCGTTTACAAGGTTAGGCTCATGATTTATGCCATTGTAGGCCGTCCACGTAGCGGTAAGTCTTATGAGTCTGTGGTTTATCACATCATTCCTGCGGTGAAATCAGGTCGCAAGGTTATCACTAACATTCCTTTGAATATTGATAAGTTTCGGGAGGTGTTTGGGGATGAGGCTGCGGCGTTGGTTACTGTGGTAGATGGAAAGCTCAATGATTACGGCAGCCTAGATAGACCTTTTGCTAAGTTTACTGACTATCAAGACGATTGGCGTGATGATAATAATCGCGGCCCTCTTTTTGTTGTAGATGAAGCGCATATGGTATTACCCAATCGTAACTTGGATGCTCATATACTAGAGTTCTATTCGTTACACGGTCACTATGGTATAGACATTATTTTGCTTACTCAGGACTTACGCAAAATACATCGTGATGTTAAGGCCATGATTGAAATCACGTATTACTGCGCTAAAAACACGGCTTTTGGTAGTGATAAGACCTACACCAAAAAAGTGAGGATTGGCTCTACTACTGAAGTGGTTAACGAGGAACAACGAAAATATAAATCTCATTACTTCCCTTTTTATCAGAGTCATACGCAATCATCGGGTTCTGTTAAGGAAGCAACGGCGGCAGATATCAAACCGATTTGGACTCGCTGGCCGTTTTGGTTAGGTGGTGCCTTTTGTGTTATTGCGGTAATTTTTAATGTTTATGTTTGGATGCCAGACGATGAGCCTTCAGTTCCTGAGCAACAACCAATTCTAGAAACTCAATCCACTTCATCCAGTACTACGGCTTCGGTTCCTGATGGTGTGCCATCATCAACGACGGCACCAAAAGAAAATAGTTCTACGTTTGGCCCGTTGGCTGCTTATCAGTTTGTTGTTACTGGGTATTCTAAACAGCATGTTTATGGTGCATCGTTTAACGGTGATAGCTTCTTGAATCAAGACCTTTCCTTTTTCCGCATATACATCGACGTTTACAAAGATGATAAAAAGCTCTTTGCAATGAACCAGATAGATTTTCAGTCTATGGGGTACGGTTTCAATGCGTTAGCAGAATGTGTCTATGAGTTGAGTTGGGGTTCAGAACTGCGAGTCTTGACGTGCCTTGATGGTGAAGATGTTCAAAGTAAGCCTGATAACGTTTTTGATTCCCTTCCTACTGTCAGCATATAGCGGACTGCCCCGCAGGGATAAGGGCGCAAATGAAGTGATTGGATGCGATCATTTAAACTGCGCCCGATAACCCAGCGCGTTTACTGCAATTGAAAAACTTACTTCTTTCCTGTTAGACCCGCTTTTACTATCAGGGCACTGCCAGTTCATGGTTCTTTCTTCATTCTTGTATAGTTCTCTAAATCAGTTGAGAGTCAAAACTGAATTTCGACGACCTTCCGAGCGCAGCTCGGGAGGGGCCCGTTTCGTCGGGAGGGCCCCGAGCGAAGCGAGGTTAACCCCCGTTCTGTATCACGGGGGTAAATTCCACCATTCCTCAAGGGATTCGCAATTACGCTATTTCTGGCCGTTTAACTAGACTGAACGCCTCGTAAGTTACTGATTTCAAACTTTACATAGAAACTATATATGGCATCATGTGCATTACTAGGTGGGTTTAAAGCCATCTAATAAGCGTTATATTTTAAATGGAGATATATGTGAAAGGAAACATAAGCTTAAAGGCATTTATAGAAGAAGTTAAAGAGGAATTACGAAACTCTATAAATGATGATGACTGTAGTGGTCAACAAACTCCGGACACAGATTTAAGCCGATTTTCGGCATTTACTGGTGACAGCCCATCATTTGCTTGATGAGGCCGTTGTCGGTTGTAGTAGTCCATCAAGTAGTAGCTGATATCTTTCTTCGCTTGAGCTTGAGTCAAATAACCCGTTGCTGGTACCCATTCAGTTTTCAGGCTTCTAAATAGCCTCTCCATTGGAGCATTATCCCAACAATTACCTCGACGACTCATGCTTTGAGTTATGCGATATCGCCAAAGTCTTTGACGAAATTTACGACTGCTGTACTGGCATCCTTGATCTGAATGGAACATCACGTTCTTAGGTCGCCCCCGTTGCTCCCAGGCCATATACAAGGCTTTAGAAGCTAGTTCAGCATCAGGCTTATCCGATAGAGACCAACCCACGACGCGTCGACTAAATAGATCAAGTACTACGGCTAGATAACTCCACTTCGAACCTGACCAAATGTAAGTGATATCACCGCACCAAACTCGATTCGGAGCAATTACAGAGAATTCACGCTTCAACAGATTCGGGATATCCAGTCGCTCTGATTTGGCATGCTTATATCGATGCGACCCTGGCTGCTTACTCATCAGACCGGATTCTTGCATTATTTTTCGTACCTTAAATCGCCCGATTTCGATGTTTTCTGAACGCAACATAGATACAAGAGCACGACTGCCAACTGAGCCTCGACTCATGTTGAAGAGTTCTTTAATTCGGCTAGCTAGCCGAATGCGATTTGCATCCGGCTTTCTATGCTTAAATTCGTAGTAACAGGACGAAGCTACATTGAACAGCTTACAAAGCATCTTGACCGGCTCACACTCCCTCAATTGGTCAATTAGCGAGAACGTTCGAGTTCGTCCGACATTAAGAGAGCTGTAGCCTTTTTTAGTATGGATTTCTCTCTTTCTAATCGACTAATTCTGGCTTCTAATTCTTGGATTTTTTGTTGTTCAGGCGTGAGGGCTTTGGCCGTCGGAGTCGTACCACCACGCTCGATCTTGAGTTGGTCAACCCATCGTCGTAAAGCTGTTTCACCAACATCCATAGAGCGTGCAGCTTCTGGTATTGAATATCCTTGGTCAAGAACCAAGCTTGCAGCATCCATTTTAAATTCAGCAGAAAATGTACGTCGTTGTCGTTTTGTCATTGAGCACCTCATTTATGGTGGAGACTTTACCACCTAATTTGGTGTCCGGGATCATTAAACCACTACAGACCCGTTTTTCATAATGGGAGATGTAGAGTTAGAAGTTAGTTTTGCACTCGATGCAGAAGCGAAAGCTGGGGCAAAACTATTTGTAGTGGATGTCGGTGGGAGTACAAAAGCTACTCAAACTCATAAAGTAAAACTTACTCTGTCTCCGTTTGTTGAAAATGTAGAGACTAATCATAAGTCGAATATTCCAAGTAAGATGATAACAGTCACAAAACCGGAGAATGTTCGAAGTCGTATTAAGCCTAACCCCACAGTTATTAATAGTCCTACAGTCTCTGGTAGTAGAACTCGAAAAAATAGAGATAGCACTACAAAGATTAAATCTCCAGTTTGTAAAAAAGAGCCGTCTAAGGGACATTTTCGGTCTGGAAGTGGCAAAAATAAAATATAACAATCTGTTTAAGAGTGATTCGCAACGTTTGGCGTTTTTGCTATGCGTTGCGTTTAGTGATTAAGGTGGTATACGGCGGCATCGGTATTGCGTTGCTCACACCTTAACAGGGCGATAAGCCATAGGAGTTCAAATGACGACAACATTTATAGAAGTTGTGGATACTGCGGTGAAAATAGGCTTGGGGGGGCTAATTACTTTACTTGGTACGTTGGCAGTGACGAAATTAAATCATTCCCATGATAATAGTAAAGAAACTCGAAAGCGATTTTTCGACACACTTGAAACTGTTAGTGCTGACATTGAAGAAATTACCCATGTATCTCTTAAATACTGGGCGTTCGTGACCGAATTAGTTCGAAATCAAGAACGAGGCTTAGAGTTGTCGGAAAACCGTAAACTAGAATTTGAGGAAACAAAAACAGAACTATTTTATCAGTTTAAAAGTGTAACTGTTTCTGAGTCGAAGTTGATGTTATTGGGGCTAAAAGAACAAGCAGTTTTGATACGTGAATATGGTGAATGCCTAAAGGATATGAGAAGAAACTATCATGAGTTTAGAAAATCTGTAACTGAGGCTGATATGGAAAAGGTTCGTATTGAACTACTTGCTAAAAGGGAATCCCTATTCACATCATTGTCTTGTGCATATAAAAATGGCTTATAACAAATGGTATTTCAAATTTATTCCTTTGTTGAGCATTTAGGTGTATATTCCGCGCAGAAAATTGGTTTAGATATGAATGTCTTTGAGTTTAATATCGTTTAGGTATTTAGCTTCATTCAGTCACTATTTTATAGCCATATTATTTAGTGGCTATAGGCACTTATTGAGGTTTTATGGAATTTATTATTTTACCGATAGCGATTATTGCTATCTATCTTTTTTTAACAAGCGTTTATGCTAAGCCTGTTGGAAAGTCAGTTAAAGAATCGGTAGAAAAAACCGCATCATCAGGTAAAGAGAAAGTTGGTGGCGGTATTTTTAATGGTATTTCCAAGGTAAGCGAAGCTATCGAGACAGGAAAGCTTAAAGCACGTAAAAAAAGTGATATAAAAGAGTAAGTAACTCTATCATCGTTAATGACATAACAAATGCATCAACACGATTTACTACACTCGGCACCTCAGGTTGTCGGGTGTTTCTCGTTTTAGGGTGACAATATTAAGTATAATTGCTTAGTAGTAAACGTGTTATGCAGGCGTTAGGCGACAAGCGAGTTAAATACACCATAGGAATAGTTATGAAATATAGATTAGGTTTGAGAGAGATTACTGAGTCCGATATCAGGGTCGATTGCCCGTTTATGCCAGAATCTGAAGATTATCCGATGTATGTGGAAGCTTTTGTGGCTGATTTTAATAACCTTGAAATTGTCGATAATGCGTTTGAGGAGAATAACAGTGTAGTCATTGAATTGGCTGAAGGCGTCACTGGTGAGCAACTGCGACAAGCGAGCATTTCAATACATCAAAATTATTGGGAAAAGCTAAGAACCACTGGATTCGATAAAATCGCCTAACAATAAATTTAAGAGTGATTCACAACGCTTGACATTCGAATAAGGCTCTTTTCAGAGCCTTCCCTTCACATGAGTTTTTTTAAAATTCTGGCGTACTTCAAAAGCTTACTCGTTACCCTTTGATCAGTTAATGCGCCAATCTCAATTAACGCAATCCCTGTAAGAATTTGTTGCGCTGTAACAAGTTGGCCTGTTGGCAATTCCAATCTATCTCGGTACATTTTGAAACCATGCCACTGCTCTGACGGACTGAGCTCCCTGCCCTTAGCCATTCTCATAAGTCTTTTGCACTCGGGCGGAATGGCTTTCCCCTTATCCCATTCTTTGACCGTTCTCACAGTTTTCAAACAAAGTTCAGCAGCTTGTTCGACGGATAAACCACATTCCAATTCACGAAAAATAAAGTTTTTAGTCATTTCGTGGTACTTCATTGAATTGTCCCTTAAAAGCGGGGCATATACCACAAGCTGCATGTGCAACCATATTAAACATAAGCAGACATAATGCGCACTTTGGGTGATGGCCCAAAGTTAGAATGTCTCTTATGTGCAAAACTAAAATGACCCGTTTTTACCTATCTTAATTCGTATCTATTTGGTTGATACGAGCTTTAAATGAGCTTTATGTTCGTAATACTGAGAATGATTTAAGGTACTGCGCAAATCGACACCGTTTTGCCAGAGAGTTCTAAGCACCAAAACGTTTCTCACGTAGGGCTGTGAATTGTTCTTTATCATTTCATAATGACGAGTATAATCCGCTCTTCTTGTTGCTTCATACAAATCACTTAAGAGTCATAAAATGTCAAAATTGTTTTTCAAAGGCAGAATCGAAACAAGGCAAAACCACGTACTTTCAGGGTATAACGTTAACCGCGAAGTTAAAGCTGGCACGGACGAAGCACCAATTTCAATCACGGTAATGTCGCAAGAACGAAAATTAGAACTTGAGATGATTGTTGAAAAGCATGCTATCGTTGCCAATATTGTCGTTGATCCAATGAAAGACGAAAATACAATCGAGCTAGATACGCTGCTAAACAAACCAACGACAACGGTATTTGATAAAAAACCAAATCGTAATGACCCATGCAGCTGCGGCAGTGGTAAAAAGTACAAAAAATGCTGTGCTTAATCTGATTTACCGCCGTCAAGCGGCGGTATTTTACGCTTGTTCGTTTTAAGTTGGGCTTTAAGACAACAGCCATTTAAGCGCTTCATCCTGCTCGTGAAAAGAGCGCACTTCGCCATTCATAAACCAATTCGATACCTTTGCCGCAACGTCTTGCCATTTGTGTGAGCCCAGAAGCGCAACCTTATCAAACACTGAGCCATGACTGATTCCAATTTTTAAATCATCCCACGCAGCTCGAAGTTCCCAGCCCTGGAAATCCGTCGCATCAAACAATACTCTTACTTTTGGATCTTCCACTTTTTCTAGCACTGAATCGAGCATTGGTACGAGTCGCTTGTAATCATCGTGCGTGAGTTTTCCTATTGCTTTGATAGAAACAAACACTTCATTGTCGGTTCGTTCAAGGCCAATCGTAATACCGTGTGTGATCATAACTCCCCCTTTTGTAAAAGTAACATAGCTTCTACAGTATAGCGTTGTAAAAAAACATAGCTGCATAGATAAGTAATCAGTTGAGAGGACGGGTATAAAAAGCCGAAACCATCGCTAAGTTTCGGCTTTTAAGGTTTGGGGTAACATGGATAAACAAACAAAATACTCATAAAGAATACGAAGTAATTTCGCCAAACCTGTCGGGGCCAATCGACAGATAAACAATATCCCTTACTCACGTTACGTGGTCACGAATTAGGTAAACCTAAACCTACGCACTAACGAGCGAGAAGTGAAAATTATTGATCATTGCTCGCCTATCTTGGGCAAATAATCTCATGCAATATATGCCGCCGTTACACTCATTAACCTAAAGCTGCTGATTAATTGTTTCCATATCTGTAGGCGTCTGCAAGCGCTCACTGTCTTTATCACGCCATACATCATTACCTGATTGAGGAAAATTAATTAGTGACAACGTCGAATTGTGAATTTTACAGGATAAAACGCTGGCTAATAAAAGCAGAAGACCACCACTGTAATAAAATTACAACTCTAGACTGGCAAAGCGATTACCTTAGACGAAAGCTCTTCGCTAAGTCTTTGTAATTTGAGAAATTACCTATAATGCGTGGCATTGTACCCCGCATTGATTATCGTTAATGTAGTGGTGGTTAACTTAAGTTAGTAAAATTTTACTAACAACCAGCAGCAAGTGACAGTGTTTTTTTATCAGAACTGAGGTGACGCGGTAACAGTAATTGAAGCGGAGTATGGTTGGTGTCGCCCCAGTAGAAGTGTGATAGGTATGAAAAAGCAGGGTCTGTGCCCTGCTCTTTTTAATTTGCTTCGTCTTGTTGTTTTGCTGCGTAATCAGCTCGAATTTGCTGAGCAACAATTTTAATGGCTTCTGCGGTACTGGTACCTTTTGTCATTAACTCTTGAATGCGTTCTACAGCTTGTTGTTGTTCTTGATGTGACAGAGGTGGTAAATCGTCAAACATAAAAAAAGCTCCTCATATTGAGGAGCTGACTATAACGATTCGCTTAGTAGGTCGCAAGGAAATTAATCGATGCACCCATTGCGTCTTTGTTGGTGTATTGCGCGGCGATATCAAGCTCGATGAGATTCAATGGAGATAAACCAATACCAGCGGTGATTGTCCCTTCATCGTTTGTTCGTGCTAAATTCTTCATGTAACCACCACGTAACGCAAGTTGACGAAGCACATCAATTTCAAAACCAGAACGGAGCATTTGCGTGTTGTCATCAAACGTTGAAAACTTTTTCTCTTCATTCAAGTCATAATCGATACTTGCAGAAAAATAGTCTGCAACAAAGCCTGCCCCTACCGTGTAGACCGGACGCATACTGTATTTTTCTGATGCAATTGGCGTTGTACCATTGTACGTAAACGCTTTAGTGTGAATGTCGCTGCCCATTAGGTTTTTTGCCGAGATGCCTAAGCGATACGGGCCAAAGAACCAAAGTGCACCAGCGTCTAAGTTGAATATGGTGTCGGCCGTTTCGTTCTCACGCAGATCTTTGCTGTCGAATGCCGCAAAGCTCGTTGCATAAGAATAGGTGTAAATGCGCTGTAGCTTAGGCGTAATACCGAACGACATGTGTTGATTCATGAAATTAGTGTACTTAGCAAGGGAAATGCCCGCTTCAGCAACCCCTATCGAGACGCCTTTTACATAACTGTTGTTTAATGCGTTCACTGGATCGTTGGTATCAACAACAGGCTGAACAAAGGATTCTGTGTATAGCTTACCGTAAGCCGTTGCAGACAAAAACTGGTTTGGTATACCAACAGCGACAACGCCACCAATATCAAAGTCCATCGTTTTGTTGTTCAAAGCGTCAAGTTCTGATATTAAATTTGGGTCAGTTGGTGCCATTTTTCCGATTCGATCAATCGAATCAATGATCCCGTTTTGATCGTTATAGTTGATACCAAAGCTTGGTACGATCATACCTGCATCATCATTGCGGCGGTAAATCGCGGTAAGCGCTGGGTTGAAAAATGGCGCGGTAAGGTAGGAGGCAGAAACGGTGCCAACGCCACCCATAGCGTCACTGCGTGCTTCTATTGCATAGGTCGCGGCTGAGGCCACGTTTGAAAATAGTGCTGCGGGAACCGTCGTGGCCAAAATTTTGAATTGTGTTTTCATACTACACTTGTGGTTTAGTTCTTCCTGATCTTATATCGGCACAAGTGTTATTTCTTTAATGATTATTCGAGGGAAACATCATAGGTTCTGCTGATAGTTTGCGCTTGTTCAACAATTATTTCGCCCTGCCAACGACGACTATCAATGCTTACCGCTAACACATATCGATCATTAGGAACGCCACTTAACTCTAACGCATTTGGGTAGTTTGATTCGTAAGTTTTGTTCCACACCTGATTATATTGCCCATCAACGTAATCATATAGGCCAACTTCCAGTTGTGGTAAGGGGCAATGCGGGTTTCTTAACGCGCTCTTTTCTACCTTCCAATTCTCTTTTGATGTCCAGCGTACATACTGTGAAGAACCGGAATCCCCCAAAATAACCCAGCTACGATAGGTGCGCTTATCTTTAGCATGTACTGTTAGATGATACAGTCCAGCGTCCATTTTACCGGTTAAGTTATAGCGCTTAAGGTAGTTTCGCTCGTTCGCAATTTCAATGCCTTGGCTCTGCGTTTCATAACTGAAAGAGCTGTCTCCGGAAATCGAGGTATCAACCCAGCGTCGAAATGATATATCTTCAATATCGGTGGTCGCTCTAAGCTTGACCACTAACCGATAGGTATCACGTCCAGGGCTCTGAATAGTCTGACGAATGACGTTAACACCACTAATCCATTCAGGGAGAGTGACACTTGTTAACGACTTACCACAATCTTTAGCTAAAGACTGCCCTAATAAATCGTTAAGGTGTGGAATAATTTGTTTATTAGGCTCACTTTGCCAAAGTTCGACAAGGGAGTTAAACAGTCCACCAAGATCATCTTCGAGTAGATGTTGGTGAGCCTGAGTTAACGGTGTGTTTGATTGAAACCAGTCCATAGCAAGAACTGGTTTCGTAATCATCAATGATAGAACTACAGGAAGTAGTGATTTCATTACTAACTTATGCTTTCATTTTGTAGCCAACGCCACGTAATGTTTCGATTTCTAACCCAGGTAATTTCTGACGCAATTGAAGTACGTGCGTGTCTACCGTACGCGTTGTTGGGAAGTGGTTGTAACCCCAAACATGATCAAGCAATTCATCTCGAGTAAACACTCGGCCAAGGTTTGACGCTAAAAAAAGCAGCAAATCAAATTCAGTACGAGTGAGTGTGATCATCTCCCCTCTAAAAACAACTTCACGGGTCGCACGATCAATTTCAAGATCTTTTGCCATCACTTTATCTTCGTTCGCTTGGTCTGTCGCATCTGGAGCACGTAGTTGAGCACGAATTCGCGCAAACAGTTCCGCTTCAGCAAAAGGTTTCGTTAAATAGTCGTTTGCACCAGAGTCCAGCCCTGCCACTTTATCTTTAACGGTCACTAGCGCTGTTAATAAAATAACTGGGATATCTTTGGTTTTCTTCCATTCAGGAAGATGCTGCACTGAGTCACCATCTGGAAGTTGGCGATCCAAAATGACGAGATCCGCCTTTTTCCATTGTGGTTCAACGTCTGAAATACGCTCCACATGTAAACACTCGTATCCTGCTTGTTCTAGGCTCACTAACAGGCCATCAGCTAAGTTTTTATCATCCTCAACGAGAAGCAGTGTCTGTTTCACAAGGTATCTCCAATATAAAGGTTGTAGGGGGGCCTATTAAGGACATTTTTCCGCCCATGCGGCCTACCATAGATTCAACAATTGTTAAGCCAAGTCCTAACCCGCTCTTACTCACAAACGGCTTTCTTAGGTTTGCCCAGTCTTTGGCAGTTAAATTGCCGGCATCTTGGACTTGAATTACGATTTTTTCTGCACTGGTAACGACATTCAGTTCAACTGGTGCAACACCATATTTGAGCGCATTGCGCAACAAGTTATCGATACAGGTTCCGAGCCAATATACGTTAAGTTTTGCTGCAACGTCTTCATTTAGATTGAACTGTACAGCGTTATCAAATTCTTCTTCTATCTTATATTCTAACCATTCAGCGACAGACGGCACCCAGTCTGTTGCAAGCATTTGATTATCTGATTGCAAATAATCTTTACTGGCCTCTGCTAGCTGACGTAATCGACGTGTATCTTCGCACAATCGACGGAATTCATCGTAAACGCTCTCGGGAAGATGTTCAAATTCTCGACGAAAGCCTTCCACAGTCAATGACAGCGATGCAATTGGGGTTCTCAACTCATGGGTCAAGATCTGAAGCACAAGCATTCGGCTACGGAGCTCTTCTCGCTTGCTATTCCATCGATATACTGTCCAACCAATCACCAGCAAAATATTGGCAATGACAAGAACGATCATACTGATCTGAAGCAATTGCGATTGATCTTCCACATCCCAACAGATGTTTCCGCGTTTTACAAAGCAACTGCGACTTTCAGACGCTAACCTATATGCGAGACCCGCTTTCTCGACGTTTTCCTGCCATATATCTTGGGAAAACACAAAATAATGATCACCACGACGTAACCATAGCTCTTTATCTTCGATAAACATACTTGCGCCGGCGATGAGTGCGTTGATGGCTTCATCGTTCATATGTTTTAGGCTTGCTAGTAACTCGTCCCCTTCTTTATTTTCTCGTTCTTTTATGTGCATGTACTGCGCAAGCTCGGAATGAAGCTCAGGATATTTGTTTACATAACGCGCCGCATAACTACCGCCTCCCGGGTGGATCAGTCCACTGCGGGAAAACCATCTAGGTGTAAGTTGTGTCCCTTTACATAAGGCACGTGTAAACACTAAAGGTTCAGTAATTAATGGGCTTAAAGGCAGCTTTCCACGGCATGTATTCGCTAAACGATATAATTCCTGAACGTCTTTTAGTGGGTAGTCAGCCGTCTGCGGTAGCATAGAATCTGGAGAAAGTAACTTTGTTGGATAATTAGACTGCAGTATGCGTATGTCATACGATTTAATGGCCGTTTGATAATCAAATAGCTCTGTAAATGTATCAATCCGTTCTGGTAATGAATCTGCAAAAGCGGGAGCCGAAATAAGTGGCAGCATTAACACAGAACGAAGCAAAAACTGTTTAATCAAACTGTTACCGTTACTTTTTAAATTAGTGGGAACTATACATTAATCTATATGTAAAAGACATGAGGTGGGCTAAGGATTTGCAATACTATAACAATGAGCTGAACAAAGAAGGGCCAGCGATTGCTGACCCTGGTTGGTCTATACGGTTGGTTTATAGTGCTTTAAAAATAGCTTCAACACTTTCTTTTGCATCACCAAACAACATTGAGGTGTTTTCTTTAAAGAACAATGGGTTCTGAACCCCTGCGTAACCCGTATTCATTGAACGCTTGAATACGATAACGTTTTGTGCGTTCCAAACTTCCAGTACTGGCATGCCTGCGATTGGGCTGTTTGGATCTTCCAGCGCTGCTGGGTTTACTGTGTCGTTTGCACCAATGACCAGTACAGTATCGGTTTGAGGAAAATCGTCATTGATCTCGTCCATTTCTAGCACGATATCGTACGGTACTTTCGCTTCTGCCAATAGCACGTTCATGTGGCCAGGTAGACGCCCCGCAACTGGGTGAATGCCAAAGCGTACATCAATGCCTTGTGAACGCAGTATCTCGGTAATTTTCTGTACTGGGTACTGAGCTTGCGCTACTGCCATACCGTATCCTGGAGTGATGATCACTGACTTTGAATTCTTCAGAATCTCAGCCACTTCTTCCGTACTTATCTCAGTGTAATCGCCGTGCTCCTCATCACTTGAAATCACAACTTCTTGCCCGAACCCGCCAGCAATAACGCTGATGAATGAACGGTTCATTGCTTTACACATGATGTAAGAAAGGATCGCACCTGAAGAACCAACGAGTGCACCTGTTACGATCAATAGATCGTTTGCAAGCATGAAGCCCGCCGCCGCTGCTGCCCAACCTGAGTATGAGTTCAGCATTGAAACTACAACTGGCATATCTGCACCACCGATGGACGCGACCAAGTGGTAACCGAATGCAAAAGCTATCAGCGTCATTAAGATAAGAGCGAACATGCTGCCGTCCGCTTTTACGAAGTAAATCATAAGAAGCGTAGAAACGACGATGGCCGCCAGGTTCATTTTGTGTTTATGAGGTAAGTTCAGTGGCGAAGAAGAAATGGTGCCGCGTAGTTTGCCAAACGCAACCACTGAACCAGTGAAGGTTACCGCACCAATGAACACACCAAGAAATACTTCCACAAGGTGGATCACATGCTCAGCGTGCATACCAGCAAGGTCAGTTGATACCGCGACTGGTGGCTCTAGGTAGCTGTTGTAACCTACCAATACCGCAGCCATACCTACAAAACTGTGTAAGATTGCAACCAGTTCTGGCATTTGTGTCATTTCTACTTTCTTCGCGTAGTGGATACCGATGCTACCACCAATAACCATCGCAATGATGACCCACACGAACCCTTCCGCATTTGGGCTAAAGATTGTCGCAATAAGCGCAATCGCCATACCCGCAATACCGTAGTAGTTACCGTTTCTTGCCGATTCTTGTTTTGAAAGTCCCGCGAGACTTAAGATGAAAAATAGCGCAGCAATTATATAAGCTGCTTGTACTAATCCTGCAGACATTGGTTACTCCTATTATTTATCTTTGCGGAACATTTCAAGCATACGTTTGGTCACGGTAAAGCCACCAAAGATGTTTATGCTTGCAATAAGAACAGCAATGACTGATAGGAAGGTAACAACACCATTGCCTTGACCAATTTGCAGCAGTGCGCCTACTACGATAATCCCAGAAATTGCATTGGTTACCGACATTAAAGGCGTGTGAAGTGCGTGTGTTACATTCCAAACCACGTAGTAACCCACCACACATGCCAATACAAATACGGTGAAGTGAGATAGAAACGCCGCCGGAGCAACAGAAGCAACCCATGCAAATGCACCAACACCAACGGCTAATGCACCTAATTTCTTCACTGGTGACGTTGGTTCTTCAACTTTTGGTTGTGGTTTAACTGGGTTTTGTGGTTTTGCTTGAGGCTGCGCTGAGACCTGAATAGGTGGTGCAGGCCATGTAATTTCGCCTTCTTTAACGACAGTTACACCGCGTAGTACAACATCTTCAAAATCAATATTGATGTTGCCATCTTTCTCTTTACACAGCAGTTTGAGAAGGTTTACAAGGTTGGTCGCATATAGCTGAGAAGATTGTGTTGGCAGGCGGCCGACCATATCGGTATAGCCAACGATTTTTACGCCATTTTCCGTTGTGATGACTTGGTCTTTTACTGTGTATTCACAGTTACCACCGTTTGCAGCAGCAAGGTCAACGATCACGCTGCCCGCTTTCATACTATCGACCATCTCTTTGGTGATTAACGTCGGTGCCGGACGACCAGGAATCAACGCCGTCGTAATGATGATATCAACATCTTTCGCTTGTTCAGCGTATAGCTCAGCCGCTTTCTTGTTAAATTCATCAGACATCTCTTTCGCGTAGCCGTCACCTGAACCTGAGTCTTCTTTAAAGTCTACGGTTAGGAACTCTGCGCCCATCGATTCCACTTGCTCTTTTACTTCTGGACGTACATCGAAAGAACGAACGATCGCACCAAGACTACCTGCCGCGCCGATTGCAGCAAGACCTGCTACACCTGCACCCGCAACCAGTACTTTCGCTGGCGGCACTTTACCTGCCGCGGTAATTTGACCTGTGAAGAATCGACCGAATTCATGAGCGGCTTCAACCACTGCGCGGTAACCGGCAATGTTTGCCATAGAAGAAAGTGCGTCTAATGCTTGCGCACGAGAGATACGAGGAACCGCATCCATTGCGAGAACATTGATGTTTTTACTTGACAGTTGTTCCATTAACTCTGAATTTTGAGCTGGCCAGATAAAGCTGACCAATGTCGCGCCATCTGGCAGTAAAGCGATTTCGTCGATGCCTTTTTCTTCATCTACGATTGGCGCATTTACCTTTAGGATCAAACCTGATTTCCATACTTCTTCACTAGATACAACTTTCGCCCCTGCAGCTTCATAAGCGGCATCATCGAAACTTGCTAGCACCCCTGCACGAGACTCGATTACGACATCGAACCCCAGCTTAATTAACTGCTCAACCGATTTAGGTGATGCAGCTACTCGCGATTCACCCGCGAGTATTTCTCTAGGTACACCGATTTGCAAAACGCATACTCCTTGTATACATATTTATAAATAAATCCTATAAACAGAGCCTTACTTATTCTTTTTAATTCTGTATTGTTACCACGCCAATAATATAGGTAAACAAATACATCTAAACACCAAGTTGAACAGCAATGACTTGGTTAATGGCCCTGTTGCCATTCTGTTGTATCTAACGTCCAATACGACTTCAAGCATTTTGTAACAAAAATTCAAAATTTCATTACATATAACGACTCGTAATCAATAATATTCCATTTGCTTTTGAAAAATAACCACAACCAAACGGACTAGTTAGAGGTCCAACCAGGTTGGAGTTAAATAAAGCTTAAAAAGAAAAAGAGCCATTAGCATATACACTAATGGCTCTCTTTTAGATGATTCGAATCAAGTTGAAGTGAGTTCTTAATCGAATATTTTTTCACCCATTTGGTCAATAAACATCTGGGCCTTTTTTAGCATTAATTCGTTTGCATCTTGCTCTGAACCCAGAACATCGGACCGAATAAAACGATGAGTTTTCACCTCACCTTCAATGTCCTTTTCAATGCGACCAGCGATGCGATATTGGCCGCCCTCTGCGATGCTTTGCTGGTAAATCAAAAAGCCTTTGTATTCGACTGGATCAACCTCGTTAACTACTGCCGCCTTCTCGTTGCGACCAAACAAGCGCGAAAAAAATCCCACGACTCCTCCTTGGGAATACTTATCCTTGACTTCACAAGGAACAAGCATTGATTATTTTATATTGACGTTGAGGATCGGTTTTTCGAACCAATCCAGTTCTTTGTCCTCATCATAACGGGTATGCGAGAAAATTACAGGCATATTATTGTTACGATTCATTCGTCTATCTTGTTGAATCATCACAACGGCATTCTCTACAGCGACATCGACGCTTGTCTTGAACTGCACAAGTTTAACCTCTGGCAATGCTGATAAAAAATCAATGTCGTGTCGGATATATACGGGTTTTAGTTGAATTAATGCGAGACAGGCAATATCAGCTAACTGTTCATTGTCATAATGTTCCGCATATTTATTCGAACTGAGCACTTGACCAACCAAGGTTTCCATATAATTGTGTACATCAGAACTGATTTGCATCGACGGTCCTCCATGGTTCAACAAACTAAGTATAGCACTGGGTCCTCGAGACAACTTGTTGATTGCTCTTAATTTAATCAACTTTATGTTTATTTACCCGTGGTAGGCCTCAAATTACTTGGAAAATGAACAAACACACGTATTGTTGTTAATTTTCATAGTGTCAGTTGATATAATGATGATTTGAAAATACAGACATACACGACTTCTAGGTAAAATATAGTAGATGGCATCATCTTTAATGACATCATCAGGCTTTAGATTTCTATTCCCGCTGTTATTGCTTGGAGTGGTCTGCCTTAGTATGGAAAGCATCATATTGATGACTCAATCTAACTGGGGCATTGCTGCAAATATGCCATATATTTTGCTAATTTGTGCATTAATCATGTGCTATTCATTTAAGCAAGGTCGTGAATCAATGCTATGCATCGCATTGTTGCTTGCATACTTCGTAATACAAAATCGGCTTCAAGTTCCGCTGAGAACCGGGACAACCCTTCTTGAGCTGACCATGTTAGCGACTCTCCTTCCTGTCTCATTTCTTGCCGTTTTTCTTTTTAATAAAGAAGGCTTTGATTCTAAATCGACTTTAACTTACATTTTATTACTGCTCATGTTTGTGTTTTGGTCATACGTGACCTTGACGTACTACATTGAGGGGGGATTTGAAGAGTGGACGAGTGGCATACTATTTATCGTGCTTAACGTCTCTCACTTACCATTAGTTTTGGTGTTGTATTGCGTTGGTATTGTTTGTTTTCTTGGTATTCTTGTATTGAGAAAGAACAAAATCATTCATGCGATGGCATATTCAGCAATGGTGTTAGCGTCTGCGACATTCATCTTTTTTGATATTCAGTATATCTCTAGCACCATGTTCACCATTGCTGGCCTCGTCATTATTCTCTACTCAACTTCTGCAAGCCATCAACTCGCCTTTACTGATAGCCTAACTTTAATTCCTAGCCGACGAGCTTTAGATTTAGATCTAAAACACATGGGTAGAAAATTCACGATTGCGATGCTTGATGTCGACCATTTTAAAATGTTTAACGACACTTACGGCCATGACACTGGCGATGACGTGCTAAAAATGGTGGCCTCTCGCTTATTGAAGACCCAAGGCGGTGCAAACGTTTACCGTTTTGGTGGTGAAGAATTCACCATTGTTTTTAAAGGTAAATATGCCGACGAGTGCAAACTGCATTTAGAAGAAATTCGCGAACAGGTTGCGCAATACGAAATGATTCTACGTGATCAAGACTCTCGCCCGGAAGATAACAAACAAGGCCGAAAAAAGCGCGGTAGCGCAAATGCACAAAGAAACACGGTGTCGGTGACCGCAAGCTTTGGTGTGGCTGACAGTCGAAGTGAGCGTAACCCTGCCGATGTGATTAAACTCGCTGACGAAGCATTGTATAAAGCGAAAAAAGCAGGTCGAAACTGTGTGAAGTACAACCATGCTTAACCGCGTTGTTGATGGTGAACTGTAAAAAGGGTTATCGTCACAAATACCTTGTTTACATTGGTGACACTGTAACATGTCCGCGCTTATTTTCGGCAGTATATGCATCAAATATCCAGATAAGTGCTATATTTTTTTGTTGAATGGTCACGTATTCAAATAGTTCTTATAGTAGCTATTTGATGCATTTGGTATTAATATTCCCGCCTTTTGTAACGAGAGACACAGCATGTCAGAAGCAACTAACAACGAAAGCAAAAAAATTGATCTAGCAACCATTTCGCCTGAACTACGTAAAGTTATCGAATTTGACGAAGTTCCAGAGCAAATGTTCGAAATGGTTACCTCTATCCATGAAGTTTCTGAAGAAGCTGTACGCGCATCTTGGGATGATATGCCTGCAAGCGCACAAAACATTTTGGACAACTTTGAGCAATTCCACGCTCTAGTATCAGTAGGCCAAGCTTTTGCTGGTCTAAACGTAATGGAAGAGTTCCCAACGCTAAATCTGCCTGAAAATATGACAGATGAAGACAAAGAAGAGTACCGTGCTCAGTTGCTTGATAATGTTCTTCACAATTGTGTGAAAGACATGGTTAAGCAAATGAAGAAAGCACGTCGTGACCCACTTCTTAAACGTGAATTCAAAGAAGTATTCGCGAAGTAATTTCGACACTCTCTGTAATACGCTAATAATAAAGGCCGCAAACGCGGCCTTTTGTGTAGCTACGATTGGTATCAGTGAGGAGAAAACGCGATATCTCGTTGTGTGACACTGACCCCTTTTACCTGCGCATATACCTCATCGCCAATTTTTAGGTTTAGATCATCTAATGCCCAAGGCGTAATGGTTGCCCATAATAAGCAGTCATCATCAAGACGCAATGAAACGGTGATACTCTGTTTGTCTTCACCGGGATTAAACGCCTCTATCGAAGCGACGGTTGCGGATAGCACATTACGAATTGAGGTGGCGACGGGTTTTTCTAGCGTAATAGACACATCATTTGAACGTACTTGTAAGCGAATGGGCGTTCCCGGATCACCATCGATCTTTTGTACCCACAAACAAGCCTTAGGAGCGAGTTTGACGCACGTAAGCGCGTATTTGCTATGGTGTCCTTCAATCTTACCTTCAAATAAGCTGCTGTGGTCTGAAAAAGACTGCCAAGGACGCATAGAGTGAGATGCCCACACTTCTTCTAACTTTCCGGACGTCATGATTCGCCCTTCATCTAGGATCGACAAATGTTGAGCAAGGCGTAAAATCTCTTGTAAGCTGTGCGTGACGTAGATGATAGGGATATTTACCTGCTCAGAGAGTTCTTCTAGAAAAGGCATCACTTCCCGTTTACGGGGCATATCCAAGGATGCAAGCGGTTCATCCATTAAAAGCAGGCTCGGTTTCGACAGCAATGCTCGTGCGATAGCAACACGTTGCTTCTCTCCGCCAGACAAAGAGACCGGAAAACGTTTTAACAGAGGCTTGATCGCCAATAACTCTGTCACTTTATCAAAGTAGATGTCATCTTTGTTTGTCACGCCATAAAGTAAATTTCCGTTAACTGAATAATGCGGAAACAACCGAGAGTCCTGAAATACATAACCAATCTTGCGCTTATGTGTGGGTAAGTTGATGCCTTTGTCGCTATCAAACAACACATGTTCGCCAACGACGACTTTACCATGTGTTGGTGTGACAAGACCGCTGATGACATTGATAAGTGTGGTTTTTCCTGCACCAGAGCGACCAAATAACGCACTTATTCCGTTACCCGGTAACAATAAGTCTATATCAAAGTTCGTTTCACCAAGTGATTGTTTAAATTGTATTTCTATGTTCATCGCTTGGTTCCTAAACGCTTAGCTGACTTACGATTCAACCAATCAGAAATCATCAAAGTAGACAGTGCCAACGCAATAGAAATGATACAGAGGCGTGCCGCTTCCATCTCGGCACCTGGCGTCTCTATGAAGTTGTACATTGCCAATGGGATGGTTTGTGTTTCCCCGGGAATATTAGACACAAAACTGATGGTTGCGCCAAATTCCCCAAGGCTACGCGCAAAAGAGAGCATCGTCCCTGTAATAATTCCCGGAATGGTTAACGGTAGCGTGATGGTAAGAAACACTCTTAAAGGAGAAGCCCCCAGAGTTGATGCCGCATGTTCTAATTTGGGGTCAACGTTGTCTAAGCTCAAACGGACAGATCGCACCATCAAAGGCAATGCTACGACGATACAAGCAACAACCGCCCCCTTCCAATTAAAGCTGAACACTAAGCCAAAGTGATCATATAACCAACGGCCAAGTAACCCCTGCCGTCCTATTGAGATCAACAGCAGGTAACCGATGACGACAGGCGGTAATACTAATGGAAGGTGAATTAAACTATCGAGAAGAGATTTTCCAAAGAACTCTTTTCGAGAAAGTAACCAAGCGAGAAAAATGCCGACAGGAATCAACCAAAGTACGGCATAACCGCCAACTTTAAGGCTTAACATTAGGGCTTGGTATTCAAGTTCTGTCACACTGTCCCCTTATTATTGAAAACCATACTGCGCAAACACGCGTTTGGCGTCATCAGACTTTAGGTATTGAAAAAAGCGCGCAGATTGAGTCGAATTTTTTACCAGTGCAGCAGGGTAAACAATGTCTGCGTGAGTATCATCGGCAATCTCACCTACGATTTTCACTTTGTCAGACAGTTGTGCATCCGTTTTATATACAATGCCAAGTGGTGTCTCATCTCTTTCTACGAATGTTAACGCTAAACGAACATTTTTTGCTGGTGCAACTTGTCGCTCCACACTTTTCCATACACCTAGATTACTGAGAGATTCTTTTGCATACATACCTGCTGGCACTGTGGCGGGATTGCCAATTGCTAAACGGTGACCATTCAGTATATTTTCCCAGGCGCTGACATCTGATAAATCGAAAGTCTCTACCTTTGAGGTGTTTGGCGTAATCACAACTAAACTATTACGCACCAAATCAGTGACATTGTCACCTTTAACAACTTCGGACTTCACTAAGTAATTCATCCACTTAGCATTCGCAAGAATTACAACATCAGCCGGAGCGCCACTTAGAACTTGCCGAGCAATCGATGAAGAACCGCCATAGACTGGTGTTACCGATATATCGTATTGGCTCTCAAAATCTTGTGCAATTGTGTCAATCACGTTCGTCAACGACGAGGCGGCATACACTTTAAGATCCATCGCGGCGTTCACTGTTGATGAAACGCTCAATATTGCTGCAAGGCAAGCATAACGCTTCCATGCTTTCATAAAATCACTCCGGTACGAGACGGGGAAAAATTAGGCAGTAGATCAGAATCTCTACTTACTTTTAAACCGTTAAAAACTGGTTTCATTTGAACATAAAGTCAAGATTTATATGTTGCTCTATCGCGTCCGCGATACGATTAAGGCCCTGCTCTTTGAGTGCAGCAAAGTCTTGTTGTTTGATTTGAGCACCATTCACCCATTGTGTGACTGCCGTGAGTACCTCGATTTCATCGAAAAGCCCATGTAGGTATGTACCCATTATATGTCCACAGTGACTTATCGCCCCTTCGAGTTCACCGGATGCTAACTTAAGCGGTTGAGTGCCTTTCACTTCGCTTTGCCCCACATGGATCTCGTAACCTTTCACTTTAACGCAATGATTATTTAGGTGTAACTCACCTTCGGTATGAGTTAATCGCTTACTGTCGGTAAGCACGGTTTCAATATCGAGTAACCCCAGGCCTTGACTTGTACCCGGAGCCCCTTCCACACCAAGAGGGTCTTTAATAAACTTGCCTAACATCTGATACCCGCCACAAATGCCGATAACTTTACCGCCAAGCCGAATGTGGCGTTGGATATCTTTGTCCCAACCTTGGCTTCTTAGGTAATCCAGATCATCTCTCACAGATTTAGAACCCGGTAGGACAATCAAATCAGATCTACCCAAAGCTTCACCTTTTCCAATGTAGCGCAGATTAATATCAGGATTGAGGCGAAGCGCATCAAAATCAGTATGGTTGCTTATACGCGGGAACACCGGCACAACTACATTAAGTTTTACGTCGTTAGCCAATATTTGCCGGTCGGTTATGGCATCTTCTGCTTCTAAATTAAGGCCATGCAAGTATGGTAATACGCCTAACACTGGCTTACCGGTTTTCTCTTCCAACCAATCCAATCCCGATTGCAGCAAGCTGATGTCACCTCGAAATCGGTTAATGACGAAACCTTTTACTCGGTCTTGTTCTGATTTAGAAAGCAGCGCCAATGTGCCGTACAAGTGAGCAAAAACACCACCTCGATCAATATCCGCCACGATGATCACCGGGACATCGGCCTCCTCGGCAAAGCCCATGTTGGCAATGTCATTATCTCTCAAGTTAATTTCAGCCGGACTACCCGCACCTTCTATCATGACCGACTCAAACTCTCGCGTTAAATGAGCGAAAGAATCTAACACTGTCGTCATCGCTATCTTTTTATAGTCGTGAAACCCCACCGCATCCATATTGGAGATCGCTTTGCCTTGTAAAATGATCTGCGCGCCAGTGTCACTGTTCGGTTTGATTAGTACAGGGTTCATATGAACGGTTGGCTCAATATTGCATGCTTGGGCTTGAACCGCTTGAGCGCGCCCAATTTCACCACCATCTTTGGTTACTGCGCTATTGAGTGCCATATTTTGTGGTTTAAATGGGGCAACCTTTATCCCTTTTCGCGCTAACACACGGCATAAACCTGCCACAAGAACACTTTTTCCGGCATCCGAAGTGGTGCCCTGTACCATTAACGATGGGATGACTACTTTCATGACTGTTTTTTAGAGAGAAAACAAAGAGTGCAATCATAACGTTATGTAGGTATCTCACTCAAGAAAATGAATCGAATATGAACGTTTACATCAGTATTGGTTCAAATAAGGTTTGTTTTAATAGCGTCATCAAAAACAAACACCTACATTGGAAACATACAGAATGAAAAACACCGTTATCGCGACTATTGCTGCACTTACTATTGCCCCTACCGTTACTTTTGCTAAGGCTCACAACCAAGGACAATCAACCGTTCAGTTTAACGGTCCTGTTACAGTAGAAAAAGTCGACGCCCTTATTGCTGATTCAACTATGTTCACTGAGAAAGACGTCATAGTAGAGGGTAACTTTCTTCGTCAAGTCCGCGCAGACCAATTCATCTTCAGTGACGGTTCAGCCGAAGTGTTGGTTGAACTCGAAGATGATCTCCACCTAACGACGCCTATTGACCAAACGACTAAAGTTCGTCTCTTTGGCGAGTTCGAAGGCGGTAGCAAGCCAGAAATTGAAGTTGAACATCTCGTTGTTTTGTAATCACAGTGTTTGGGGGAAATGTTACTTCCCAAAACAATGATCATGCGCACTTTGTCCTAGTGCTGTAGGTGACGGGAATCACCTAAAATGATACTTTGTGAATCTTGGTCTGCATTTTGCAGACCTTTTTTCGTTCGTATTATTTTTCTTACCCGGAGACACCCATGCTAGGTAAAGCTCTAAAGGTCGCGGCCTTTGGTTTGTGCGCTGTTTTGCCACTTTCTGCACACGCAAATAATTTCAACTACAACATGATGGAGTTCCGCATGGGTACCAGCCCTGGTACGTTTGGTGGTGAGGTCACTACATACTTTACTGAGAACTCCCACTTTATCGGTCGTGCTGATAGCGAATTTAGTGGCGACTGGGACATCGCCGGCGGCATCGGTTTCAACGGCCCAGCTGGACAACTTTCTGATATTTATGGTCAGATGCTGATTCACAATATTAAGAAGAATGGCAGTGACAAAGTCGGTGATGAGTGGAAAACTGAAGTCAATATTGGCACTAGAGTGTGGTTCATGCAGAACGTTGAGCTACACGGGCGTATTGGTCAGTTGATCGATAACGATGATTCGAAAACTGTCTATAACTTAGGCGCACGATTCCATTCAACACAACAATTGTCTTTGGGGGCAGACCTTAAGAACAATGGCGTTTACGGTCAACAATTTGTGATGTCAGCACGCTTCGCATTTTAAAGCGAGAATGCCTTTCGTAACATGAATAAAGCCTCTCGTTCGAGAGGCTTTTTGTTATTTCTATTTTGTATATCTACTTTCTATTTCTTTTTCGTTTTGCTTGGCTGATTCTGGATATACTTCTTAGAAGCATCCACCACCGCGATATCACGGAAGAAGCTACGGCCTAATAAGATTGGAAACTTCATATGATCACGTTCAGTCAGAGTAAATTCCGTCTGCTCTTTTAAATCACCTACTTGTATATAAGCCATCACCACTGGACGCTTATCTACTTCTTCAGATGATGACTGGCGCACTTTAGCCCAGCGCTCAACCGGCAGTTTGAACTCTTTGCTTGCTTTGCCATCGATATCGACGTTGAACTGAACCCAATCTTTACCATCACGTTCGAATGGAACGATGTTGGTCGCACTGATTGAAGATGTTGTCGCCCCAGTATCTATACGCGCTTTGTATGTCTGGTCGATGGCCGGTACATACACCCACTCTTCTGACCCCAAGATAAGCATGCCGTCAGGTGTCTTTTGTACCTTTACGGGTTTCGGCTTCGTTTCCTTCTCTGGTTTAGGTGTTGGCTTTTTCTCCGGCTCGATTTCAGGTTTGGTTTCAACCTCTGGCTTTACTTCTGGCTCGACTTTAATCGGCTCTTCCACCTTTGGCACTTCAGGCACTTCAGGCACTTCAGGCTCTACAGGTTCAGTCGTTGGCGTAGATGTACAAGCAATCAAACTACCACTCATAATAACTGGTAGAAGCAATTTCCAGTTTTTCATCCACTCTCCTGATTTAACGTTGAGAAACTTTTTGAATCGCATCAGCTACATAAGGAATGTGCGTTTCCGTTAGGCCTGCAATGTTGATTCGACCATCTCCCACACCATAAATTGCATAATCTTCACGTAGTTGAGTCATTTGGTTTTCACTAAAGCCTAGCACAGTAAACATGCCTTTGTGACTTTCAATGAAATCAAATTGATCCGTATTATGGTTGTTTCTCAATTCGTTACATAAAACCTGACGTAGAGAAACGAGGCGTTGTTGCATTTCATTTAGCTCGCGTTTCCACACACTGGTTAAATGCGCATCCTGAAGAATAGTTTTAACCAAAGCAGCACCATGATCCGGTGGCATAGTGTAAGTTGCACGAGCAAGAGTCAGGATTTTACCTTTCGCATTCGCCGCTTCTTGTGCATTTTTACCCACAACGATTGCTGCGCCCGTGCGTTCACGATATAAGCCAAAGTTCTTCGAACATGATGTGGTAATTAACATCTCATCAACGTTGTCAGCCATATAGCGAAGGCCTTTGGCGTCTTCTTCTAGACCATCACCAAAACCTTGGTAGGCGATATCAACAAATGGTGTGAAACCATTTTTCTGTGACAGTTCTGTAATCAACTGCCAGGCTGCGAAGTCGATATCCGCTCCTGTTGGATTGTGGCAGCAGCCATGCAGAAGAACAACATCTGAAGGACCTGCTGTTGATAAATCCTCAAGCATTCTTGCGATATCAACTTGCTTAGTCTCTGGTGAAAAGTAATGGTAGAACTTAACTTTCAGACCAGCGGCTTCCATTACCGGTTTATGGTTTACATAACTAGGGTTTGAGATCCAAACCGTGGTATCTGGTTGCGCCACTTTCATCAAGTCACCCAACATACGTAATGCGCCACTGGCACCTGGTGTTTGAACTGCCGTAACGCGGTCCATGACTGATGTGCCCGCTAGTACAAGTTCAATCATACTTTGGTTGAACTCTTCGCAGCCGGCGAGCCCTACGTAAGATTTGGTTTTTTGATTTTCAATCACGACATCTTGCGCCATTTTTATCGCTGTCATGATCGGCGTTTCGCCTTTGCTGTTTTTATAAACCCCAATACCAAGGTCAACCTTGTTCGGGCGAGGATCGTTACGGCATGCAACGGAAAGAGATAAAATAGGATCTAATACTGGTGTTGGTAGATTAGAAAACATGAAAGTCATAACCCTTTGAAATTCAAGTATCGAACCTCACGTTAACATTTTTGTTAACGATGGCGAAACGATTTTTCACACGATCGGCAAATATTAGTAGAAACCGCCAAGTTTTTGCCGCGCTTAAGTGATGGTGCGGTGAAAAACCGCTCAACTTCCGATTTAAAGTTCACCACTATCCCTCTCTCGAGACTGTTTTCTAAATTCACGAGGCGAGCACCCTGCCCACGCCTTAAACCGAGTACTAAAGTTCGCGCTCATAGGATAGCCTACGATTTCTCCCACATGTTGAATTGACCACTCTGTCGAGCGTAATAACCGACTCGCATATTCCATCCTTAAACGAGTGAGATGCGCAATCGGGCTGCGCCCAAAATATTCTTGGCTCAACCGATGCAAATGCGGTTCGGAACAAGGAAACAGCTTTGCTAACTGCTCAACAGTCCAATCCTTGTGGAGTTGACGTTGTACCACATCAAAGACACGCTTTAACTTTACTTGATTACGTGAGAGTAACTCTGATTCGGGCATGTTCAATAAATGTTCGAGCTGCATAACACTATGCTCTGCAATTACGGCACCATCATCAAGAGGTAGATTCCGACTCCTGAGCAAGGTTTGAATGCAGGAATACATGACTTCAGTGGCGGGAGAAAGTTGATAGCTAATTTCATCCGGGATCACATTCCATTTTTTTTGATGAGATAAAAACACCCACGCAATTTGCCATGTTTCATCCTGCATACCAAAGCCATTCTCAACACCCGCAGGCACAATGACGACAGAGCCTGGTTCTAATTCATAGCGACAAACACCACTTTCGAGCCAACCTTTTCCTCTGACGGTATAGAGCAACATATGTTGTTTCTGATTCTTTCTGTACACAGAAAAAAACTCACTGCACGTTGCAATGCCACATTGAACAATACCCCGCTCTTCTAACGGTAACACGTGCGTTTGATCGATAAACTCTTGGCGAGTCTGTTCTGATATCACATACCGTTCTTGTTTTTCTTCCATCTAATGGCTACCGCCTAACATTGATCGATTGTCTTTGAGAAATGTCGAGAGTTTGACAAAGGTTTTGGATTCCTTAGAAAAATACAGCGTCAAGCTACTTGGATAAACTAGCCTCGTTATTCACGAAGGAGAAATGCGATGCTGTTAACACGTCAATATGTTGATAAAGCATTCTGGCACAAGATGGTCACCATAGGACTGCCAGTATCATTGCAAGCAATGTTGTTTTCATTACTGGGTGTCGTTGATATTTTTATGGTCAGCCAGTTGGGGGAATCTGCAACGGCCGCGGTCGGGGTGGGTAACCGTATCTTTTTCTTTAACTTGGCGATTGTTTTTGGCCTGTGTGGGGCGGTTACGGTCTTAGCCTCGCAATATTACGGTGCGGAAAACACATCCGGTATTCGAAGAATCCTTGCCCAATCATGGTTTTTGTCTGTTGCGGTAACGCTTCCTTTCATTGTGCTGTATTCGGCGTTTGATCGTGAGATCGTCTCTTATATTTCAACTGGGCCACAGTATGTCGAATACGCTAGGGATTATTTGGTTGTCACTGGCATCAGTTTAATTTGTACTGCGTTGGTCGTACCCATTGAATCTGTCTTACGCGCAGTTGGCGAAACAAGGCTCGCAACACATGTCAGCATCGTGGCGATCATCGTTAACGTGTTTTTAAATGCTGTTTTTATCTTTGGTCTGTTTGGTTTCCCACAATGGGGAGTGTTCGGTGCTGCCATGGGCACCCTATTATCACGTATTGTTCAAACTTGGCTGCTTGGTCATTTCTTTGTGCGTCGCTATCGGCATATGTTACCAACCAAATCTGACTGGTTAGACGGTGCAAAATCAGCCTATCGCAAGCGGTATTTCAACGTCTCGTTCCCCATGTTGATTCATGATGCATTATGGACTGGTGGCTTACTGATCTATAACGTCATCTACGGTCAACTTGGTGTCACGGCGTTGGCAACAATCTCTTTTCTCTCTCCCATTGAAGGCGTCTTGATTTCAACCTTTATGGGCTTTGCGGTCGCCGCATCAGTGATGTTAGGTAATGATATTGGTAGGCAACACTATGACCGCGTCGAAAAAACCGCCTGGTGGTATATATTAACCAGCACCCTATTGGCGATTGGATTATTTGTTCTTGTTTGGATTTGCTCACCGCTGATTTTGAGCTTAATGGAGTTCACGCCTCTAAGTGATAAACAAATGGCACTCAATGTGTGTTTGGTCATGGCGCTAGGAATGATACTGCGCGTGTTCAATATGGTCGGAATTGGGGGTGTGTTGAAAAGCGGAGCGGATATTCGCTATAGCATCTTTATCGATACATTTGGTCAATGGGCGGTTGGGATCCCTTTAACTTATTACACTGGCATCGTATTAGGACTGCCACTGCATTGGGTCTTGATGTCCCTATTGGCCGAGGAGCTGGTTAAAGGAGTATTAACCACGCGACGAATTCAATCAAAAAAATGGATCAACAACATGGTAGAAGACGACTTCAGGGTGACGGCGTAAAAATAAAACTCTACGATGATTTAGGAGTTCACACCAAAAGGGCACAGCCGTATTATCGGATGTGCCTTTTTCATGTTTTATAACAACGCGTTCCGCTGAACGATTAAATATCCGTGAAGCGATGAATAATTTGGTTAGAGCTGCCACGCCATTCTAAATTAAGATCTTTCTTGTCTTGCTCGAATTTACCATCAATCAGTACATCGATGTATTCGATGACCTCACGCTGTGCATCATCCAACTCATCAAGGGTGTAACCAGTCCAAACCCAAATGTCCTTTCCTGGACACTCCGCTTTTACACGTTTCACTAGCTTCAGAATATCTGGCACATTCGCTGGATGAAGCGGATCACCGCCAGACAGAGACAAACCACGGCGCTTAATGCGGTTGTCGTTTAGATCGGCAATGATTTTGTCTTCCGCTTCTTGCGTGAACAACACACCAGAATCCAATCGTTGCGTAGACTGATTGTAACAACCGCGACACTGATGAACACAGCCAGCAACAAACAGTGTGCAGCGCGTACCTGGGCCGTTTACAACGTCGATTGGATAGTATTGGTGGTAATTCATAGTCGCATCTCTTTATTCTTCGCCAAAAATGAAAATCAACCCGTTACAGGTTGATTTTCAAGATATTGATTCGAGCAGGCTTTAACCTTATAGGTGCTTCACTCGACGTTTAACTTCTTCTTGCTTACCGAAGTTAAACGGACGTGCATCTGGACTGCCTAAGTAGCCACACACTCGACGTGTTACGGATACTTTTGTCGAGTCATGGTTGCCGCAACTTGGGCAAGTAAAGCCTTTACTTGTACAGTCAAATTCACCGTTGTAACCACACTCATAGCACTCATCGATTGGCGTATTCGTACCGTAGTAAGGAACGCGGGTGTAACTGTAATCCCACACGTTTTCTAGTGCTTCAATGTTGCGTTGCATATTCGGGAACTCACCGTAACAGATGAAACCACCACTTGAGATTTCTGGATATGGCATCTCAAAGTCGATTTTATCGTATGGGTTTACCGTTTTTTCCACGTCTAGGTGGAAACTGTTGGTATAGTAACCTTTGTCTGTAACGCCTTTAATCACACCAAATTCTTTCGCATCAATGCGGCAGAAACGGCTACACAGGTTTTCACTTGGTGTGCCGTATAGGCTGAAACCATAACCCGTTTCGTCCGTCCATTTGTTCACTGCATCTTTCATGTACTTGATGATGGCAATCGCTTTTTCACGTAGTACTGCGTCATCGTATACGTGCGCTTCTGTGCCGAATAGCGCGTTGATTGTCTCGTGTACACCGATGTAACCAAGCGAGATCGAAGCACGGCCGTTCTTAAAGATATCTGCAATTGAGTCGTCAGCTTTCAGACGGACGCCACACGCCCCTTCCATGTATAAAATTGGGGCTACGCGTGCTTTCACATTTTCTAGGCGTGAAATACGCGTTTCTAGTGCCTTACGAGCAAGACGTAGGCGGTCATCCAGCAGTTCATAGAACTTCGATTCACTGCCCTTCGCACGAATGGCAATACGAGGTAAGTTCAAACTTACTACGCCAAGGTTGTTACGACCTTCGTGAATCAGCTCGCCATTTTCTTCGTACGTACCAAGGAAGCTACGACAGCCCATCGGTGTTTTGAATGAGCCGGTAATTTCTACGACTTTATCGTAATTAAGAATATCTGGGTACATACGTTTAGAAGCACACTCTAATGCGAGCTTCTTAATGTCGTAGTTTGGGTCTTCCGTTTTATGGTTCAAACCATCTTTAATACCAAATACCAATTTAGGGAATACCGCTGTTTTACGGTTCTTACCTAGACCTGCAATACGGTTCTTCAGAATCGACTGTTGGATCAGACGAGATGCCCAACTTGTACCAAGGCCAAAACCGAAAGTAACGAATGGCGTTTGGCCGTTCGCAGTGTGCAGCGTGTTTACTTCGTATTCTAGCGATTGAAATGCGTCATAACACTCTTTCTCGGTGCGTGCTTTTGCAAACGCTTCAGGCTCTGCAATGTCCCACTCTTTCGCAATTTCTAAATGCTTCTCATAACTTGTGATTACATATGGCTCTAGTACTTCATCAATACGGTTGATGGTTGTGCCGCCGTAGATGTGACTCGCAACCTGAGCAATAATTTGTGCCGTTACTGCAGTCGCAGTTGAAATTGACTTTGGCGTGTCAATTTCCGCATTACCCATTTTAAAGCCGTGTGTCAGCATGCCTTTTAAATCGATCAGCATACAGTTAAACATCGGGAAGAATGGTGCGTAGTCTAGATCGTGGTAATGAATGTCACCCACTTCGTGTGCTTGAACCACATCACGTGGAAGGATGTGTGTTTTCGCATAGTGTTTAGCCACAATACCCGCTAACAAGTCACGTTGTGTCGGAATAACTTTACCGTCTTTGTTCGCGTTCTCGTTAATTAGATCTAGGTTGCTTTCTTCAATCAGGCCTTCGATTTCACGTGTTAATGCGCTCTGCTTTTCACGTGCAATATCACGGTCATGACGGTATTCAATGTAAGAACGTGCCAACGACTTGAAAGGACCTTGCATGAGTTCGTTCTCAACCAAGTCCTGAATTTCGTGGATGTGAACTTCATCGTGATCTTGTAGTTGCAACTCAACAGCAAGCGCGACATTTAATGCATAAATGGCGACATCTTTATCATTGTTTTCCGCTGCGGCTTCCACTGCTGCTTGGATTCGATCCCTATTAAACGGAGCCCTTGAGCCGTCACGTTTGATTACGATTGGTTTCACTTTTTCTCCTTACCCAAGAATACTCACAGAGTTATCCACAAATACACTATATAGGGCGATTTATTATTCTGCTGACACAATATATTGTGGCGTATTTAACGAGAAGCACCATTTGAAAACATTGATCTTGATCAACAAAACATAGCTAGAGGATAAGAACAAATCGATCTTATTGCTGCTGATCTCAGTTGAAAATAAAACTGTGAAAATTGCAAAAATGGAGCTTAATTCTCTTGCTTTTTAGAGAGGTCTTATAGGATAAAGGTTGCAAAGGAATTCACCTAAATAAAGGAGTGCAATGGACCGCTATGCGATCACTTTTTGTTACGGTAATATTACTATTTAGTTCTTTTTCGTTTGCTCAGGATTCCGTCAATTTAACTAGCTGGAATGTGGAATGGCTATCTATAGATGACGGAAAGGTATCACGAACCTCACAAGATTTTAAAAAGCTCGGCAAGTATGTGGATAAAGCGGATGCCGACATTCTCGCGTTTCAGGAAGTCGATAGCAAAGCGGCGATTCAAAAAGCGGTTGGAAATGACTACACCATTTATCTATCCGACCGCGCCCATCGCTCCAACCGTGATCTTCAATTCAACGATACGAACCAATACACTGGATTTGCGGTTCGCAAAGGTTTGAACATCTCCGATAAGCCAGACTTTTCCATAACACGTGGCAACAGTAAGCTGCGTTTTGCCAGTTACATCGTATTAAACCCAAGCCAAACGAATGAAACCCACCTACTCTCTGTGCATTTAAAAGCCGGGTGCAGTGGCGCCTATCGCAACAACCGCGATTGCAAGATCGTTAAACAACAAGGCCAAGCATTAGCGAAATGGATGAAGGAACGCGAAACTAAGAATCAACGCTATGTCGTGCTAGGTGACTTTAATCATAACCTCGCTTATCGAGGTGACTGGTTGTGGGAAGTAATATCGAAGAATAACGATGCAGAGCTTGTAACCAAAAACACCAAAGCGGAATGTAAAGTGCGTTCTAATCGCAATTCGAATAAAACACACCAATTCCGCTCGGTAATTGATCATATTATTGTAAGTGGCCAACTAGAGGCCACTGCTGGCGTTCAAACCGTCTTCAACACGCAAGACGTGTTGGATTTCAAATTAAGTGACCATTGTCCCGTAAGTACGACGGTATCCTACTAAGACTTAGGGACTTACAAGAGGCCTGGGTTCAATATCACCACCTCTCCCTGCATTAACCCAGTGCGAACTCGGCCGGATTCACCTAGCTGTATCAGCCGAGTTTCCACCTCCCCGTCTTGTTTCATCACTTTGACGTAATCCAATTGACCTACTTGATACACAGCATCCTGTGGAACACGCAGAACCACATCTTCAGTCAACGTTAAGAAAACTTTGGCGAATGAACCAGGAAACACCAACTTTTGTGGTGTGAACTGCAGTTTAACCAAGTAACTGCGCGAATTGGCATCGGCAGAAGGCGTAACTTGTTTGACGCTTGCTACCGTCGCAATATTGTAAGAGGGAAAGCTAACCTCGACTTGCTTGTCGTAACTGACGTAGGGCATGACGGATTCAGAGAAATTAACTTCAATTTCAAGTAACTCTGGATTATACATCGACAATAATAATGCCCCTGGCGTGGCAGTATCACCTTTGTTCATCGGCTTTTGTGTAATCAGCCCATCAAAAGGCGCGGTAATGATACTGTAACCAAACGTGGTTTCCGCTTCTGCTACCGCCGCCTGCGCTTGATTAAAATTCGCTTGAGCCGTTCGTAATGTGCTCTCTGCCTGATCAAACTGGGACTGAGGTATCAGCTTTTTATTCAATAGTGTTTTAACCCGTGCAAATTCTTTTCTTGCCGCATTGAGTTGTGCTTGAGCAGAAGACAGCGCCTGTTCACTTTGTCGGACTCGCGCATCAAGATCATCGCTTTCCAACCGTGCAAGTACATCGCCTTGCTTTACCTGATCGCCAACATTGACGAGGACTTCAACGACAGAGGCCGTTAAGCGCGCAGCAATATCTGCTCTTTGCTCTGCTACAACAACGCCAGGAAACTCTCGAATCACAGGCTCACTCGTAAGCATCAACTGGTGTGTTTCTACCATGTCTGCATTCCATTTTCTCTCAGTCGCCGCACGCTCTGTTGGTAGTTTCTCGCTAAAAAATCCCGCCATGTAGAGAAAAAGAAGGATCAGCAGCAGAAATAAAAGCGTGCCTATCCATTTGTTATCTAATTTCATTGTTCAACCTCCAACTCTGGCAGTCCATGCCCTTTGGTATTTTGGTATGCGAGGTTATACACCACCGGCACAACAAGCAGCGTGAATACTGTTGATGCCGATATACCAAAAATAATCGCCCAGGCCAGACCATTAAAAATAGGATCAAGAGTGATGACAATGTTCCCTAGTAATGTTGTTCCCGCCGTCAGAAGGATCGGTCGCATACGAACCACGCCAGATTCAATCAACGCATCTTGCAATCCCATGCCTGCTGCCAAAGATTGTTGAATGAACTCGATCAAAACCAAGGAATTACGTACCACAATACCTGCTAGCGCAATCATGCCAATCATCGCGGTCGCGGTAAAAAGAACCGGATTTGGGTAAGTGCTAATGTCGCTGCTTAACGTGTTCAATAGCCAGAAGCCAGGCATAATACCGATCACGGTAAGAGGAATAGCCAGCATGATAATACCTGATACCACCGGTAAACCGGTCTGAATTAGCATCACGACAAATACCCCTAAAAGTGCCGCTCCATAGGCGATGCCTAAATCCCGAAACACATCGACGGTAATTTTCCATTCACCTTCGCCGCTCCACACCACGTCTATATTGTCTGGAACATGCCAAGCCAAACCTGCGCCATTATTTAAGTATGTACGCTCCTCCCAAGGTTGTTGTGCTTCATTTGACTGGTGGCCATTTTTGTCTGCGATCACATCGGCAATAATCTCACCGGGAACGCGGCCCACGACTTCTGCATAGACATAAACGACAGGGTTGAGGTTTTTATGGAGAATCGGTTTGTCTGCGGGTCGTTTAACAAATTGGCCCAGCTCTGATAATTGAACCGTTGGCTGAGGCGCATCAACCACCGCGCCATTGTGCTCAGTTTTTGCAATGCCGGGTCTACCCCGTACGTAAAGCTGCTCTAATTTATTGAGATTGTCCCTATCCTCCCTGAGTAGCTGAACTTCAATAGGAAGCGGGTCGACTTCACGCGGAGCCGCAATGTAGCCAAGCACTTTTGCATTCGCCGCAGAGATCAGTGTCTTGTTGATGTCTGCAACTGAAATGCCAGACAGCGCCGCCTTTTCTTGGTCTACAATAAACTGCCAGGTTTCTAGGTTCCCTTGAATACTCGTGTCCACTTCGGTCACAAACGGTTCTTTGCTTAAGCGCTCTGCTACCTTTTCGGCTTGTCGCATCAATTGCTCGTAGGTCGTTGCATCATCACCATAAACCTCAGCGGTAATCGTCGCGATCACTGGGGGACCCGGCGGAACTTCGACCAATTGGATATCCGCCTGATAGCGTTCAGCCATTTCCTCTAAGCCTGTTCTTAATCGGGTCACGATTTCATGTGATTGCATCGAACGACGATTTTTATCCGCCAATACGATTCGTAGCTCGCCTTGATAAGGTTCACTGCGCATAAAGTAATGACGTACCATGCCATTAAAATCCATTGGTGACGCGATACCAGCAAACCCGGAAACACTGGTGACTTCTGGTACTGTCATCAAGTAATCGGTGAAGGTGGTCAATGCATTTGACGTATCAACAAAACTTGATGTTTCGGGCATGTTTAACACCAGTTGAAACTCATTCTTGTTGTCATAGGGTAAGAGTTTAAGGGGAACCAAACGCAACATTGGCAGCATCGCGGCGACGACAAACAAAAATGCGACTACAGCAAGAAATACCCACGCTTTTCTACGGCTTTGCAACAGCGGGGTCACTAGTGAACGATAAAGTCGATATATAGGTGAAGAGTAAAGCTGGTTACTTTCGCTTTCTTGCTGCCTCGACAAGATCTTTTTAGCCAACCAAGGCGTGATCATAAACGCGACGACCGTACTGAACACAACACTGATTGGCACGTTAAAGGCAAGCGGTGCCATGTATGGCCCCATCATCCCAGTAATGAAAAACATCGGTGTGAACACAATAACAATTGCGACGGTCGACATCAGTAACGCACTGCGAATCTCTGTCATCGCCTGAACAATTGCGTCATTTCGAGTGATATTTTTTCGCCGCAAGAATCGCTCAATATTGTCGATACTGGCGATCGGATCATCGACGATTAAGCCTAATGCCAAAATCAGTGCAAACAGCGTTACGCGGTTGATTGAATAACCAAACAGCAAATCCATCCCCAGCGCCGCACCGTAACTGATAGGAATTGCAATACCAACGACCAGCGCACTTCTCCAGTTCAAGAACAAACCAACAAAAACCACAACGGTTAAAATTGCGATGCCGAGGCTTGATACTAAATTGGTCACTTTTTCGTTTGCTGTTTCACCATAATCACGGATAATTTCAACTTGTACTTGAGGAGGAAATTGGTCCGCTTTAAGTTGCTTCAGGCTGTCTCGTACCGATTGAGCCACATTGACCGCATTAGACCCTTTCTGCTTGGCGACCGATAGGAATACGGCAGGATAAGCCTTGTTATCACTCTTGCTTCGATACCAAGTGTCCGAAGTGGCTTCACTCGCACCATCATAGATATTTGCCACATCCTTCAGATACACTGGTTTGCCATTCAACACAGCAATCACCAAATCACCGACCTCTTGAGCATTTTTTAAAAACTGCCCCGATTCTAGCGTGTAGTTACTTCCATCGATTTGAAGGTTTTTGCCTTGAACTTTGCTGTTACTCAACCGGATGGCTTGTTCAAGATCATCTATAGTGACATTGAAGTTCGCCATTGCGACGGAGTCTAGCTCGATTTGAACCTTTCTCGGTTCTCCGCCAATAACCTCGACTTTGTTGGTGGCATCAAGAGATTTAATCCCTAAGGTTGCTTGGTCCGCAATTCGTCTGAGTTGATGCCGATTGAGAATAGAAGGATCGGTTGAATAAATCGCGGCAACGACGATAGGTACATCATCAATTTCAACGGGTTTGACTACCCAACTTGCCACTGTTGGAGGAACTTTATCTTGGTTGGAATAGAGTTTGTTGTAGAGTTTTACGAGTGCGTCTTCTCGGTTCTCTCCAACATAAAAGCGCACGATAACCTGAGCAAATCCCTCCATTGAAGAAGAATAAACATATTCCACGCCGTCTATTTGGCTAACTAGCTTTTCTAAAGGTTCGGTAATTTGGTTCTCAATTTGAGAAGCACTAAGCCCAGGAGCCGAAATCAGAACATCGGCCATAGGGACGACAATCTGAGGGTCTTCTTCTTTTGGTGTTAACCACAATGAGGCAACACCAATGGAGAGCGCTAACAAAATCATAATCGGAGGGAAATAGCTGTTCATCACTGAGCGAACAAAACTTCGCTTTACTGTTTTGGGCATCCTTTTCCCTCCAATTTGTGCTCTCTTCGTTTATATTTGCACGTCTTTCAGCTTATTACTGTTTAACTTATCGAGAGCAAATGTTGCACACATTGAACCGATTAACATGGCGGCGACAAAAATCACAATACCGATATTGCCCATAGCGAGGCTCGCCACCGCTGGGCCCGGACATATGCCGACCAATCCCCAACCGATACCAAATATCGCGGCACCGGAAATCAACCTTGCATCAATACTAATATTGGTAGGCGTACAAAACGCTTCACCAGTAACCGCCTGTTTTCTCGGTTTGATGATCAAAAAATAGCTTGGCATAAACACAGCAAGTGCGCCGCCCATCACAAAAGCTAAACTCGGATCCCATGTGCCTGCAATATCTAGAAATCCAATGACTTTATTGGGATCGATCATGCCAGAAATCGCCATGCCAATACCAAATAGCACACCACTGAAGAGCGCGGATAAACGAAAAATAATCTTGTTCATGGGTTCTCTCTTAAACCAGGTGTAGTCGTACAAAGACGGTGAGTCCAGCCACCAACATAAAAACACATGTCGCAACAATTGAACGTTTAGATAAACGACCAATACCACAAATACCATGGCCACTGGTGCACCCATTACCCAACTTAGTGCCGAATCCCACTAACAGTCCAGCTGCGATAATGAGGCCTGTCGATATTGTGGTGGTACTTGGGACAACGACACCAAGAAGTAACACGCTCACCAAACCACCACCGATCATGCCCGCGACAAACAGTAATCGCCATGAGTAATCCCCTTTCTTCGGTGTCATAATGCCACTCATGATTCCACTAATGCCGGCAATTTTTCCGTTCATCAACAACAATATAGTGGCGGAGATACCCAATAAAATGCCACCAAAAAAAGATTCCCATGGAATAACGTCTAACATTATTAACCTCAATACTTCCTAGTTACAAAATACACTGTGTAGCGCTTTGATTAATGACTCAACTCTCGGTTCAGACAATGAGTAAAAGACCTGTTGTGATGATTTACGCGCACTGATTAAGTTGTGCTTTCTCAGTACGCTCAGATGCTGTGAAAAGGCTGACTGACTCAAGCAAGAACTTTTTTGTAGCTCGCCTACGCCGACTTCACCTTGAGTAAGCTGACACAGCACCATCAATCGCTCTGGGTGTGCCATCACTTTAAGAAGATCCGCTGCTTCTATCGCGCTGCCTTTCATTTTCGCTACGTCTGTTTCTGTATAGCTCATGATTCACCTCAACATTAAATGCTACATTAGATATTACTAAATCAACATTTTTAGTCAACCCTAATTTAGGGATGGTGAATTTAGACAAATAAACATTAGACACATCTAATATTAGTAGTTATAGTGGTGAACATACGAGAGTAAGGTGCTCACTCAAAGCGTACCAAGGAGAACAGTTATGACATTAGACAATGCAGTAAGAGTATTTGCAGGTATCATGATTTTGCTTTCGGTCTTATTAACCGTGTTCGTCCATAGCAACTTCATTTGGTTTACGGTCTTCATTGGCATCAATCTCATTCAAAGTGCGTACACTGGTATTTGCCCTGCCGCTTATTTTTTAAAGAAATTTGGTTTTAAATAAACAAGGAAATTGACCTATTCGGCTAGCTAACGGCCCCAATAGGGTCAACATCTCGAATGTGGAGAATAAAATGACTAAGATCTTAATCATTGGTGGTGTCGCTGGTGGTGCATCCGCTGCTGCACGTGCTCGCCGCTTAAGCGAAGACGCTGAAATCATTATGTTTGAGCGCGGTCCATTTGTTTCATTTGCTAACTGTGGTTTGCCTTACCATATTGGTGGCGATATTAAAGAGCGAAGCAAGCTACTTCTTCAAACACCAGAAAGCTTTTTAGCTCGTTTTAATGTCGATGTTCGAGTCATGAATGAAGTTGTATCCATTAACCGTCATGACAAAACTGTAACGGTTAAAAACCTACTCGATGGTTCTGAGTACGAAGAAGCTTACGATTTTCTTCTACTGAGTCCAGGTGCGGGCCCCATTGTTCCTCCGATTCCTGGCATTGATAACCCATTAACCCACTCTTTGCGCAATATTCCTGATATGGATCGCATCATCCAAACTGTTCAGATGAACAAAGTGGAGCGTGCGACTGTCGTTGGTGGTGGTTTTATCGGCCTAGAGATGATGGAAGCGTTCCACCAGCTTGGCATCAAAACCACACTTGTCGAAATGGCCGATCAGGTGATGACACCTGTCGACCGTGAAATGGCAGGTTTCGCGCATGCCGAAATTCGTCAAAAAGGCATTGACCTGCAACTTGGTGTCGCTCTCGAAGCGGTTGAATTTATCCCGAACAAACACGTGGCAAGCGTTGAAGCAGGTGAAAGTGAAGCCCACCAGCATATTGATGGGAAATTAAAACTCAAGCTTAATAATGGCAAAGAGCTAACAACGGATATCTTGATCATGGCGATTGGTGTCCGCCCTGAAACCAAATTAGCGCAAGCGGCAGGTCTTAAAATTGGTGCTCTCGGCGGGATTTTCACCAACGAATACATGCAAACCAGCGATCCATATATTTACGCTGTTGGTGATGCTGTTGAGGAAAAAGACTTTGTTACAGGCGAACAAACACTTGTTCCATTAGCAGGTCCTGCTAACCGTCAAGGTCGCATGGCGGCAGACAACATGCTAGGTCGTCAAGAAACTTACCAAGGTACGCAAGGTACAGCTATCTGTAAGATCTTTGATTTAGCCGTAGCATCGACAGGTAAAAATGAGAAACAATTAAAACGTGACAACATCATTTATGAAAAAGTCTATGTACACACTGCAAGCCACGCGAGTTACTACCCTGGTGCAGAAATTGTTTCATTCAAAATGCTGTTTGACCCAACAACGGGCAAAATCCTTGGTGCACAAGCCGTTGGTAAAGATGGTGTCGACAAACGTATTGACATAATGGCGGTGGCTCAACGTGCAGGAATGACAGTAGAACAACTTCAGCACCTTGAACTGACTTATGCGCCACCGTATGGCAGTGCTAAAGACGTAATTAACCAAGCAGCCTTTGTCGCAAACAACATCATCAAAGGCGACGCTACCGCGATTCATTTTGATGAAATTGATAACCTAACAAGCGATCAGGTGCTACTTGATGTGCGTAATCCGGGTGAGCTGGAATCGGTAGGCTTTATTGAAGGCGCGCTCAACATTCCTGTCGATCAACTCCGTCAACGTATGGATGAATTGCCTAAAGACAAAGAGATTGTCATTTACTGCCAGGTTGGGTTACGCGGTAACGTGGCATATCGCCAACTGGTTAACTCTGGCTTTAAAGCACGTAATTTGCTTGGAGGTTATCGAACTTACAAGTTTGCAAAAGCGTAATTGCTAAAGTTAAGAATAACAAAGGGGTATTCAATGCCCCTTTTCTTTTATTCCTCAGATTCAACCAAAGCAATAATCTTGTTTGCTTTTTCAAAGTAGTCGAGTTGATGAGTTTTAATCCACCAAGTCGCCGCGTCCATCAATAGCGCCGGGTTATCATTCTTGTTGGCGAAGAAAAAGTAAAATGATACGCCTATATTCTCGCCTTTCTGTTCAATCTTCTTCCTACACACCTTGATGATTTTGTTTTTCAACTCAATGTTCATTATCTTACTCGTTGTAAAATTAACCAAAAACACAAGCACTGTATTAATATACAGACATTATTGGTAAGGCAAATAAACATAACCATCTAGATGAATATTCGTGCGCGAAGCCCTAATACCCAAGTACTGCCTTTATTGGAGAATGCCGGGTCTTTAATGTACTGAATATCCGGAGTGATCTGAATATAGTCATTCAAATGCATGATGTAATAAAGTTCAGCTGTAAACTGTTCAGAGTCCCCAACGCCATAGGCTTGTTCTAGGTTGTCGTTTACATGACTCCAGTTCACCGCAAAACCTAGGCTATTGGTCGGTTTCCCCAATCCAAAGTAACCAACGCCAACCGTTAGAGAACGATCATAAAGTGCCACATCACCTTCTGAGAAACCACCACGAACGAATGGCATCAATTGCTCTGTCGCAAAATAACTTGCTGAGAAATTAATCCCTTGTCCGCTTTCTTGGTTGGTTAAGTTGTGTTGAGTTCCACCGTCAAGGTGCCATGCGGTAATATGCACATTGTCGGTATAAATCTGTTCCTGTGATGCCGCCCAACCAAGCTCAAAAGAAGTAAATAGATTATGATCATTAAACAAAGTATCAAAACCATCAAATGGCTTATCAGAGCGTCCCTTACCATCGGCGACACCCGCAATCATGTAGATGTTGTCCGTTAGCATATGGCCAACAGCCAATCCTAAAATACCATCATCCGGCAAACCAATGGCTCCACCACCCGTACTGAATACCAAATTTGTAAACCCCGTCCAAGGGCTTGCTAGTGCATAAGCATCAACATAATCTGATGTATCTAAAAAACCAGCAATAAACGTTGTCTCACCACCGTTGAGGCTCTGCTTCCAATACAAGTTAGTTAAACGCATGCCTTGATCACTGTACGCCGAACCAATCATACCGGCGTAACCTAAGCCATCACCAATAAAAGCAAACTCTTTTGGCGCTAACTCACTGTATGAATGACGATGTTCAACTTTCCATACTAATCCCCCTATATTACCCGACTGCAAACCAACCAAGTTCCAAGTACCGTAAAATCGAGCAACTCCAGAACTGGCCGAGTCGTCTCCTCCTGTCACAGGATCTGTGGCAGATAAACCTAATGCTTGATAATCTAAGCCAAAAGTAAGGTTATGATTTTGTTCCAATGCCTCTCGCCAGTTTTGTTTTTTATGTTTTGTCTCTGCCAAAGTATTACCAACCGTATTGGGACTACCAAAATTGGCTGCATACAAAGAAGACGATGCGACAACGGACAGCGCAAGTAAACTAAGCCTAGGGATTGATGCGTTCATTAAATGGCCTCATTAAGTTGATAGGTAACAATCTTAACGATTCACGAAGCTGATAATTGCCATTAAGCAACAATTGCACATTTCTATCATTTTAACTGTCATGAATTGATTAAGCGGATTACTGATAAGCTCGAATAGAATCGGCATCCATTTGGTATACCGTCTCAACATCCATAGCCCCGTCGACGTAGGTAACGTCGGCTTTCACTTTTTCAATTTCAAATTCGCCTTTCACCCAAACAGGCTCATATAGAGACGTGAGCTTCAAGCCTTTCGGGTAGCTGACTAACACTATTTGATTGGCAGGTGGCGGTGGCGTATGGACACAAGCCCCGGAGGTAGGGACAAGAAAGAATTTTGTGACAATGTCACCATTAAATTCTACGGGCGTAATAAAGCCAGGAATTTCATAACTTTCGGCAGTGAGATCGGTATTAGGTTGTGTCGCAATCTTGCGGCGATAATCGGTGATCTCTTGCCTTTTCGAAAACAGCCAATCAACATCAACCCCTTCTTCACGAAGTTTTGCTTCAATCTCTTTTTTCGTTTGAAGCTGCGATTCATTCAACGCTTTGGATTGACGATACTTGGCGAGTGTACCTAACTCAAATAATTGCTCATCACTTAACGCAAGAAACGGGTCTTCAATTGGTGGGATCGCTGGGCGTAATTGTTCCCAGCTGATTTGCTCTGCCACTGCAGTCGATGAGGCTGCGAATAACAGACCTGCTAATACATACTTCTTCATACTTTACCCAAATACTAAACAATGAAAATTTAAAAGTTGGGAGAGCTTTTTGGCCCCCCATTATTTATTACAGGGTATTTTTATGAATCTTGCCGTCTTTCATGATGACTTTGAACTTATCTTCGTAATCATTAAGAATAGTGATATCTTCCAGAGGATTGCCATCCACGAGCACTACATCGGCATAAGCCCCTGGTTCTACAACGCCGAGTTTACCGTATTTGTATGGATTCATATCGCCAGACCAACTTAATACCTCCGCCGCATTTGACGTACCCATTTTCATAATTTGATATGGGGTAAAGCCCACTTTTTCCATCCAAACCATGTTGTCTGCTTGGCGCGTATTGTACGCCGGACCAAACATATCTCCGCCCGTTACAATAAGTACATCATGCTTACGAGCCCATTCAAACATCTGTTTAGCGCCCGCATTAACCTTAGCTGCTTTGGATTTTTGATCAGGGCTAAAGAACGTAATTTTTTCTGGTTCAGCAAACGCTTCTAAAGACATTACCGCTTGAGCAGAAAGCGCAACGCCCTCTTCTTTCATTCGTTTGATCGTATCTTCAGAAACCAAGAAATTATGCTCAATCACTTTAACGCCTGCATCAATCGCTCGGTTTACGGAACGATCATGATAGGCATGGGCCATTACGTAAGTGCCATAATCTTCTGCAACACCCACGATGGCTTCCATCTCTTCTTTCGAGAACTGAGTCATGTGGATCGGATCAAATTCACTTGCGACACCACCACCAGCCATGATTTTAATTTGTGTAGCACCAGATCGAAGATTTTGGCGAGCCGCACGACGTGCCTCTGTAACGCCATCAACGATGTAACCAAATCCATGACGCTCTAGATCATCAACACGCCCTGGTACATCGTTAAAGCTACCGGTATCAGCATGACCACCAGTTTGACTTAAAAAACCACCAGCAGGGAATAATCGTGGCCCATCAATCAAACCATTGTTGATCGCTTTTGCCATCCCCAGGATGTTACACCCTGCATCTCGTGCAGTAGTAAAACCTTGATCGAGATACTGCATCATTGATACGTGCGCACGCGCACCCATTGCCATTTGATCATAGCTATCGCGGCCAACTAACATCCCCTCTTGAATACACATATGAGAGTGCATATCGATCAGGCCGGGAATCATTGTCATTCCCTCTCCATTGATCGTTATGGTTTGTTTGTCCGTTTTAATCGGTTTTGCTGATATTTCTTTGATAAGGTTGTCAACGACAAGCACATTCTGATTCTTATGAATCTTGTCATCCGTACCATTGAAAACATTAACATTTGTAAACAGTGTTGATGCTGCATTCACGTTTAACGCAACCGAACACGATAACGCAACTAAACAGATCTTAGTCATAGAGATTTTCATTATTACACCTACGTACTTATGATTTGTGAAGTCCATTTCCCATAACTTCCTTGAAAAGAAATGAGGTGTTATGAAGCCAACCCATTCAACACAAAACACCAAACGCATATGAAATAGCAGGCTTATAATCAAAGCGTAGAAGTAATAATAAAAAACTTCAAGCAGCCAAATTGCCTTTAGGCGACAACGTGTTGAATCAGCTTTTAATTTAGACAGTGAAAGCCTCTACGAAAACAGAGACTTTGAATTATGACAAGGATTGGCGATAAGCTTTCGGGGTGGTATTCATCATTCGTTTAAAAGCACGAGTAAAGTGTGCCGAGTCCGAATACCCCGTTTTAAGCGCGATATGTGTGATGCTCAGTTCTCTATCTGCGAGTAACTCCAGCGTTTGCTTTAACACTAAGCTTTCGATAACTTCTCTGTAAGTCGTGTTCTCATTTGCTAACCGCCTTTGAATCGTTCTTGCATTCATGTCTATAAGTTCTCCAGCAAACTGAATAGAAATTTTGCCCATCGATAAATAAGGCGTAAGTGCACGAGCAAGCGCGAGGCTAAACTTATCAGCTTGCTCTATGGAATCAGTGCTAACGCCCGTTTTGAAAGGGGTAAAAGCAATAGGCTGATCGATTATAGAAGCTGAAATGTGGATTGCGGTAACTGGTCTTTCCGTATAGAACTGAGCGCACTTCATACCCGGTAATTGATGAAACGGTGTTGCATCTTCATCTTGAATGCCGACATCTGTCAGCCGCCAATTCGACCCTGTCAATTTTTTCAAAAGCTCATTCATGAACATTACTGAGAACATTTCTGCATAACGAAACCATTCTCGATCAGCCTGCTCTTTTTCTCTCACTAACCACCACCGGCCTGCTCTTTCTTGGGTAGTCAGCTTTACACTGTCTGAAACCTGAGCCAATAATTCAGCAATCTCTTGTAATGCCGCTTTTAGCGAATGTACTTGAGTCACTCGATTTGCAAATCGAGGCACATAGATATCATGACACAACGTCCACATCAGCAAAGCGAACTTCTCGGGAGGCGCGTTTTCCCCTAATGTTTGAAAAACAGATTTCAATGCGCTTTCAGGAACAAATGCATTTAGTGCCTTATTGATAAGAATATCTTGCGGCATTCGCGCGGACTCAAGCAAAGCGTGAATGTCGCCATCAATTTCTTTAAGCATGATAGCAAACAGTTTTACTTCTTCCGAATGAACTAATGGGATATCAGTATTAGGCATGCGTGCGAACATCCTCATCACGTAGAAAATTTACAAGTGTAAGTGTCATTTATCGCGGCTGTAGTTAGAGCATTTATCGCTTTACTAGGAAATTAAGCGTTATACCAATTTGGGTAAGTACTATGTTTGCAAAAATTTCCACTGCCGAGTTTCTAACAACAGAGAGGCAAAGATCATATAGCAGCTGACCACCACAAGTTGAAAGATTCGGACAAATGTATTGCTGTCGATATCACCAGAGCTCATCAACGTGCTACCGATCAATACCAATAACGTGCTGAATGCGGTGGCAAAGATTGGTGCCTTTTCCGGGACCGTGTAAATTTTGGTTCCAATTAACACCGCCAATAAAGCAATAAAAGCGGTGTAAAAAAATAGGTTTGGAACGATGGCGAGTATCGTAAATGCCAGTATCGCCAATAGACCACCTATCCCATTGCTGATAACCAAGAATACACTTAATTTTACGGATTTTTCTGATGTAATCATCAGTGACAGCAGCGCAACAAACATCATTGTTAGCAACGCTTCTGATATTTGAAAGATAAAGAAAAAGCACACCAAAGGAAATGAAATCAGCATCGCTCGAAATGCCGCATACCAGCGTTGTTGTTTAGACATTGGTGGCTCTGCATAGCCCGCGAATTCACTGCTCGGCTCCGGTAAATAAATATGCACCAGAGCAAAAATAAGCACCGATACTGCACCTGATGTTGCCAAGCCCCCAGCAAGAAAAACTGAAACCGCAGGATTATTTATCGACATAAATGGCAACATTAATACCGCTATCATGAGTATGGTCGCAAACAAATTCCATTTGGGGTTTGTAAACAAGTAATATCCCCACAGCATCATCCATCCGACCGCCATTAGCAACACGATGGGGTAGTGTGTGATCCCCCCTGATAAGAGCAAACCTAATCCCATCGTGGCAATTAAAGCCAACAATAGCTCATACACGGTTTCTTTATGAAGATTTGGCTTATCTATCAGAAACTTTGCGGTAAACACCGGCGCGACAAACGCCAGAGCCCAGTTAAGCCAAGCTGCGAGAAACACCGCTAAACCAACACCAACGGTAAAACGTAAAATCCGGCGTTGTATCGCGGTATCTAAGCGCAAATTATCGGACATAAGAAAGCACACTTAGCAGTCGAATCCATAACTTGCCTATCGTATTGAATACGACATTATCTCCACTATAGATGATGACATCGGCTTGACCACCAACCCGAAGCATACCTTGTACTTCTTCTCTATCGAACTCTATCGCAATGGGTAACATTTGTGTTTGACGGAGCCAACCAGTTTGTTGGTTCGCTTGAGCGAGTTTGCCGGCTTGCTGGTTTTGCCCCCAATCAACCCCCCAATCGATGCTACTCACTTTTCCCTTGAAGACCTTACCCGGAGCGAAATCTAAGGCGATCTCAACCTCATCACCGATACTTACGTTGCCTAAGCTATTCTCACGAAAATAGGCTTCGATCCAAATATCCTCTGTAGAAACAAACGTCATTATCGGTTGACCTGCCGATGCGTAGAAGCCTTCGGTTAAACTAAAATTCGATACCCCGCCTTGTGTTGGTGCACGAATGACTGTACGTTCTAAATTCAGTTGTGCTTGTTCAAGGGCGAGCAATGCCGCTTTCACTTGACTATTCTCTTCTCCTTCCGCGCCCAATTGCTGTTTCGATTTTTCAAGATCCGCTTCTGCATTCACAACATTTGCACGTGCTGTTGCCAATGCTGCTCTCGCTTTGTCTGCATCAGCTTTTGAAACGACCCCTTTCTCGGCCATCGCCAAAATACGATTTGCCTGCGCTTCCGTATTTTGGCGCTCGACGATTGCAGAGGTGAGTCGCGCTTGAGCCGAAGCAATAGAAGCGGTTTGGGCTCCTACATTTTGACCTGCGATTTCTAAATTCTCTTCCGCTTGTTTGACCGCAATCTCGTAATCTGATTTATCAAGTATTGCAAGCTCATCCCCCTCTTCTACCAATTGATTTGGTCTCACTCTAATATCTAATACATTTCCAGAGACTTGAGGTTTGATAGGCACGATATACCCTTTCACACGCGCGTTATCGGTGATAGGGATAATACGGTCAGAAACAATGCTAAACATGAGCATCGCAACGATAAACAAGAGGAAACAATTAGTCACCATTTTCACTTTATCTTTCTTATTTTTATTCTGGTTCGCAGCGACTTCCATTGGCTGTTTTTCTTGTTCGTTCTCGGACATATCATCCCCTTGTCATAAAGTAGATAGAACAACTTAAGAATATACCGTCCTTATCAGGGTTCAACTCATAAATTTGTGGGCTGAATGAATGCAACGAAAGTAATTTGCACAACTTTTACATTATCTGAAGCTTGCTTTCATAACTGACCTTGTAAGAATTGAAACCAAATAGAAAATCGTGCGACTTTCACACCGGGTCAATAAGTTATGACCAGATTTCTGACCGATTATTGCTTTCCAATTTCAGCAACAATTGTAATATTTTAGTCAAGTTTAAGCACAACGCCTCAAGTCCCTAAAGCCCTGCGGTTGCATGACGAATACATAGTGTTGTATCACTATTATTCCAAGCCAAACAAAGAATGGAATACTGATATGCCGAAATTGAATTTAGACAGTAAAAGGAGTCATTCCACACTCTCTAATATTGAAACCTGCGAAAAAGTACAATCGGCATTAGAACCGAAATACCATAAAGTAGTAAGAAAACTGTGCTTGAGTGCTGGACTGTCTGACAAACTGGTTAACCGTCGCTGGAACGTTCTGGCGTCCATAACGGACAAAGATCTCCTGCTCGATCCTTTCACACAATCTCATTACGACGACTATGCAAATAATATTGAGCACTTTATCGGTACCGTGAACGTTCCTGTCGGAGTTGCAGGCCCTCTTCGTATTAACGGATTGTTTGCCAATGACGACTACTTGGTTCCGTTAGCGACAACAGAAGCGGCGTTGGTGGCATCTTACAACCGTGGTGCCAATCTCATTACCGCTGCTGGCGGCGCGAGTACACTGTTGATCAGCGAGGGAGTGACTCGAACTCCGGTCTTCGCCTTTGTGTCAATAGCGGAAGCGGCTCAATTTGTCAGTTGGGTCGTGACACAATATGACATATTGCGCAAAGAAGCGGAATCTACGACGACGCACGGCAAACTCAAAGACATTAATGTCAACATAGAAGGTAACCATGTTTACCTCGTGTTTGAATATGTAACAGGTGATGCCTCTGGCCAAAATATGGTGACCATCGCAACGCACAAAGTATTTCACTATATTTTGCAACACTGCCCTATCGCCCCCGTCGATGCATTCTTAGACGGTAACTTATCTGGTGATAAAAAAGCGAATGCGCATACGCTGCGCTCGGTTCGGGGGAAAAAAGTCTCTGCAGAAGTGACTATCCCTGCGGAATTAGTGAAAAAGTATCTCCACACCACGCCAGAAAACATGGTTAAGTTTGGAAAAATGAGCATGGTTGGAGGATTGCTTAGTGGTACCATCGGAATCAATGCGCACTATGCAAATGCCCTAACTGCCCTTTATATCGCTTGTGGCCAAGATGCCGCGTGCGTGGCTGAGTCTGCCATCGGAATTACTCGCATGGACATAGACCAACAAGGTGACCTGTATGCATCGGTAACATTGCCCAACATCATGGTCGGCACCGTAGGTGGCGGGACGGGACTACCTACACAAAAAGCATGTCTTGATATTTTGGGGTTACATGGAAACGGTAAAGCCAAAGCCTTAGCGGAAGTGGCTGCTGCGCTTTGTTTAGCGGGAGAACTCTCTATCGTTGGTGCATTCTGTGCGGATCACTTCTCACGAGCTCACCATAAACTAGCAAGAAAATAATCCGTGAATCAACGAACAAAAAAGGGAGCGTTATGCTCCCTTTTGATTACCTACAGTATTGATTATGCTTCATCGCCACGAGGACGCTCATTACATAACTTGATTGCACGCTCTAAAAGCTCCAGTGCAGATTTATCGCATTCTGGCAGAACGGCATCACTTTCCGCGACAGGCGTTACGCTGTCTCCCCACTTCAGTACCGTAGCACCCCATGTTAAACCAGCGCCGAACGCCGCGAGTAACATGTTGTCGCCCGGTTTCACCCGGCCTTGCTCTACAGCTTCACACAACGCAATTGGCACGGTCGCAGCAGAAGTGTTGCCATAGTTTTGAATATTCACAAACGCTTTGTCTTGCGGAATGCCAGATAAATCACACAATGTTTGAATAATACGAATATTCGCTTGATGAGGAATAACCACATCAATTTGATCAGTGGTTAGCTGCGATGCTTTCAATACAGTTTTCGCCGCTAAGCCCATACCTTTCACTGCGCGCTTAAATATCTCTTGTCCAACAAAGTTAAAATCCCAGTAACCATTATCTTCTGCGAAACGATCCATACAAGTACCAAACTTAGGTACAGAGAGAATGTCACGACCTTTTGCATCACAGCCAATTTGCGATTGCAGTAGACCTACTTCTTGCTCAGTGCGCGTTAGAACCACAGCGCCAGCACCATCCCCGAACAATACTGCGGTATCACGCATTGCCCAGTCGATATAGAAAGAAAGACGCTCTGCACCAATGATGATGGCATTACGGTAGTTACCTGATTGAATCAGACGCGTGCCCGTTTCAAGACCGTATACAAACCCAGTGCACGCTGCGTTTAAATCAAATGCGGCAGCTGAACGAATGCCTAGGTTTTGCTGCACTTTAGAAGCAATATTTGGAATAAGAGAATCGGGTGAGCATGTCGCAACAATGATCAAGTCAATATCGCTCGCCTCTACACCTGCACAGGCCATTGCATGCTGTGCTGCCACGGTGGCCATATCCGACGTATTTACATGGCTAATGCGACGATTTTCAATGCCAGTGCGGGTACGAATCCATTCATCTGATGTATCGAGAAAAGTACTGAGGTCATCGTTAGAGAGCGTGGCTGGTGGGAGACACTTTCCCCAACCAGTGATTTCAGCATAGTAATTTGTCATCACAGACCTATTTATTGTTGTATTTAAATGAAATTTCTTAGAACCTAATCAGGTCCCAATACAAACTTGCCGTTCCATTTTTCGGCAAACTATACCCAAGGGCGTCGAACTAAGTCGCTTTTCTGAGCACAATTTCTCAGTAATTCGGATATAACATAATAAGTATACAAATAATGAGGCTGGCTGATAAGTCATGTTTTCATCAAGTTGTCATAAAGGAAGAAGTCATGTCATCGTTTAAAACTCGTTGTCCGTCTTGTGGCGGTTTAAATCGTGTTCCCAATGAGCGAGTCGCAGAGTCAGCAAACTGCGGTAAGTGTAAGGCTGCGCTGTTCGATGGCGCGCCAATTGAGGGAACGCTCGAAAACTTTTCTGCGCTGTTACAAAGTCGCACACCAGTCGTGGTCGATTTTTGGGCCCCTTGGTGTAATCCATGCGTCGGCTTTGCCCCTGTTTTCTCTGATGTCGCTCAAGATCAAGCCGGAAACGTCCGTTTTGTCAAGATTGATACAGAATCAGAGCAACAACTCGCTGCACAATTTGGCATTCGTAGTATCCCAACAATTATGGTTTATAAAAATGGTCAACGCGTCGATATGATCAATGGCGCATTGCCAAAATCTCAATTTGAACAGTGGTTAAATCAAGCACTTAGTAAATAACCCCATTCGCCAGTCTGTTTACGGGCTGGCGTTTTTATACAGTAATTCTTTATAGAATATCGATAAATTTCTTTTGTCGACACGAAAGAAATTTATCGTTTTACTTGCCTATTAATTAGACTCATATTCGCGCCAATTAACCCCTAAATTTTACTTAACTTATAGGCGCAAAACATTGGAAAACACAGCCATTCCTGCTGCATCGCCACGAGTCACAGTTCCTGTCGTAGCACTGTCTCTTTATGCAGTGGCGTCAGGCTATTTGATGAGCTTGATCCCTCTTATGCTTGGTGAATACAACATCTCTGCTGATTATGCGAGTTGGTTGGCGAGTGTGTTTTATGGCGGTCTACTGATCGGTGCAATGTTCTTTGAACGCATCGTGCACAGTGTTGGTCACCGCAAAGCGTTTGTAGGTTGCTTAGCGGCATTCTCACTAACTATCGTTGTATTGCCTATTGTACCTAACGGTGTAGTTTGGCTTTTTGCACGTTTTGTTGCTGGTATTGCCGTCGCTGGTGTATTTGTTATTGTTGAATCTTGGTTGATGGCCGGTGATGAATCATCACGCGCAAAACGATTAAGCCTATACATGCTGTCACTGTACGGAGGCTCAGCACTAGGTCAGTTTGGCATTGGGATTCTTGGCGTTAGCGGCGGTGTGCCTTTTATTGCGATCATCACACTGATCCTAATGGCAATCTTGGTATTGATGTTCATCGATTGTGAACAACCAAATAGCCAAGAATCAACAGCGCTATCACTTAAGCAAATCTCTAAACTAAACCATGCGGCGATCATTGGTTGTGTGGTTTCCGGCCTAACACTTGGTGCTATTTATGGCCTAATGCCTGTAGAGCTTGCAAACCGTAAAATTAGCCACCAAGACATTGGCACTTTGATGGCGCTCGTGATCCTAGGCGGCATGTTAGTTCAACCTATGGTGACAGCGTTAAACAAATACATGAGCCGTACCGTGCTAATGGCGTTTTTCTGTATTCTTGGTATTTTCTCTATCGGCCTGACATTCATCTCATCGTCAGCGGTAGTGCTTGCGGCATCACTATTCTTATTGGGTATGGCAACATTTGCACTTTACCCGATTGCGATTAACTTAGGTTGTGAGGGTTTGGATGAGCGCTTTATCGTATCAGCCGCTCAGGTGATGTTATTTAGCTACAGCGTTGGTTCTGTCGCTGGCCCTGTGGTTGCAGATAAATTTATGGGGCAAATGCACGGCTTATTGGGTTACCTATTCGCTGCTCTGCTTGCGACCTGTATCTACATGTTATTGGCAGCGACGAAATCAAAACATCAAATGGCTGCAGGCCTATAATCTTAATTCAAACGAAAACGAGGGCTCAATGCTCTCGTTTTTTTTGTGCTGCTCTTCTGTGGCGATTCGATGCATTGGCAATAGGTTTTTCAGGAACGCTCCGCTTTTCATGCACCAAATGCCTAATCGCTAAAATGGGATGGTGTATTAGCATCCGCGGTCCGGAGTAACGCATCACCAAACGCATCAGCTCTTTCGGCTCCGGCTTGTAACAATGAATCGGACATTTATTGCACGCAGGCTTATCTTCACCATAAGGACAGCGATCTAAGCGAACCTCTGCATAATCCAACAATTTACGACACGCTGAGCACAACTCGCCTTTTGTGCCATGATGATCGTGGCAATACACCTCAATCATGGCTTTTACCGTTTTCAATTCTGTGGCAAGTTTGCCTAATAAAATCTCGCTCATTAACTAACCTAGATTCACAGTTTCATCGAGTAAAGTTGTAACGTCCGTCCATTATCGTACTGCTGTTCCACACGCTGATACTGAAAGCCGAGCTTTTTAAGCAAACTGATACTACGAATATTGTCATTTTTGGTGATAGCAACAAGGTTTTCTATATTCATTCCATCGCGGGCAAATTTAACGACAGCTTTCGCCGCTTCGATTGCATAACCTTTGCCATAAGCCGTTGGCAAATATCCGTAGCCAATATCAAGAGCAGTCAATGTATCACGCTTCACTAACCCGCATATACCTATTGGTTGGTTGTCATCTTTAGTTTCAACCACCAGCAAGCTCACGCCTTTAAGTTTTTGCATATGTAGCATGTTCAATTCGATGTAACGTTGTGCTTCATCTAAGGTACGAATTTGCTTGTCACCGACAAAGCGATAAAAATCTGGATGGTTATAGAGCTCTAAAATAAACGGCGCATCTTCTACACTAACAAGACGTAGTATTAGGCGCTCTGTATTAAGTGTTCTCATAGGGTATCCATTAGGCTTGTAACTTAGCGGAAAAATCACTATTCTGCCCCGCTAAATTAAAGGACCAACACCATGAACCGCAAGAAGAAAATCAACCAAATTTTAAAATCAAAGCTAAAAAAGCAGAATTCAAAACTGCACAAAAGCAACAAGCCCCGTTACATCTCTAAAGCTGAACGTGCAAAAATGGAAGCAGAAGAGCAAAACCAAGTGACTGAGCAAGGTACTGATAGTGCGGTAGAAAGTGAGGTTAGTGAGCAAAGTTAATGACTTTCGTGAATCCGTAGAGCTGACCGAGTGTCGACTTTCCTTAGTTCTACGACATCACAGAGGTGAATTGCTTGTGCGAACAATTCACCTCTGTTCTTAAAATGCATCACCGCAAATAAGCTATTACAGAAAAAGCAATTACAGCAAAAAATCATTTTCTATTGCAATAAAGCTGTCCGCCGCATCTATGAGAGTCTGAGAAGTGAGCTTAGGTACGCCATAAACGGTGACTTTCTTATTAAAACGTTGCTGGATACGTTCAACTAACATCGTAAAATCACCATCACCAGAAACCAGTATCACTTCGTCTACCTCTGGAGCAATCTCTATCGCATCGAGCGTGATGCCAACATCCCAATCCCCTTTAGCGCTACCATCTCTACGCTGAATAAACGGTTTTAACATCACTTCAAAACCCACACCACGTAAAATATGGTGGAATTGACGCTGTTTAGGATCATTACTAGCAATAGCATAAGCGCGAGCACTGACCACATGTTTGTCTTGTGTCGCCACATACCAGAACTGGTTGTAGTCAAAATTTGCTCGATACGCTTCTCGGCAGGTGTAATACACATTCTGCACATCAGCAAGAATCGCGACTGTTTGTTTATTTTCCGAACTCATCTATTTCGTACACCTTATCTTTTGCTGCATACCCTAAGCGACTTTGCCCAAAAGCACAATGAGCGATTTCCACTAAACTTACGTATGTATACAAGTAATCTCAAGGTGCTCTGCTCATAGATTCAGTTCAGCTAGAGTAACTTGGTTTACAGACGTGACCAGACCTGTTGTTCACGTTTATAGGAGTAATGCCATGATACACAAAGTACTCGCTCTATTGGTTACGTGCCTAGTGTCCACTGCTGCTTTTGGCTATCCGTCACATGATCAACACTGGCCGCATCGAAGTGTGCTGTATTTTGCGCCGAGCAATGATGACCACGTGAAGCAGTTTTTACTCGAAGCCTTAATGAACGAATGCGAACTCGAAGACCGTGACATTGTCACACTGGTTATTGCTGAAGATGGGTTTACTCAACCGGCATGGTTAAAAGAAGAATTCGATTTGAAGATGCTTGCCAAACTCTACCAAGTAAAACAAGGACAGCACACCGCAATTCTATTAGGAAAAGACGGTGAAGAAAAACACCGCTGGGGCGCAAAAACCGATTGGCAATTCATCAATAACCTCATTGATGAGATGCCAATGCGAAAAAGAGAAATGCAGCAGAAACGCAGCCCCTGTGCCATTTAATACTTAACAATGTCGAAGCTAAGTTATTATTAGACTTGGCTGCTATTAAGATTAGTTATTATAAATTTCAGTATTGTGAAGATTAGTGATTACGAGGCTTGGTATTATGAAACTTAATGTTTGCAGAACCAATCCAATTTATTGTGTAACTGAGTAACACTACCAACCACTATCAACGCTGGGCTTACGGCTTTCTCAGCCATATTTGCTAATTCACTCAACTTCCCTTGGAACACGCGTTGCTCTGGTCGCGTACCATTTTCGATGATAGCGCACGACATTTCTGGATCTAAACCATGCGTGATCAGCTTATCCATGATTTGACCACTTTGTTTTAGTCCCATGTAGAACACAAGTGTGTTATTTGACTGTGCCAATGAGTGCCATTCAATCTCACGACCATCTTTTTGCACGTGTCCTGTAATAAATTGAACACTCTGTGCGTGATCGCGATGCGTCAAAGGAATACCCGCATAAGCTGTCGCACCTGCAGCTGCCGTAATACCCGGGATCACTTCGTATTTGATGCCAAACTCGGCTAACTCTTCTAGCTCTTCACCACCACGGCCAAAAATAAACGAATCGCCACCTTTTAGGCGCACCACCCGCTTACCCTCTTGCGCTTTTTGTACCAAGATTTGGTTGATTTGATCTTGTGGTACGCAATGAAAGTCTAGTTTTTTACCTACATAGATCATCTCTGCTGATGCGTGCGCTAGCTCAAGAATGTCTTTCGACACTAATCGGTCATACACAACAACTTCAGCCGCTTGAATCGCTTTTAAGCCTTTGACTGTGAGTAAATCAGGATCGCCAGGCCCTGCGCCCACTAGTGAAACAAAGCCGTGGTTTAAAGATGAATGAACTGTAGTCATATCAATGCCTATCGGTAAATTTAGATATAAAAAGTAACACTCACATGATCCAATTAGGATTCAAACTACTCTAAAGAGTGATTACTTTTTATCGCCAAAACAATTAAATAACAGATGAAAGTTAAGATTAAAGCATGGCCCCATCTATCTAAAGATGGGGCTAGCACAAGCGAATTATTTCGCCATTGAAGGTTCTGCTTTTACTTCGTCTTGCGCATTGATAGATGGCGCAGTTTTAGCATGAGTTAGGTACAGTGGAATACATGTCATAACTAAACCACCAACAATGTTACCTAGGATTGTTGGAATTAGGTTGAAGTTCAACCATGTCGCAATGCCAAAATCCGCACCTAGAATCATACCCAGTGGGAATAGGAACATGTTTACTACTGTGTGTTCAAATACTAGTGCGAAGAAGATGAAGATCGGGAACCACATCATCGCTACGCGACCAGAAACTGAACGCGCTGTCATGTTGCCGATAACACCTAGACACACCATCAGGTTACAGAAGATACCGCGCACGAAACACGTGATCCATCCGTCCATACCCATATTCTCGAAACCAAGGCTACGTGCAGTAGAAACAGCGACAAATTTCTTCGCTACTGCATTCAGTTCTAGAGAAAAGTTGCCTGTCAAAGAGATAGCCACTAGGTAAGCAACGATCAGAGAACCGATTAGGTTACCCAAACCAACAAGCCCCCAACAACGGAAGATGCGACTCCACGTTATGCCAGGACGATTTTCGAACTTCGCTAATGGTGCAAGGCCGAAAACACCTGTCACTAGATCGTAACCCATGACGCTGAGAATCACAAAACCGACAGGGAAGACCAACGCTCCCACAAGGCCTATACCCGTTTGTACCATCGCTGTAATTGCGACCACAACCGCCAGAGAAAGAATAATACCAGCCATTGTACCGCGAAGAAGAAGATCGCGAGTACTAGTGTTGGTTTTCGCTTCACCCACGTTGATCATGGTTTGCACGAATTCTGCAGGCTTAAAGTCAGTAGACATGAATGTGTCCTTATTCAAAAATGTGAAAGTTAAAAATTAAAGATTGAATAGAGAAAGACTTACCGATGAGTAACACCTAGCTTCCCTGTACCCGTAGATGAACCACGGAAAGCCTTTGCCTATTAAATCTAGATTTCGGTTAGTTCCCTCCCCCAAAGAGGAGGGAACTCAAATCGAGCTTATGCAGAAATTTCCACTTCGCCGTTAGTCACGCGCGCTTTGTACGCTTTCACGTTGAAATGCTCGTCTTCCATGCAAACACCGGTTGCTAAATTAAATCGTTGCTTTTTAAGTGGGCTTGCAACCCAAAGCTCACCTTGGTGCTCACAGATCAAACCACGAGAAAGCACGTTTGATTGAAAAAACGGGTCTGTGTTGCTGATAGCCAGAACTTCTTCGGCTTCAGTCGGACGAAATACGGCAACTTGCTTTCCACCAAGCAGTGCACAAATGCCAGTGCCCGGTACGATATCGCTGATTTGGCAAATCTTTTCAAATGACATATCAACTCTTCCTTATGCTTCAGTGATCGCTACGTGTAGGATGTCGCCTTTCACTTCAGGGTATTTCTCCGTGAAAGTTGCAGGGCGGTGCTGTTCACGCTCTTGTACAAACACAACGTTGTCATCGCGTTTGTCAGAGTTGATGAAGTGTGCAAAACGTTTCAATTGTGATTCATCATTGATGGTCGCAGTCCACTCACACTCGTACTCGTCTACAAGCTTCGCTACGTCTTCTTCTAGTTGAGCGTTGATGCCAAGTTTGTCTTCAACAATCACTTCGCGTAGGTAGTCAACGCCACCTTCCATGTTTTCCATCCAAACCGATGTGCGTTGTAGTGGCGCGGCAGTGCGGATGTAGAACATCATGAAGCGGTCGATGTACTTAATTAACGTTTCTTTATCTAGGTCACTTGCTAGTAGGTCTGCGTGACGAGGTTTCATGCCGCCGTTACCACATACGTACATGTTCCAACCTGCGTCAGTCGCGATGATGCCAAGGTCTTTACCTTGTGCTTCCGCACACTCACGAGTACAGCCAGAAACACCGAACTTCATCTTATGAGGGGTACGAATGCCTTTGTAGCGGTTCTCGATGTACGAGCCTAGACCGACAGAGTCTTGAACGCCGTAACGACACCACGTCGAGCCAACGCATGTCTTCGCCATACGAAGCGCTTTTGCGTAAGCTTGACCGGTTTCGAAACCAGCATCGATAAGCTTGCGCCAGATCTGTGGAAGATCGTCTTTTTGAGCACCAAACAGACCGATACGCTGTGCGCCTGTCACTTTAGTGTATAGGTTGTATTCCTCAGCAACCGCCGCTAGAACACCCAGCGCTTGAGGCGTTACTTCACCACCTGCCATACGAGGGATAACAGAGTAAGTACCGTCTTTTTGGATGTTACCCAGGAAGTTATCATTGGTGTCGTGCAGCTTAACCAATTGAGGCTTAAGAATGTGCTCACCCCAACAAGAAGCCAAGATTGAACCAGCCAGTGGTTTACACACTTCACAGCCGTAACCTTTACCGTACTTCTCTAGAAGCTCTTCAAACGTTTTGATCTCTTCGATGCGGATCAAGTGGAATAGCTCTTGACGAGAGTAAGCAAAGTGCTCACATACGTCGCTCTTCACTTCGATACCCGATTTCGCAAGCTCTGCGTTCAGTACTGAAGTCACGAGAGGAATACACCCACCACAACCTGTACCTGCACCTGTTATCGCTTTGATGTCACCCAATGTGTGATGACCATCAGCCACCGCTTGCGCGATCTTACCTTTGGTCACATCGAAACATGAACAGATAACTGCGCTCTCTGGTAGTGCGTCTGCGCCCAGAGACGGTTTTTCTGCGCCTGCGTGTGCTGGTAAGATCAACGCGTCAGGGTGCTCAGGTAGGTCGATTTCATTCAGCATAAGCTGTAGAAGATCACCGTAGTCAGACGTATCGCCAACCATCACTGCACCAAGCAATTTCTTATTGTCTTCTGATACGATAAGTCGTTTGTAAACTTCTTGCTCTTCGTTTTGGTAAACGTAGCTCTTACAACCTTCTGTGCGACCGTTCGCATCACCAATAGAGCCAACTTTCACGCCAAGCAATTTAAGTTTCGCAGACATGTCTGCGCCTTGGAATTTGCTTTCTGTATTACCCAGTAGGTGATCAACCGCAACTGTCGCCATTTTGTAACCAGGCGCCACAAGACCGTAGAACATTTCGTTCCAAGACGCACACTCACCGATAGCGTAAATGTTATCATCCGATGTTTGACAGTGGTCATTGATCGCTACACCACCACGAGGAGCAACATCTAATCCCATTTGACGAGCAAGTTTGTCTTGAGGACGAATACCCGCAGAGAATACGATGAAGTCTGTCTCTAGCTCAGTACCGTCTGCAAAGCGCATAACGTTACGAGCGCTTGTACCTTCTGCAGCAATCTCAAGCGTGTTCTTGCTGGTGTGAACGTTCACGCCCATACGCTCGATCTTTTGGCGAAGTTGGTTACCACCAGCAAGGTCAAGTTGCTCTGCCATCAGCTTTGGTGCGAACTCAACAACGTGTGTTTCTACACCCAACGCTTTCAGTGCGCCTGCCGCTTCAAGGCCTAGCAGGCCACCGCCGATAACTACGCCTGATTTGCTCTTCTTCGCACACGCTTCGATCGCTTTAAGATCTTCGATAGTACGGTAAACAAAACAGTCTTTGCTTTCGTGACCTTTGATAGGTGGAACAAATGGGAATGAGCCAGTAGCAAGAATCAGCTTGTCGTATTGAACTTCACGGCCAGTGCTTGAGTAAACGATGCGGTTTTCACGGTTGATGTTAATCGCGCGTTCGCCGATCAACATGTTAATACCGTGCTTCTCGTAGAAACCTTCTTTTACTAAGGAAAGCTCGTCTGCAGTATGGTGAGAAAAGTAAGAGGAAAGGTGTACACGGTCATATGCGACACGAGGTTCTTCACAGAAAACCGTAATGTCCATATTAGAAACATCGGTTTTGTCGACTAAGTCTTCGATGTAACGGTGGCCTACCATGCCGTTACCGATGACAACTAGCTTCAACTTGCTCATTCTAATTCCTAAGGGTTAGGTTCTTATCACTGAGCGCATTGTTAATTATGAAAGAAAATTAATACATGATGTAAATCAATTACAGAATCAAACTACCCTAAAGGGGTAGGAGCAATATTTAACCATAAGACAAGCCTTAACTTTCGTAACTTTGGCAAGAATCGTGTAATTTAAACAAACAAACAAAAGCAACGTATTTTTCATATTGTTTCACAACAATAAAAATAGAACCCGTTTTGATAACTCTCTATTCGGCCCAGACAATAATTGATAAAGAGTGGATTATTGTGCAGTCAGACTTCTACATCCGGTAACCTCTAAAGATTTGGGTGCGTCAGTTGGCTATTTTGAATATCTGAAAAAGCGAATTAGTTTAAATTCTCCCCCGCAGAGTCACTTCCGTGTTTTTCATACTCAATAGGTTACTGTTAAACGACTTGTGCTGAGACAGGCAGGATCTGCTAAAAGCCCTATTCTGGCAAACACGGAAGTTATGGAGGGAAAGAAAAACCGGGCAAAGAACAAAAAGCCTGGAAACATCCAGGCTTTTTAACGCCATCATTTAGTTACTTGGTACAGGACAGATATTACAATCAGCAGAGGCTGTATCTGTGCCCTTAGTGCCATCAATCTTCAAGAAGCCAACCGCTGTGACCGTGTCTCGGAATGATTGCGTTTGTGAATTGCTAAACGCTTTAGGAATATAGCTACCACTGTATGAGCTACACTCGTTACCACTATTTGGAGGCCCGAGCACGACATTGCTCAGTACTACAACGTCATCTGAGGTATCACTCGGCGTGCCTGAGTCATCCACAACAGAAACGTTAACCAACGTCAAATCTGGCGTTGTATTGCAAACCATGCCAGAGAAGCTTACTTCGGCAACAATGCCACTCGAGGTTTGTTTGAATCCGCTGGTACATGATTTATTCACACTGATCATTGCTGATAACGGTATTTTCTCACAAGGATCGCTGGCAGTATCCGTAATCGTTGCTTGTCCACCAGGTGTTGCGGCAGCGGTGACTTTTACAGTGTTGGTTAGACCATTACTTGTACTCTCAAAGCTTCCTGAGTAGCTTGCACTCTGACCTGAGGCAATACTACCAAGACTGTGAGTGGTACCCGCTTCCAGATCTTCAACGACTACGTCATATAGTGTGCCTACACCATCATTAATAACGTTACCGCTATAGTTATAGATATAGCCGTCTTCAGTCGCGTTCACAATCGCTTGATTACACGTTTTGGTAATATCTACACTACATAACTCAAAGTCTCCAACGACAAAGTCTTTCAACTGCGCTGTAACACTACTTGATGCACGCGTCTCTGCGGCAAAAGCACTAAAACAGGTGTCCGCTTGAAGAAGCTGTGTAATATTTACGCCCCCTTCGAAGAAGGTTTCCGGAGGGAAAACATCGTCTACACCATCTTTAGGAGTATACGGCCATGGCGAAGTTGCATCAGACGTATTTGTAGAAGCACAAACCAATTGATTTCCCGGAGCACATAGTGCATTGGTTCTAATTTTTAAACGAAGGTTTGCAGCTGCACACTGTCCATCTTGTGGATTATTACTCGCAGCTTTGTTACAAGTTGTATCCCATTCTAGAACCAAAATCTCAGGTCCAGCATTCGCCGATTGTAAGTAATTTACTTGGATAAGTAAGTCACCCGCGACGTGTTCACCGGAAAACGTACCGTCAGGATTCGTTCCAACAGAATCTTGATAAAACCAAAATCCTAAAAAGGCGTCGCCGCTATTGCCGAAGCGGTTTGCACCAAAGGTTAAGATAAGTTCATTGTTGATAATATAAGCCGCTGCATACGCATGATGAATGTCCCCTTTATCGAGGACAGTCCCGGTCTTCCAACCTAACTGAGGGATGTCTTGTATGTCTTTTTTACCCCCGGTAAATATCGTGTCTGGGGTGGCGGTATCATCTTCAAAGCTAAAGACTTGTGCAGAGCCAGCGAGTGGCGGAGTTCCCCAATCGTCGGGGGCACCAACTCCTGAATCATCAACAGCGTTTGCGTTTGGCTCTAGCTCAAACACCCCATCAGTTGGTGTCGCAAATGCAGAACTACCAATCAAAACACTCGTAAAAGCTGCAAATATAAAGCTCGTCATCGTATGCCAGAGATCTGGCTTATCAGGTTTCATAATCTACTCCTTAGAACACTTCTAAAACTTGACGAAGGTCCATATGTCATTCATTGCCTTTAAAAGAGTGAAAGCGTGATACGACTTTCGTTTCACCATCACTAAGGCATAGAGCGTGCCATCGGTTAAGTTATTGATTTATTAAAACTTGAATATGTAATAGAAGAGCTAAGTGGACACATTGTTCAGTCACAATCGCAACGAAAATCGATTAGGGTAGAAAATCAGTAATAAATAGAGAGACTAACGAGTGAAGAGTATGATGTTACAATTTGATACAGTCTAGTTCACATATGTTACAGATTAGTGCTTTAACTGCGATATTAGGTAGATTGAAATCAGGATGAATAGAAATGGAGGCGCCTCCCGGAGTCGAACCGAGGTCCACGGATTTGCAATCCGCTGCATAGCCACTCTGCCAAGGCGCCATTTTGTCGTTTCTAAACAGAAACATTTGAAAGGTATCTTCGAGGCTACCGCCTTCCTGATGCCGCGTACTTTAACGATTTATGTGGGATAGTCAAAGAAAATAACGCCCTTTTAATCCGTTTGGTATAAAAAACAACAAATTGCTGCTTTATCGAACCAAATGGGACAAAATTATCTAGCTAAGCGTATTTCTCGCAAATTATACCTAATAAGCCATGGCCTAGTAGCACTTCAGTGTGATATTCCAACTTGCTTAGCAATTTGCTTGTTACCTTTAAACAACGCCCAGTCAGCAGCTGTCTTCCCTTGCCGATCTTTTATCGTTTTATCAGCCCCAAGTTTCATCAATAAGTCTACAGCTTCAATGTGATTTTTTACCGTCGCATTCATCAGTGGTGTTCGTTGGTCATGATCAAGAGTATTAACCTCTGCCCCCGCCTGAATCAGCTCGGCAAGTACGTTAACGTTACCTCCTTGAGCAGCCCAATGTAATGCGGTACGTCCTAGCGTATCCTTCGTTGCTATTTTACTTCCTTTTTGTATAAGTAAGCGCACCAACTCAGAAGATCCTGTCAGCGAAGCGGCCATTAATGGAGTGAGTCCCTGTCGATCCGAAAGCTCAATTTTGGCGCCGCTGTCCAACAGCAAATCTACCGTATCGTTTTGATGATTTCCTGACGCTAAGAGAAGCGCGGTTGCACCATTTTGGTCTTGCCAATCCAGGTTAACTCCAGCAGAGATCAATTGAGCAGCGGTACGCGAATGCCGTCCTGCGATAGCATAGAACAACGCATTCCATCCTGGAGTATTCACCTTGTTCAAATCGACTTTGTTCTCAAGCAGTAATTCAGTGACCCCACTGAATCCCCCACCAGCCGCCATCATCAAGGCAGTGACTCCACCTACATTCTGTGCGTTTACTAGGGTATTTTCTAGACCCAATAGATAACTGACGACAGCGACATGACCATTTTGAGCGGCCAACATCAGTGGCGTAAAATTATGACGTTGCATACTGTTAACCTCTGCCCCCTCTTCGACTAATAATCGTGTAGCCGCAAGGTTTCCATTCATCGCCGCTAAGTGCAAAGGATTGTAGTTGTAATTGTCACGAGGCTGAATATTAACACCTTCTCTCAACAACATGACGACCAGCTTGCCATCACCTTCTTCGGCGGCATAATGAAGCGCCGTCCGTCCTTGAGCGTCAGGTCCGTCAATTTCGGCTCCGGCCTCAATCAACAAACTGGTGATTTCGGGACTTTGTCTAGCAATAGAGGCCGCTAACACAGTTTGTCCTTTATCATTCTGGCTGTTAGGCTGCGCGCCCGCCATTAATAAATCTGCAACCAAAGCTTTATCGCCATGCTTGACCGCAATAAACAATGGTGACTGCCCTTGGTCTGCTGCTAGGTGCACGTTAGCACGCATATGAATAAGAACCTTGGCCACTTTATTATGTTTTAATTGGATTGCGGTATAAAGTGCCGTTCTAGAGCGTTGGTCGCGTTTATTTAACGCTGCACCTAGATCAATCAACTGCTTAGCAAGAATCTCATTCCCCACCTCGGCTGCAAGCATCAACGGCGTCTGCCCTCGGCGATTTACAGCGTTGATGTCTGCCTCATATTTTATCAAGCTCCGAACAGCGGATTCGTGAGCTTGTAAAATTGCACTCCCCAGTAGAGTTTGTCCTGTTACAGGGTCAATCTGGTTAATCCATTCTGGCTGATTGGAAACTGACTTTTCTAAGGCCGCGAAGTCTTCGCTATATAAAGCATGCTTTGTCTTTTCGTATTCACCACTAACCGGTTTTCCCGCTTGTTGCTTATAAGTGTGGTCACTGCCACCTTTTGGCTGAACTGTGGTGGTAGCTCCCGCGAAACCGATAGAGAACAAGAGCAAAACAGTCGTTACGACTAGTCTTATCACTAAGTTGTTCCCTATCGCCCGCCAGGAGCCCATACTGCATGATTCATTTACATAGCTGCTCATAGTATGACCTTTTATTATTGTAAGTCATCCCAGTTGATAACCAATTCAGCGTTAAAGATCTTCACCGCTTTCTTGTCCCCTTTCACGTAAACAGCAAGATCAAAGTCTGGAGTTAATGGCAATCCGTTTATTGAGACCCCATTCGTCGCGTCTGGTGAACCATCGGCTCCAAGATTAATACTATTTTGACTCGCATCGACCCATCCTCGACTCGTTGATAGTGGTGACACACCTTTAAAATCCAGAAGATCAATCGTGGTTGTTGTGTAATCTCCCGTTGAGTATTTTTGATCCTCCTTATCAAATGGTGGCGTAGTACATTCGCTGCTGGTATTTGCAATCTCGAGACTTGGCACATCCTGCCCATATTTATTGGCTTTTAGACGCCATCGCGGTCCAACTACAGACTCAACCGCTTCAAATGGGTCACGGTCGATACTGGTATACCAAGCATTGGTCATACCGGAAATTAAATCGCTAGAAAACGCATCCGACTGTCCAAAAGATGCATTTTTGTACAGCGTACCCGCAGGAATAAAGTCACCATCACCTTCATAACAATCACGTACCGACTGCCAGTTTGAACCGATGGCTAGGTAGCTAGGTAGCCGTCCAGTTGCTGCTTCATTCTCCATATCTTCTGGACGAATCTGGTCGTTCGGATTATTTGTGATTGAATGGGTAATCGTCAACGTTGCACTGCTTACTGGGTAAGCGGTTTCAGGGTTATCCTTCCATAATTGTGGTAATGCCATTCTGGCATAAAGGCGAACGTCGTTAGGCCGCTTTATTAAGTTCCCCCAGCGATATAACGGTTTTCCATCATCTTTTAGCGTAATGGAATAATCCTTACCTACGGCAATATCGTGCTGAACCGTTGACTCATTAGCGTCCATTTGCTCCCCTGGCACCATCGATGTTAATACTTCTTCCGTCACCTCAAAATTACGTACGATCTTCAGCACATCACTCAATTTATTATTCACGCAATTATCGACAATCTGACCGGTAGCAGGATCAAGTAGATCTCGCTGGATTTCTGTTGTGGAGTAAGGCACCGATACATTACAGCTAAGCACATGTTCCATCACCACATAATGTTCAGATGAACACTTCACACTTGACCCACCAACCCCAGAACACCAAGTTCCGTAACCATCTCGAGTCTTAAATAAGTTCGTTTCGACATTAGCAATAGCAACGCCATCACCATAGGTGTCATCGTTAATATTCCCTGCAAAGCCTTCGGCGTAGTCTTCATCAAATGTACGTGGTGCTGCACCAACAAAATCTGAAACAACGTATCCAAAATTACTCTCAATAGGATAAAGTGTAATCCCCTCGTTATCCGTTACCTGTTGTGCGGCACCATCTGGGCATACGCTGTACGTACTGTCAGTCATACCACATATAACGGATTGATCCTCTGCGTAAGTGGCATTGTCCTTACCCCCCTGCACATCCATGACACTGAATGTGTGTCGTTGAACAAACGTATTTTGCGCCGCCAGTAGCCCAGGTGTGACGGTAAGGCACAAAAGGCAGGTAATGGTATTAATGCTAAATTTATAAGCCCTCATCGCTGTCACCTCCCAAATTTACTGGGGAATAATCTATATTTAGTGTCGCATTGTAGATTCGAGTCCCTTTCGCATCCCCTTTGATATAAACTGCAAGATCAAAGTCCTCTGTCAAAGGCAATCCATTGATTGACGTACCATTTCCTTCATCGGTTCTATTTGAGGCGCCGATATTAACCGAGTTTTTGCTCGCATCCACCCAGCCTTCACTGGTACTTAACGGCGATTCTTCACCATCACGGTAGTCCAATAAGTTAATGGTTGTCCTAGTTTCAGTTCCCACAACGTATTTATAGCTATCGTGGTTATAGGGTGGCGGTGTGCAGGATGCAAATGGGATCTCTAACGAAGGCACATCTTGACCAAACTTGTTCGATTTTAGTCGCCAGCGAGGCCCAACATTAGTTCCGCTATCAAATGGATCTCTATCGATCGTGGTATACCATGCATTGGTTAGACCTTTAGTAAGATCGGCAGAAAAACCGTTTGAATTGGCAAACGCGCTATTTTTAAAGAGCGTTCCTGCTGGAATAAAATCACCGTCGCCCTCGTAGCAATCGCGAGTAGAAACCCAGTTTTCGCCAACCACCGAATAAGATGGAAGTCTGCCTGTCGCCGCTTCGTTTTCCATATCTTCTGGTCGCAACTGATCGTTTGGGTTATTGGTAATTTCGTGGATGACGACTAACTCTGCTTTAATTACCTCATAATTCGCCCCTGGGACTTTCCATGCATTCGGCAACGCCATACGAGCATAAAGTCGGATATCGTTTGGACGTTTGACTGCATTCCCCCATCGATATAACACTTTCCCGTCGTCCTTTAAGCTGACACTGTAGTCTTTACCAAGCGCTAAGTCTTGACGAACGCTCGATTCATTCGCCGCCATTTGCCCTTCAGTAGGGTCATTGCTGGTGAGCTGCTCTGTGGTCACAACACCATCGCGAACAATAAATAATTCATCATCCAAACGCTCGTCACTACAACTGCCAATAATTTTATTTGGGCCAACCAATTCAGGATTCGGATCAACAAGGCTACGCTGCTCTCCACTAAGTGGATCTAGGAGTCTCAAATTTAAAAAATCAGTAGTGGCATATGGAATCGATTCATAGCAGGTCAGAATATGCTCCATCGTCGTGTAGTGTTCTGTGGAGCATTTCACTAAGCTTCCCCCTAATCCTGAACACCAAGTCCCGAGTAACTTAGGTGCCTTAAATACACCTGTTGGGGCATTCGCCACCATCAACCCCGCTCCGTTAGGCAATAGATTGATGTTGTTAGCCCAACCCTCTGCATAATCACCATCTAGCACTTTAGATGCTGCCCCCACAAAATCTTCGATAACGTATCCAAATTCGCTATCGATCGGGTACAGAATTTGGCCTGATTTTTTTTCAATCAGTGGCTGCGTATTGTTGCAATCAGGACTTTCAGTCGTGATCCCACAAAGAATTGCAGGATTTTGGGCATACGTACTGCCGTCAAATTGACCGATAATGTCATCAACACTGAATGTATGAGTAACCGAATAGTTTATGGCTTGAGTGTCTTCGTCTTGGCAACCCATTAGAATTGTAGGTAGGCTTACGACGGAAATTAAAAAAAGCACAAGCGCTGTCAATTTGCTCGTAGCAACATGCCGTCGGCCATAATACGAGGAAAATTTCATGCTGCCCTCCTTGTAACTCGAATAAATACACTTCTTATCGATAGGTATAGGACAGAATGAATGCTCACATCGTTGCTTATAAGTTTATTTTACTTGCACTTGATGCATATCAATGTCGGAACTAAAAATGCACCTCAGCGTACACTCAGAACAGGGTTTATTTAATGAAAATTGCAGATGGTTTGGGTTCACATTTGTCCAAATGCGTCCCATTTTTTAAAGCATACTTGAGGAGGTTGTTTGGATAAAACGACAAAAGCCAGTCATTAGACTGGCTTTCTAAAAGAATGGAGGCGCCTCCCGGAGTCGAACCGAGGTCCACGGATTTGCAATCCGCTGCATAGCCACTCTGCCAAGGCGCCTTACCGAATTGTTGTTCTCGTATAATTTAGATGGTGCCCCGGGCCGGACTTGAACCGGCACGACGCGAACGTCGAGGGATTTTAAATCCCTTGTGTCTACCAATTTCACCACCAGGGCAACGCAATCATGCGATGGACGACACCATCTTCTCTTCGGCTGTTGCCGTGAGAACGAGACGTACTTTAACGGATTGAGATTATAGGTCAACAGTTATTTTATTCTTTTTATTCAAGTGATTAAAAAGCCAACTTACATGTACATTCTCTACTCACATTGCTCAATCAACCTTCAATTAAACACTTGATCTGTGGTTTTGCATTATACCAATCTACAGCAGTCTCCATTTATCGGGCCAAGCTAAGATCATAAAAAACACCGAATTCTTTACCTCTTACGATTTAACTTAGTGTGTTCGTCTTTAACTGTACGAGGAAGCATTGCAAAACGTTCCCGAACTCGTTAATGAACTAGATCATTTTTCTATAGAGCGACTTGCTAGCTGCAATTGATACTTTGTTCTAAACAATTTTTCATCGAAATCTGCTCGCCACCTATTTCTTCAGGTAGGTAAACCATTAACTAAGGCATTTTTTGAGGAAAATGTTGAATACAAAAAAACCAGCACTAAGCTGGTTTATTCGAAATAATGGAGGCGCCTCCCGGAGTCGAACCGAGGTCCACGGATTTGCAATCCGCTGCATAGCCACTCTGCCAAGGCGCCTTACTGAATTGTTGTTCTCGAATCAAACACTGAGATGGTGCCCCGGGCCGGACTTGAACCGGCACAACGCGAACGTCGAGGGATTTTAAATCCCTTGTGTCTACCAATTCCACCACCAGGGCAACGCAATCATGCGATGGATGACACCATCTTCTCTAACGACTAGCGCCATGAGAACGAGGTGAACTTTAACGGATTGAGATTATAGATCAACAGTTATTTTATTCTTTTTATTCAAATGATTAAAAAGCAATCTCAAAAGAGCGTTTCATACTCAAATCGCCTAATGAACCGCCAGCTCTGCGGTGGCAGAAAAAACACCACTCGCCTTCTAAACTTAATATATGCTGTGCAATTAAGGAGCATCATGACACTACCAGCCAGACACAAACTAACACTAAGTTTGGACCCAGATGCAGATCTACATTTTTGCGTCCCGGCCTTCCTTCTTCATGAATTCAACTATGCACGTTCTTTAGAAGAAGGACTGGCATTGAGTCTCGACCCCGAATTTAACCATCAATATCGCGTCGCTCTGAGGCGAACCAGATCGCTCTGCCTTTTACTAAAAGAGACCCTGCCTCCTTTTGAATTAAGCATTCTAAAGCCGAGTCTTAAACTATTAATGAAGCAAACCAATAAATTAAGGGATCTCGATGTGTTCATCTTGGGTAAAGCCGCTTATTACGCGATGTTGCCAGAGCGCAAAGAATCACTACATAAAGTCTTTGCTCATATAGAAGCACGCCAACGTATAGAACAATCAAGAGTTAGTTTATGGCTACAGAGTGATGGTTACCAGAAAACATGTGTCTTACTGAGTAATAGCTTCCATCGTGCAATAAGTAATGACGATGATACGCTCCAAAACTCCACACTGGCGTTTTCAAATAGCAAAGTACTTAGTCACTTTACAAAGGTCATCAAAGCCAGTAAAAAGCTCTCCCCCACCAGCCCTGACGATGCCATTCATCGCCTAAGAATTGAGTGTAAAAAACTACGCTATCTTCTTGAGTATTTTTCAGTTTTCTATCCCGATGAGCGGCACAAGTCCAACGTAAAACATCTCAAGTCTCTCCAAGACAGCTTGGGGGATTTCAATGACACATCATCCCAACTGGCTTTCTTTAGGCAGCAACGTGAATCGAACGTATTTGGAAAAGAGGAACTGAAAACTGTTAAAACGTTGCTAAAAAAACTTAAAATGCACCACTTTGATGCTAGGTTATCCGTTTTAAATCACCTTAAAGATTTTCAGCGCGCAATCCATCAAAACGCGTCACTCAGTATTTATTGATGCTAATGAGTAAGTACATTCGAAAAAAGATTTTTTGATGAAAGGTAACAGATAAGAGCATATCTCCTAAACAAAAAAACGGATTTTGGATTGAACTATAGGGAAGCAATTTCTTTATCAAGTTGGTATTTGCTGTCAGTAACGATGCGCTCTAGTACTTCTACGCGCTGCTTTAAGTCTTCAACCTGCTTTTTGAGGCTATCTCGCTCTTCTTTGGCCATCTGATTGCGGTCTGATATTTCTAATGCCTTCACTTCCTTACGATGGTTCAGGATCAGTTTAACGATACCACCACCAAATATTGCCCCAAATACAATAAATACTATCAGTACGTCTTCCATAACGTCTTATTCCTTTTATGTTATCTGCATCCAAGTCATTATAAGTTAAGCATTTAAAAGGCAAATATCAAATCTAAATTCCATCACGCAGGGGGAGGATTTGAATATCGTCGCACATGAGTAAACATCGTAAGCTTATGCACAACAATTGCAATTGCGCTTGTAGCGGTCCATCATCCCTATTCCTGGGTTGAACATATTGGTTGGATCCAATTCATAGTAAAACGCCTGCAAACTGTTTTCTGCTTCATACAGATGACCAACATTATGTTCCGCGGGATATTTCGCTCCACGTGTATTTAGGTGCTCTAACATCAGCTTCTTCATACGTTTGGTATCTGTTCCTTTTTTAAAAATATAATCTTGATGGAACACATAACACATGAAATGCCCATAATAGAGAGACTTAACGAGGTTCTTACTTACTTCCTCAGGTAATGTTTCTAACCATTCATCATCGTTACGTCGTAACGCAATATCGAGAGCAACAATGTCTTCCACTTCCTTGCGGTGAATGGTTTCGTATCGAATCGCAGCACCTGCCGCTGCAAAACGGTGTAGATACGCTTTCTTACCCTCTTCTGGCGTACATTCGAAGAAGTCACTGTCGTGCTCAGCCGCCCAAACTTCTTTGAGGTATTTCTGCGCTTCTGCAATACCGCCATCGCTCATTTTAAGTACAAGATGGTGTTCGTACTTATCACGGTATTCCAACATGCGCTTAGGAAGATGCTGCGGAAATAACTTGCTCGCGTAGTAGAGAAGAGTATCTGGCAGGTATTTACTGACTAAAGGTACACGCTCTAAGAAGTTTTCAACCTTGGCTTTTAGCGAGAACATCTTAGGCAGATTGTCCGTGCCTAACAAATCGATAGAAAGGAACACGTCTTTACCGTATTTCTCCGCCATGTTGAAGATGTCACGGTGAAGGTACTCACCCATTTCTGGCAAGTTGTCAAACTGTGTAAGGAAGTCTTTTCTCAGCTTGGTAAGTTTATCTGGATCGTTAGTACCTAAATAGAACACCTGCTCTTTCTCTGGGATTGGATAGCTGTCGACTCGAACCGCAAACACACCCAGTTTACCCGCACAGCCGCTCGCCTCGTACAGACGACGCTCGTCGGCATTAAAGCGCGATGGAATATCAGAAGTCACATCGCGGACACGTTCGTCGTACTCTTTGTCTGATGCCATGCGCTCATCATGAATCACTTTATCTGGATCAAAGTTACCATCTTGGATGTTTTGTAGGATCTCTTCTGGTGTTGAGCCTAAGCCTTCAATACCGAGGTGGTTAACAAGGTTAAGCTTACCGTCTTTGTCGACTTGAGCGAATATCGCCAACTCTGTATACGCAGGACCACGCTTTATTAAAGCACCACCTGAATTGTTTGCGATTCCCCCCACTACCGTCGCTCCTAACGAAGACGAGCCAATCACAGAGTGTGGTGCGCGATTCACTGCTTTTAATTGCGTTTCTAATGAATGCAGACTCGCTCCCGGCAAACAAACGGCTTGTTTACCTCCATCCAACAAGTAAATTTGTTTGATTCTCGTAATATTAATTATCACAACATCGCGATCATAATCGTTCCCACTTGGCGCAGATCCTTCGGTAAGACCCGTCTTAGCCGCCTGCATGATGACGATGCAGTTAGTTTCAACGCACCGTTTAATGACCTCCCACTGCTCAAGGAGAGTTCTTGGAAATACAACAGCAAGCGCTGTACCACTGCCTGAACGAAAACCCGAGCGATAGTACTTAGTTTTAGTTTGATCGCTAAGTACATGGTCGTCCCCTACGATCGTTTTAAAATCTTCAATCAACTGCTTCTGTTTCATATCCTTATTACTCGCTTAGCCTTGTTGGGATCGCTCAACATGCAACAATATCAAATCACAAGGTTAACAAATGTGCACCAAATCGAGTTTTCTTACAAAGTAAGCGTTCAGAGATCGCTCAGGAAAAAGAGTTAGAGCATAAATTGAAGCGAGAATGGCTTAGATTACAGAGGTTGACCATACATAACGATAATTATGCGTTCTTAGCCAAGCTGAGATTAATCAAGAAAAGAAGAATGGAAGCAAATTGAAGTCGTCATTGCTGAACTTAAGACACAAAAAAACCAGCTTGAGCTGGTTTGATGTTGATGCGTTTGCATCAAGATATCGCTGTTGCCATATCTACGAATTGATGGAGGCGCCTCCCGGAGTCGAACCGAGGTCCACGGATTTGCAATCCGCTGCATGGCCACTCTGCCAAGGCGCCTTTATTGTCAACGCTTTGAAGACTGTGCCCCGCTGCGTTGGTTGCTACTTTACGGATTAAAGAAAGATAGTCAAACAAAAATCTGTCACTTTACGTGCGTTTGCTTTGTTTTGAATCAAATGGCTGAAGATTTGATCTATTTTGAGTAAAAAACAGGGGGACGTTAATGACTCACTACACGATTAAACAAACGCCCAACCACGTTTGGATGATAAGACCAAGTATGATCAAACATCGCCATCAACGCCGGGTTACCATATTTAGATAAACTAATCGCATGGAAACGGTTCTTCTTCGCTTTCAATGCATCCACTTTAGCAAGTAGCTCATCTTGCTGTTTTGGTGCAATGAAATCCGATATCACCACCATATCCGCGTTTTTGTATTTGTCGCTGTTCATCAAATCGATGGATTTAATCAACGTCGGTTCCAAATCCGTACCACCATGGAAGCTGTAGGTTAAAAAGTCGGCTGCTTCGCGCAAACCATCCTGACGAGTTAGCTCGTAAGTAATGTGCTCAGTAGAAAAAATGATCACGTAGCAATCACGCTGCTCCGCCAGAGCGATTTGCATTAATGCGTACGCCATAGCTTTAGCACATTGTTCAGGGAAGCCACTCATTGAACCTGACGCATCGACACAAACGATAAACGGCCCTTTTTCGACGTTCACCGCTTTGTGATCTGGTTTGTGCGCTTTGACTTTGCGTAGCGTGCGAGATTTGCCTTGCGTGCGGTAGTTCATCAAGCGTTTATCAACCAAATGCTTGTAGAACACCACTTCCAGTTCTGGGTACGCCAAAAACATGGTTTCGTTCGGTAGTAACTTATTTAGATCGTCACTTTCATGGATACCGACGATGTCGTCCGTCGCTTCGTCACTTTTTTCCTCGACCATTTGCAGCTCTTCTGCGGGTGCACGGTTGAGGTCTGGATCATTCACCTGCCCTGCCATACGGCCAAGCTGCTCAGCGATTTCTTGTAAACCTTTGTGTTTTTTGAGGAACTCTGCATGACGCTTCATCACCGTTAAGTCGGTTTTGCTTAACTTCGCTGACGCCATATCCCACAATCGCCCTACGCTTTCTTCATCGCCCGACTCGGTCACTTTATCCATGCTGCGCATGGTCTCCATTCTCTGATAAAGATCGTTCAGAACCTTCTCTTTGTTCTCTTCGAGTTCAGACACTTGTGCTTGTTTGATCGCTTCTGCAAGACTTTGATACCACTGGTCACAGAAGTAATGGGGGAACATTGGGTTATTCACGCCCTTGTTCTTCTCCATCATGCGGCGAGCCTGCATGTAAAAGGCAGAATGCCATTCTAATTTTTTGATGACATCATCAATGCGCTCGAAAAACTCGTTCTCACTCCAGTAAATCACTTCTTGGTAGAGCGCAATCTCTTGCTGGAAACGCTCCGTTTCACAGACTTTCGTCATGCGCTTTTTCACATTACCGCGCCATTTAAGAAGATGGTTTTTAACCGATGATTTCATACTTCGATTTTCGGCCAACATCATCACTTGAGATCGGGCCATTAAATCGTTAACCGCGCTATCAATAATGCCGGAATCAGCCACCATAAGCGCTAAATTGAGTCCGTCTGCACCTAACATGTCGTCTCCTTAAGAGAAAAACTGATGTAAGTTTTTGAAGCGTTGAATGATCTTCTCGCTTTCACCTTGAATAGACTCGAGCCTCTGGCTAACCTGCTGCAGACTCGATTCCATTAAACGTGGTAGTTCTGGATCCACAAAACTATGAGGTAGTGCACCATGGAAGTTGGCTTTTACCTTGCGCATGTGATGTTCAGCATCACTTAACTGGCTAACGGCTTTTTCACTTTGCGCTAACCATTTTTGGTATAGCTCAATATCTAGACCTTGTTGTGTCACCAAGCTCACCAACACACCGCGGTTTGCGATATCTCGGATCACGAGATTGTTTGCCGCATCCACGTCGAAACGCAGACGGCACATATTGGTATTTTGGTTTACGTAGCCGTACACATCGCCATGACCTTCTTTGATCACTCTATCTAGCTCGTCTTTTGGCACGTATACCCAACGGCTGTCGCCCTTCTCTGATTCGGAAACCGACATGTTGCTTTGCAGAATAACCAACTTAACCAGATTCACCGCCGCGCCAACTTTGTAACTCTTGGCTTTAGACGTATCAAAGCTCATGCTCTCTTTACGAAGAAGGCCCGTCGCCGCTTCAGTGTTTAACGTCATTCGGTAAGTGTCTTCCAATTCATGCTGAACATCGACAAGAGATTCACGACAGTATTCGATTTCTTGCTCGGCTTCTTGTTGGTCAAAAGCGTATTTCAGAGCAAACTCTTGGATCACGCTGCAAACAACATCGCGCGATTCGGGGCTGTTCCACAAACAGTCTTGCAGCAAAAGTAGATCTAATGGATTAATTTCGTCACGGCCATTAAAGAACGCACTCGCCTTCAACAATTTAACCGCTTTCTTCCAACGACGGTCAGAAACATACATATCTGTTAGAGCAGGATCGCCGAATTCAGATTCGACTCTGCTCTCTAGCATTGATTTCAGTTGGTATAGTTTTTCAAATGCGTTATCTGGCAGCGTCAGCTTGTCCAGTTGCAGCTGCCAGCGGTGGTACTCTTCATCTGTGATTGCAAGACCTTCTGGCACTTGCGCTTCTTGAGCCGTACCGACGGTCAGCATCGATTTGAAATTCTGTTTATCTTGAATACGATTGACAAACACACGCACGAGCATACGGTCGTATAGTGCGTCTAAGCCACTGTCTTCATCCGGTAACTCGTTAGAAGCAGAAACCAATAATCGCATTGGTACACGCTCAATATCACTGCCGTTTTTGAAGGTTTTCTCATTCACGACAGTCAGCAACGTGTTTAAAATTGCAGGCCCTGCTTTCCAGATCTCATCTAAGAAAACCACTTGCGCCGTTGGCAGATACCCTTTTGTTAGACGAACGTAACGTCCATTGTCTTTCAATTCTTGGATACTTAATGGACCAAACACTTCTTCAGGTGTTGAGAAACGAGTCATGAGGTATTCGAAATAACTGCTATTGTCAAAAGCTTGGATAAGACGTTTAGCGATTAAGCTTTTTGCAATGCCTGGAGGACCTAAAAGGAAGACACTCTCACCTGCCAATGCTGCAAGGAGGCAGAGTTTAATAGTGTGTTCACGTTCATAAACACCATCAGTCAATGCTTTAGCCAGCTTATTGATGCGCTCTGAAAGTAATGCTTTTTCGGCATTTGATGCAAAAGAAGGTTGTATCATATGAACTCCGGCTGCTGCATTGAGAGTGTATGTTTAATTTTATACATTTGTTATCACTTTGTTACAAGTGTATTTTTTTGTGAACCTCTCTTATACCAGATGCTTTTTGCAGGCGCGCGCGAGCAACCAAAGTTTTCATTTATGAGATATAAATCACTGAATGTATAGCCACATCAATAGTATGCAACCATATTCTTCTTTAGTTTCTCCGGATTTGTGGTTAATGTGCAAAAGACATCAATACGTGGTTACCGCTAGGATTCACAACTGCATGAGTAATACAATTCATAAATGGAAGCAGATTTCTTTAATTGAAGAACAAGTTGAACTTCCTACTGGTCGGATGATCACACATACCACTATCCAACACCCCGGTGCTGCCGTTATCTTACCTATTACATCAGATGGCTACATCGTTCTTGTTAATCAATTCCGCCCCTCTCTTAACAAATGGCTGCTTGAATTGCCTGCTGGTACGCGTGAAGGTGATGAAGATCCGTTGCATTGTGCCCAAAGGGAATTAGAGGAAGAAACAGGATACAGCGCTGACAAGTTCACATCGCTTGGTCAAGTGACTCCGCTTGCTGGTTTCTGTGATGAAATCCAGTACTTGTTTGTTGCCGAACAGCTGAACAAGACCAATCGATACGAGTGTGATGATGACGAAGTGATTGAAGTAGTGACATTGTCACGAGAAGAGCTCGAACAACAAATTATTCAAGGCATTGTTACTGATGCCAAAACTATCGCTTGCCTAAGCAAAGCTCGTCTTTGCGGTTATATTTAGGTCTTTTCGACCGAGGAGAGAATTATGGACTTTCGTTCTGATACCGTTACGCAACCAACCCAAGCCATGCGGGAAGCCATGTTTACCGCGCCTGTCGGCGATGACGTATACGGCGATGACCCTACCGTAAATGAATTAGAACAATTTGCAGCCGAGCTTGCGGGTTTTGAAGCGGCGATGTTCACCACTTCTGGTACACAAGCTAACTTACTTGGCTTAATGGCGCACTGTGAACGCGGTGACGAATACCTATGTGGTCAGCAAGCACACAACTACAAGTACGAAGCTGGTGGCGCTGCGGTACTCGGCTCTATTCAACCTCAACCGATTGAAAACAACCCAGACGGCACTCTGCCATTCGATAAACTAGAAGCAGCGATTAAACCAGATGATGCACACTTTGCGCGTACTCGCCTACTAAGCTTAGAGAACACCATCAACGGTAAAGTGATTCCTCTTTCTTACCTTGCACAAGCTCGCGAATTTGTAAACAAACATAACTTACAGATGCACCTTGATGGCGCTCGTGTGTTTAACGCAGCCGTTGCACTTGATGTTCCTGTAAAAGAGATCGGTCAGTATTTTGATTCGATGACGATCTGTCTGTCGAAAGGTCTTGCTGCCCCTGTAGGTTCATTATTGCTTGGCAGCAAAGAGTACATCGCTAAAGCACGTCGCCTAAGAAAGATGGTCGGCGGTGGCATGCGCCAAGCAGGGATTCTTGCTGCAGCGGGCAAACTGGCGCTTACTGAACAGGTTGAACAGTTAAAACAAGACCACATCAACGCAAAAATGCTGGCTGAAGGCTTAGCTGAATTGCCTGGTTTTTCGGTAAACCCTGAATTTGTTCAAACCAACATCGTATTTGCAAAGCTTGAACCTGAAGTAGACATCGTTGGCATTGCTGAAAAAATGAAAGAGCAAGGCATTACAATCACACCAGCAAATCCAATTCGCTTCGTGACACACAAAGATATTTCGGCACAAGACATCGATATCTTCCTATCTAGCCTTAAATCTCTACTTTAACTTGATTTTGATCATTGAGCTTCCCCTTAGGGGAAGCTTTATTATATCTCGATCCCCGTAATTTAATTCGAGAACACTCCATGCTTAGATACGTATTTTTGACGTCTCTTCTTCTTTCTTCCTCTATTATGGCTAAACCTTTCGGGGATGCCGATAAAGGCAAAGTAAAATCACCAAACTGCGTGTATTGCCATGGTGCTAACGGCATGACCAATAACGACACTTACCCTAATCTTGCCGGACAAAATGCCAAATACCTCTATGATTCAATGAAAGCTTATCAAAATGGACTGCGCACAGGTCCATTAGCAGAAATGATGGCAGCACAGTTAAAAGTGCTGAATGACGACGATCTACGCGACGTCGCGGCATTCTATGCAAGCCAACCCGTTCAATTTGCCAAATAGCACGCATAAACTGAATAAATAACCTGAGCTCGCATATTTATGCGAGCTTTTTCCTGCCCAAAAACACAACAAATCTTCAATACATTTAACCAATAAAACACTGATTTATAATTTAAGGCTCTCCAGATCAAATTATTGATGAATTTATAGTTCACAAACTCAGTTATTATTGACTTTTTATTCTAATTTATCGATATTTCATGCTTTCCACATTCAACGTGAAATAGGTTATGTCTCACACACACGCTCAGCCATCGGAATCGGCGGCAACACCAAAATCATGGCAGATGCCTGATACTCTCATTTTAATCTTCATTGTTGGTATCTTTGCTGCGATTCTTACCTACTTAATCCCTGCTGGTCAATTCGATAGCCAACAAGTAACTTACATGGTCGATGGTACAGAAAAAACACGCACCGTTATCGACCCTGCATCTTTCGCGTATGCTACCAACGAGAACGGTGAACTGGTGTACAACACCGTTGGCCTTTTCGCCTCTGGCGGTGGCATTGGTCTAATGAACTTCCCATTTGAAGGCTTAGTTTCGGGCTCTAAATGGGGCAGCGCAATCGGCGTAATTATGTTCATGCTGGTTATCGGTGGCGCATTTGGCGTTGTAATGCGCACTGGCACAATCGATAACGGTATCTTACGCCTTATCGACAAAACGAAAGGCAACGAAGCGTTATTCATTCCTGTTCTGTTCTTGCTGTTCTCTTTAGGCGGCGCAGTATTTGGTATGGGTGAAGAGGCCGTCGCGTTTGCCATTATCATTGCACCACTGATGGTTCGCCTCGGTTACGATGGTATCACAACCGTCATGGTGACCTATGTTGCGACTCAGATTGGTTTCGCAACATCTTGGATGAACCCATTCTCAGTGGCAATTGCACAAGGCATCGCGGGGATTCCTGTCCTTTCTGGCATGACGGTACGCATGGGTCTATGGGCTGGCTTTACATTAATTGGTATTGCTTTCACCATACTTTATGCATCTCGCATTAAAGCGAACCCAGAGCTTTCTTACAGTCGTCGTACCGATAAATACTTCCGTCAACAAGAGCTAAGCAACCACGACTCACGTTGGAACCTAGGTGATACGCTAGTGATCCTTACGGTTGTCGCAACAACAGTATGGGTGGTTTGGGGCGTAGTGGCTAATGCATGGTACATTCCAGAAATCGCTTCTCAATTCTTCACTATGGGCTTTGTGGTTGCGATTATCGGTACTCTTTTCCGTCTGAACGGCATGACACTAAACTGCGCGGCTGACGCATTCAAAGAAGGTGCGGCAATCATGCTAGCTCCTGCTCTTTTGGTTGGTTGTGCAAAAGGGGTTTTGCTTATCCTAGGTGGTGGCACCACAGATGAAGCAAGTGTACTTAACTCCATCCTAAACAGTGCAGGTAATGCAATCAGTGGTCTTCCAGACGTTGCGGCTGCGTGGTTAATGTATGTTTTCCAGTCAGTATTCAACTTCTTCGTGACTTCAGGTTCTGGTCAAGCAGCGCTAACAATGCCTTTACTGTCTCCTCTTGCAGACATTGCAGGTATCACTCGTCAAGTTGCGGTACTTGCTTTCCAACTTGGTGATGGTTTAACAAACATCATCGTACCGACTTCAGCATCTCTAATGGCAACGCTAGGTGTGTGTCGTATTGACTGGGGTGACTGGGCGAAATTCTGCTGGCGCTTTATGCTATTACTCTTTACCCTATCGAGCATCGTCGTTATCGTAGCTCACATGATGGGTTTTGCGTAAACTAAATACTTTTTAGTGAAAAGGCGAGACGGGTTCTCGCCTTTTATATTTCAAGCCAATTGGTATATACCGAAGTAGCCACAAAATGTGCCGTTCTGCAAGAATGCACCGTATTTTGTCGTTTGACGTTACTTGGGTATAGACATCAACATCGATGTTTTTTTGGAGTATCCGCTTTAATGGCAACACAATTTTTGGATGACGTCATTCAAGGTCATCACGTCATTCAATCTCTCGACGTAACAGACCTTCCGGCGGGCGAACACAAATTCTGGTTCCGCATCGCAACCAATGCCCTTTCTCAATGGCAACATTTGCCTGTATTGGTATTTAAAGGTGAGAAACCGGGTAAGAAAATCATGATCACCGCCGGTGTTCATGGTGACGAATACAACGGCGTTTTAGCGGCGCAAAAGACCGCACGTGAACTGATTGGTAAAGAATTCGCAGGTACGGTGACTATCGTCCCGACTATCAACCTGACTGGTATGTTAAACCACAGCCGTGATTTCTACTCAGCGGATCCTGATTGCTCTCCAGCTAACCTAAACCGCTTTTTCCCAGGTGACGTTAACGGCAACGAAGCAAGTCGCTACTTATTTGCATTGTGGAATAACCTGCTGAAATATAATGCAGAACTGGCGATTGATTTACACACACAAACCAGCGGCACCGTTTACCCGCTTTATGTATTTGCTGATTTTCGTATTGAACAATCGCTTGAAATGGCTCGCCTAATAAATCCAGACGCCATCCTTAACGATCCAGGCGATGCCGGTGTGTTAGAAACGGTGTGGAACAACAACGGCATCCCTAGCATCACGATTGAAGTCGGTATGGGGCGTTACACTGAGCAAGAACTGATCGACCGCACAGTAACAGGCATCTTAAACATTCTAAAATGCAACGGTGTGATTTCTGGTGAGCCAGAAACACTAACGCCTTGTATCGAGGGCAATGACGTTGTTAGCATCCGAGCGGAACTGGGTGGCTTTGTTCTTCCTCAAGTTAAAATGATGGATACCGTTGAACAAGGTCAATTAGTCGCGATTCAATACGACAGCTTTGGCGATGAGATCCAACGCTACACCGCACCAACAAGTGGTACTGTATTAAGTCACAACATCGAATCGATTCGTGCGCCAGGCTCTTTAGTGGTTCGACTAATTAAATAGCTATTTTGCGTTGAATATTTTTTAGCCCTACCAATTTTGTAGGGCTTTTTATCTCTGGTTTATTTCACTTTGTGTGACATTGTCACTAAACACACTAGCAATGCCATCACAACAAACAACATTGGAACTAAGAACCAGATAGCAATCAATGTTGATACACCGTAAACCAATAACCCTAACAGTATGGTTGGCCTTCTGCCCAATTTGTCCGCCAATATTCCCCACTCCACGACACCAATGGCGAACGCCGAAAAATAGATCGACAAAAGCAGCAACCGGCATGTCCTATCAGGATTGGCCGTTTATTCAAAGCGATAGAACTGTTGTGTGAAGAACGACAAGTCAGTGATGTGGCCCATTGCTTGATGTTTTCATCCGACAGCGCATTCATTGCGTTCTTCAAAAAACAAACCGGACAGACACCACTAAGTTTTATGAAACATCGAACCTTACTATAAATTTGGCCTGAACGTGAGTGACTAAGGTTTCAATGCAAAGCATTTACTGCCCAGCTGGATGGTTCATCTGCATCTCTATCATACAGCAATCAAGCATTTCAGGCTGCCTAACTCGTTTCAGCCCCATTCTAAGCTAGAGTTGTGCCGTGTCTCCTTTTAATGTGCGGTGATTTGGCCTATTTTTTCTTATGGTACAAAGTGTTTATCGACTTGGTGACGACTCAGATAGATAGTTTATGAGCTATTTGAGCGTTATAAGCATAGCCTGAATAATGTTAGTGTTAGGCTTCATTGAGTAATTGGGATGGAATCAAAAATGAAACACATAAAGAAGAAGTTTTTGATATTCGCTTTTTTTGCGGTTGTTCCTATCGCTTTAGCTTACGGCATTTATCCCGATTGGTTTGCATTTACACTTTTAGGTATAGAAACACTCGATAACAATATCGCCCATATTCTAAGGGCAGTTATGTGTCTTTACCTAGGCTTAGGCTTATTTTGGCTATATTCAGCCTTTAATGAGAGCTATAGAAATCCAGCATTAGTTACCATCATAGTGTTTACAGGTAGCCTTGTTATTGGACGGCTAATAAGCTTGTATGCAGATGGGCAACCCGCTCCAATTCTCATCTTATACATCGGTCTAGAGCTTGTTCTTGTACCCGTGGCATTTTGGGTTTTGCGTATGCCCGAATGATAAGTTTACAGACAAGATTAAATCACTAATGTAGTGGCTGATGAACTTGGCCTCGACATTAGTGATTTTGTTAAACAGCGACTAATCCGCTGACTGCTAATTTAGAGAAAGCAATAACTCATTTTTGTCCAACAGTAAGCTTGAAAGCAAGCAACGACAATAACTCCGAAAGTGCTTGTTTACATTTGGAGCGTAATCAAACGTAACGGAGTGTCAGCGCCGATGTAGAAATCTCGCCGTCATGATTCTCGAAGCTAAGCTCTTATTGCTTAAAATGGATTTGGGCTATGACCATGGATAGGCTCGCCAGTGGTTGGGTGAGTAAAGTAAATATCGCTGGCATGGAGCATTAAGCGCCGTGAGGTGTCACTTCGCTCTGGGTGGTTATAAAGATCACAACCTAAAATGGGGTGACCAAATTCAAGGCTATGGATCCGCAGTTGGTGAGTGCGACCTGTAATGGGAGTGTATTGCATTAAAGTTCTAGGCGGATTATCCAAGCGGCTTATTACCTGATAGTCACTTATGGCACTTTTTCCCGTACAGTGACAAATCTTTACTCTTGGAAACAGAGCCTTATCTTTAGCAATCGGGGCAGATATTTGGCCACGGTCAGCTTCAACCCACCCCGCTAGCATAGCGAGATAACGTTTTTGTACTGACCTTGCCTGAAACTGTTTGTTCAGACTCTTAGAGGCGGCACTGTTAAGCCCTACCACCATGACACCAGAAGTTCCGAAATCTAGCCGATGTGGCAATTTAGCATCGACAAAAGTAGGCGTCGCTTTGTTTGCCTGGTTAGCACCTTGCCCGTTCACTAAACGATAATGCACTGAATCCCAATTAAGCAGATTCTTCCCCGATAGACTTAACAAACCACTCGGTTTATCAATCAATAAAATATCCTCATCTTGATAAAGGATCTCTACCCTAGCCTGACACTCCGGTGCCACAAAATTATCAATGATTTCACTAGTAGAAGAAGCGTCAGATTTAGACATTTAAGGGTCCTAGTGTAACAAAGAGAGAAAGTTCAAGTTATAATGGATGAGTGAAGCTGGCCATTACTTTGTCGGTAAACCGAGTGCTTTGCAATTGCAGAAGTTATCTAAAATTTGCCCACTTACTTTTACCCGTTTACAAGCCAAGTATCAAAGACAAAAATCTGCGCGCATATTTCTTCTAGAAAGTACCGCCGGTGTGAAGAATGATGCCTACCACCATGGCGACATACATCAGAAACCCTAAACAGTTTCCTACCCAAATGGTCGGATTCTTGTGATAAATGCCATAGATAGTCCACAGAAGTGCGATAAACGAATAAAGCAACCAAGTGGTGAGTGATAAGCCTAAAGCATGCTCACTGTGAGAGAAGTACAGTTTATACAACTGAGGCATTGTGGCAATTGGGCTGATTAACCCCATGACAAGCATAAGGGGTTCGAGTGCTTTTCCAATTCGTTCTAAAAATGACATTGGTTTCCTTATCCTTACTTGTTAGATTAAAAATAGTGATACGTTAAATTTGGTCACTTCGTTTTATGAGACATAACGTCATGAACAATCATGCAGACACAAACATAATCTTTACTAGTATATACGTTGTTGCATATTTCAGTTTGAAAGTAGAACTCTCCCCAAGTTAATGGACCGCAACAGGTTTGGATCCTCGTTTTGATGGCACCATGTCTCGCGTCTTTAAACGATTTTTATCGATTATTTTTTCTTCTGTGTACCTTATTGACCAAGTGTTGATTGAATTTGATCAACAAGAATTAGCTCGTCTAGTTTAAAGCCTTTTGCTTTCGCAACTTGTTTGAAGCGTTCGATGGTGGCGGCATCTACTGTTGGCGTGCGTGAAAGTAGCCACAAGTAGTCATGATTAAAGCCAGAGATAAAGGCATAGTCGTACTTCTCCCCTAGCTCAAACACGATGTAAGACGAATAGAATGGACCAAAGAATGACACTTTTAAGTGACCTGTATTTTTATCTTCAACGAAATACGCTTTGCCGTCAGCTTGCGTCCACGCTTGTTCTTCTTCTGAATAACCGCGGTTGATGACCGTTACGCCTCCGTCCTCACGAAGCTCATATTCAGCCGTCACCTTGGATAAACCACGTTCAAAGGAATGATCAAGACGCGCAATTTCATACCACTTACCTAGATATGGTCGAAGTTCGAAGTTATTAACAGGCTCAACGCCATCCGGCTTTGAAGTACAGCCAAACAGCGTCGCAAGAGATAAAAGCAGAAGTAGTTTGAGAGATTTCATTTAGCAACCTGAAAGTGAATTAGTGACTGATTTTACTATAGAAGAGAAGAAATCGATCAAACACTAATGAGTCTAAATTCTCCGCAAGACAGTCCCACCTCTTGGAAACCTTGTAGTGCTTCAAACACATTAAAGTGGCTCACGACAACAACCTTTCGATATTGGAGGTAACGCTCCAGCACCGACTCCGCTCGTGCTTTTAGCTCGTCAACATGTTCGTAGCGGGTATCAGTCATTGGAATACAAGCTTTTAACAGCTCTCGGTATTCGTACCAGCGTCGGTCTCTTTCATTCAACGTAATGTAGCCGCCCTCTTTGTCAGCGCGCCACTCTCTCAAGTCATGCTCAACAAACAATGACAAACCGCGATGACGATTGAGAATTTCTGCAGTTTGAAGAGTACGCGTATAAGGTGAGCTTATGATGATTTCAGCTTCATCGAAGATTGGATGATTGAGTTTCTCTTGCAGCACCGGCAAATAATCTCGAGAGAGTGGCGCATAGTCCTTCTCCAGTTGGGTCATTTGCCTCTCATCCGCTAACGAAAAATCTGGCACACCATGTCTTACAAATACAATGTCCATATTGTGGTGCCCGTCCTTGTTAAATTGCTATTGATAAATTGGGGTAAGTTTTAGATAAGAGTGCACTTCACCGTTTTTGTATTCGATCGCAGAATGGATAGAGGGCTCCCGATTACCAACGACTGAAAGCTCATACGCATTTTCGCCCTTGTATATCGTGATATTGAGTTCACCGCCATCAAGCTCGCGTAAGCAAAGTTGAATCCAATGAGTTGATTGCATGGTATTACCTTATTATTTTTACCATATTATCTACACCCAACAGCAGGCGATTGAAAACTGAAAGCCGATTTTCGTTAGTTTGACCGTACATATTCACGTGACTACCAACTATTCTCCAAAATCCACTTTTGTCTTTTTATAAAATCCATTGAAGCGAAAAACTCATTTGCCATATTAGGGGATGCAATGACGTAGTATATGAATCCGCGCACATATATATTATAGTAAAAGTCCACGAACTCCCTTATCGTCAGTCGCGATCTCGAATCTATAGGCCTGCGTATTATCTTTCATTTTTTGTACCCAAAAATTGAGAGGCCAGACCGTAGAATTCAACATTTCAACTTTACTTGATTTAACCACGATCCGTATCCTTTACACTGTAAACTAAAACGTAAGTACAAGTATTACGCTACCATCTCTTTATTCAAAGTACTTGCCCTCCTGTCGCATAAGAACCGAATTCACGACACTCGTACTGCTTTAAGTACAGATTTTCGACTAAACCTCAGAATTTAACTTGATTCATATAAAAAGTTGGCACAACGTAGACATTAAGCAGGAATGCCACCCTATATAATGGGCGCTTGCAGAATAGAGGTTCTTGAATGAAATTAAAAACAGTGTCAGCTTTCGCAATCTTGGTTTTGCTCGTCGGATGCCAACAAAACACTCAGGATGAAACTACACAGCCAACAACCTCGTCAGATGTATGTGATAGACAAGGAAATATGCCAGGTGGGTGGAACGAGTTCGATGCTACCCCAGACGCTCAAAAGGCTATGGCCTTTGTCCTAAAAAAAAACTCTCGCTTCGTTTAAACAGATCTTGTCCGTTCATGCACAAATTGTCAGTGGTGTGAACTACGCGATAGAGTTTGAATTGAATGACGGCTCAGTTTGGAACACGGTTATCTACCGAAACCTAGATGGTGAATATGCAATTACGCAATCACCGAATGAAGGTCGCTTCTGCGAACAGTAAGAGCTTCCGAAACTGAGCACCCAAAATCCCCGCCATTTTATACGATAATTTAGCGGGATTTTTGGTATCTGCGACACCGATTAAGAATCAAACTCCATCTGAGACTTTACAGAAACCTTGGATCCTAGTCGTGATGGTTCAACGTCAATGCGCTGCGCCATTTGCTCTTTCAGTTCAGATACGTGAGAAATCACACCAATCATACGACCCGTTTGTTGCAAGTCAACCAACGTTTGAATCGCAAGATCCAAAGACTCCGGATCTAAGCTGCCAAAACCTTCATCAATAAATAGCGTATCTAAACGAATACCGCCACTGTATGACTGAACAACGTCAGACAGACCGAGTGCTAACGCTAACGCTGCCATGAAAGATTCGCCACCTGATAACGTCGCGACATCACGTGTTTTACCTGTGTAGCTATCTTCAACCACCAAATCCAATCCTCGTCCAGCGGCACCTTTAAAACCTTCCGTTTTACGAGCCAAGATATAACGGCCTTTACTCATCAGGTTTAAACGCTGTGACGCTTGTATCAACACATCGTCTAATAACACACCAAGGACAAATCGGTGCAGACTGATACGACTGCCCGTTTTACCGCTAGCAACGTCATACAGGGTACCAAACACTTTGTATTCATCTTCTAATTTAGTGTTCTTGTCATGTAACATCACGATGTCATTGCGGACTTTCTCTAGACGTTCAAACAAAGATCGCGTGCTATCAAGCTGATTGCGCGCTTCAACGTAACCTTGCTGAACACTGTTTAACTTAACGTTAAGCCCTTCTAGATCAGGCAACGCCAAGTCTTTCAACTCTGAACTCAAGTCTGCCAAAGTTTGTTCTAGCTTGATTTGAGTCTGTTTGAACGCATCAATTTCTTGCTGCCAAACCTGCATCTCGGCTTCATCAACTTTACTTACTAGGAATTGCGCTTCATCCTCGAATGCGCTCGCCTGCAACGCTTGCTCCCAATCAGCTTTGGCTGTGTTCAAACGCTCTAGTGCCTCATTCAACCACTGTTGATGGGTTGTCAGTTGGCTTTCAATATTGGTCTTTGTCAGCACCGCTTGTTGCAAATGATTTTGTGCAGTCTCTAAGGCTGAATTTAACGCCGCAATCTGTTTTTGAATCGCAACAATATCTTGTTCAAGCACTTCAAGTGACGAGTACTTAGCATCTAACGAAGCTGAGAGTTTAGCCAGTTGCTCTTGATTCACTTTTATCGTCGATTCATTCGCTGCCATCTGGTTTTGCAGATCATTGATCTTACTTTCACCAGTGATGCAACGCTGGTTTAACTCATTGACGCTTTGTTCCAAATGAACCAAGTTAATCGAAGACAGTTGCTGTAAACGTTCGTTGAACTGCTGCATGGACGCTTGTAACATGCCTAAATCCAATGCTGCGTTTTGACCGAGTTCATCAGATAGTTGCTCAATTTGCTGCTTGTATTGTCCGATTGCGATATTGTGCTGCTCCAACTGATTGTTCAATTGGTTCAGAGCAACTTGCCCTTCTCGCTCTGTGTTCCGAGCGTTTTGAACTTGCTCTTTTGTTACCTCTTCGCCAACAAATTGAGCGGGGTGAGGATGTTCTACACTACCGCACACCGGACACATTTCACCGGCTTGTAAGCGCTGAGCCAAAACCGCAGCTTGAGCATTGTGCCAGCTTAGCTCAAGGGTATCTGCTGAGCGTTGAAGTTCTATGTATCTTGCTTTTGCTTGGTCAACCGAAGCTTGTTTGCTCGGCGTCAGCGCATCCAGTTTCGCCAGGTCTTGGTTTAAGCCATTAAGCTTCTGTAGGTCTTGCATCAAACGTTGTTGCTGTTTTATCTCCGCCTCTACGCTGCCAATACTTGCAACATCGACTCGAGCTTGATCCAGTGACTTCTGACCTTGTTGCGCCTCTAGCGTTAACTGCTCTTTCAAAGTGATATATTTCTTCAGCGTTGCTTCAAACTCAGACTTTTGCGTCAAACCCGCATTTATGGCTTTTTCTAGCTCTGATTTTTCAACCAACTTCCCTTTCATGCTTTCAAGTTGGTATTGATGCTCAGTCAGGTTTGGCAATTGCGCCGCTTGTTCTTTCGCGGTTTGCAATGCGCCTTCTTTGGCTTTTACCGCTTCATCTGCGACAGTGAGATCTTGAGAAAGCTTAGCCACCTTTTGCTCAAGCTCATGCGTTTGTTTTGAGGCGTTTTGTAACGTGACATAAGGCAACTCAATCTTGCTTGCCTTCTTCGCATTGTCTAACTGCAATTGACGAAAGGAAATAGCATCACTCTGCTGCAAATGTTGCTTCAATGCAATTTCGGCTTGCTCGCGCTTTTTAAACTCATTGCTCAATGCTTCTGCTTTTTGCAGGTCAGTTTTTACCGTGTTTAATTGCGCCAGAGATTCTTGCTCTTGCTTTTGCACGGTTTCAAATTGAACAGATAACGCTTCACGCTGCTCTGTTAACTCCGCTTCAGAAGAAACACCAGCTACCTGCAGTGCGCCTCGAATTTGGTTATCAAACTCGTCTTTGGCTTTACTAATGGCACTCGCTTTGTCTTTCAGCGCATATTCAATCTTCTTGTAAATGTCCGTTTGGAATAGCTGTCCAAAGATCTCTTCACGTTCTTTGGACGTCGCAAGTAACAACTCTCGAAACTTACCTTGTGGCAGCACCATCACTTGGCGGAACTGAGTTTCGTTTAAGCCAATAATATTGGTCACTTCCGTCTTTACTTGCGTTGTTTTGCTAGTGATGAGCTTTTCTTCGTCCGTAATCTCATACAAAGCTGCGGTATGCTTACGTACTGTCATGCCCTCACCGCGTGCCTTTGGTGCTTCTTGTTCTGGTGAGCGAATCACTCGATAAGATTTACCGTGCAAAGAGAATTCTAGTGTCACTTCGGTCAGTAACGTAGGCGCTGCCATATCACAACGCATTTGAATGCCTTGCCGCTCATTACCCGTCGTTTCACCATAAAGAGCAAAACAAATGGCATCGAGAATCGAGGTTTTACCGGAACCAGTAGGACCATTGATCAGAAACAGAGGGTTAGTACCAAGCTTGTCGAACTCGATGGTCTCTGCTTGAGCAAACGGACCAAAAGCCTGCATTGTCAGTTTAATCGGTTTCATGTTTGGTCCTTACTGAGCTTGCTGAGAAAGTTGTTTGATGATGTCGCTGATCGCTTGATCTTGTTCTTGCGATAATTGGCTGTCTTGCGCTTCCGTAAAAAAGTCTCGGAACATATCTATCTCACTTCTCGCCAATTTCGCTTGCGCCATCTCTTGTTCAACACCAATCAACATCCCAGGCTTTTCTAGGTGCAAAACATTTGGGTAAACAGCACGTAGCTTTTCCATGGGATTTAAAATCGCATGCTTATCCATTAAGCGCACCAGCAAGTAGTCTTCGTTTTTCGGATCCGTTTTACCTTGCTCTATCACTTGTTCAAGTTCACCTTCAATGATTCGCATTTCATGAGGCGCAGTGAGTTCGACATGTTCTGCCGAGACAAAACCGTTTTGGTCGATTTCCACCAGCGTGAAACCTTTCTTTTGGTTCTGCTCACCAAAGCTGTATTTCATCAATGAACCAGAATAACGAATGTACTCTTCGCCTTTTTTCTGTGGCTGATGCAAGTGCCCCAACGCCACATAATCGAAGTTAAGGAAGTGCTCGTGACTGACGCGGTCGGAACCACCAATCGACAGTGGACGCTCAGAGTCTGACTCCATTGCGCCATCCACAAAACAGTGGCTTACTAACACGTTGCGTTGCTCTGGGTTGAATTGTTCTGTGATTTTCTCGGCGAGAAGTTTATGTGCTTGGTCGTGCGTCGAAATTGGTTCTTGGTAAGCAAAACGAACTTGCTCAGGATCGTTATAAGGCATGCCGTAAAAAGCTACCTTTCCAGCCGATTTCGTTTCGATAACGACTGGCGTCAGCATATCTTCAAAGTTACTAATGATATGCAACCCCGCTGTTTTCATTTGCTCTGAACCAAAGCCCAATCGCTCAGCACCATCATGGTTACCGGAGATCAAAATCATGGGCGTGTTTAACTCACCGCAGATTCGCTTCACCACGCGGTTTAGTAGCTCAATGGCAATAGTCGGTGGAACTGAGCGATCGTAGATATCGCCGGCAACCACCACCGTATCTACAGGATTGCTTTCGATATATTGGATTAACTGTTCAAGAGCCGCTTGCTGATCGTCAAGCAAAGAGACGTTATGAAACTGTCGGCCAAGGTGCCAATCTGAGGTATGGATAAACTTCATTCGAATTCACTTTCTGCCATCTACATGGCGCTGTCTTATTATCCCCCTAGGATATCGTGAGTTCGTAAGCTTTTCATGTGGTTTATGTTACTAATCGCACAAGTAAGGACGAGCAATGAAAAAGGTCAATGAACTGTTTAAGCGAGCAGAACAGGTGTCTAAACAAATTTAGCGACGGTTAACAAAGACGGTTAACAAATAAGGGGCATCTCGCCCCTATACTCAATATATGCAACGACAGACTTGCAATTATGCAATTTGATTACTATTTTTAATCTAAATTGTCCGAGCCTGCGTAGTTTGGATACTATTTCAGTTAAGGCTAATATCACAAACAATCCAAAACTTAGCCTTATTAATCAATAAAATAAATTAGCAACCAACACCTTTGCTTTCGCTTGTATAGGGATTTTACGATGAAGCCCAGTAGATTTAAAAACTTGCTCAGCACTCTGCAAGATTTAACGCCAACACAAAAGAGATACCTAATTAACCAAACGAAATTGGCGCTTGAGGATGAGCCTAACAACATGAGTCCTAATGAGATACTGACCAGAGAAGAGTTAGATGCATTGCTACAACCTCCCCCTGAGATCCATACAAAATAAGTTGTCCATCGCTACCTCATCTGACTAGGCAGAACATGATAGGCCGATCATTCAAATCGGCTATCTCCACTCCTCACTGACGACATCATCTTATACGTTGTATCAACACCGTCCTGCCTGCCGCAAATGTCTAGTCCCCCCTTACACTGACACTGTCTATGAAGTGCCTTAAGTCATCTAATGCTTCACTGTGTGTTTCGGTAATGAACGATCTAACCTGTTAGAAGGAGGAGGCTAGGATCAGATAAGCACCACTTCTTTCAGCCCCCCTGAACTGATAGTTAAGCGCGCACGCAAATCGATTTTATTTTAAGGAAGGGAATGTGGAATGTCATCAAAGACGGTTAATGAACAAGCAACCCAAACCGTTTCCCTGCGCCAGTGGCTCAGGTTAATTACGGTGTATCTCTTGATCCCACTGATCCTATTTATCTGTGGTGGCGACATCGGCTGGTTGCAGGCATGGTTATTTTTAATGCTGTTCTTAGCTGAGGGAGTTGCTAGTCGTATGTGGGCAGAGCAACGACATCCCGGATTAACAGCTGAAAGACAGAATATTGAAAACATCCAAAATGCAAAAGCTTGGGACAAAGTACTTGCACCGCTGATGGCGGTGAGTATCACATTTCCTATGACCATTGTGGCAGGGCTAGACCACCGTTATAACTGGTCTTCTGAATTTCCACTATGGCTCATCGCGACTGGCTTCACTCTGATCTCGCTCGGTTATACTTTCTCCGCATGGGCATTGGCAGAGAATCGCTTTTTCTCCAGCGTGGTACGTATCCAGACTGATCGAGGGCATACGGTGTGTGACAGCGGCCCATACCGCTTTGTGCGGCATCCGGGTTATGCAGGGAATCTCGTTGCACTGTTCGGTATTGTTCTTGCCCTAAGTTCTGTATGGACTCTGATTCCAGCAATAGTGGCATCCATCATCACTGTGATCAGAACCACACTTGAAGATCAAACTCTACAAGAAGAGTTGCCGGGGTATCGTGACTATGTACAACGTGTGCGCTATCGGTTAGTCCCATGGGTATACTAAGAAGCTTCACTACGTTAAACGGTGTTCTGCATCTTAGGTTAGCGTCTCTGACACGAGGTACAGCCCCGGCAGGCAGAGCGAGTAATTTTATCTAATTGATTTCGCTGCACTTTACAGTAGGCATTTTTCAACGCACGCCGCGCTGAAAACCAATCATCCGGCTTAGTCAAAATCAAATAGCCATTAAAGCGCTTAACAAGTTCAACACGATGCGTGTTAATAAAGCGGCTATCAAAACTCATGTCGAAATAATCTAAAGCTTCCTCTATGCAAGAAAAACTCGCAATTTTGGCTTGGATATCATTGGTGGTCATATAAAAACAACAGCGACAAATTTTCAGTCATTTTAATATCAATGCGCCCTACCTTCTTTGACATCGCACCTATCAAAGCGAGTTACTTGTATACCAGTTACTGGGTGAGCAATTCGAACACAAATGTCATATCGATCTCGTAAAGGGTCTGCGCGCGCATCACTCGTTTACCCCCGAATATTTAACGCCCGATAGCTTCGCCATATCCCGATTCCAGGTAGATAAATCATTCAGGTTAAATTGACTCAATGAGTGATGACCACACGCTCTTGCCATCACTTGCATCATCTCAACGGATGCAGCAAAGAAGTTGTTTAGCTGATGAGAAGCTTTATCGACGTTTAAACGCTGCCTTAAATCGGCTTTCTGCGTGGCAATACCGGCAGGACAATTGTTGGTATTACAAATCCTAGCAGCGACACACCCTATGGATTGCATCGCGCTGTTAGAAATCGCCACACCGTCAGCTCCTAATGCCATGGCTTTGACAAAATCCATCGGCACACGTAAGCCCCCAGTGACAATTAACGTGACACTGTCACCTACACCTTGTGCATCGAGATACCGTCTCGCTCTTGCAAGTGCCGGTATCGTTGGAACACTAATATGATCACGGAACATTGCAGGAGCCGCTCCCGTACCACCGCCTCTGCCATCAAGAATGATGTAATCCGCACTCGCGTCAAGCGCAAACTGAATGTCTTCTTCAATATGGTTCGCACTCAATTTAAAACCGATGGGAATACCGCCCGTGATTTCACGTACTCGGTCAGCAAACTTTTTGAAATCTTGCGCGGTGTGGAGATCTTTAAATGTCGGGGGAGAGATGGCGGACTGCCCTTCAGGTATACCCCGTACCTGAGAAATTCTCCCTACGTTTTTGTTGCCTGGAAGATGGCCACCTGTCCCTGTTTTCGCCCCTTGCCCACCTTTGAAGTGGAACGCTTGCACATTGACGAGCTTGGATTCATCGTAGCCAAACTGAGCACTCGCAAGTTCATAGAAATAACGCGAATTGGCTTGTTGCTCTTCAGGTAACATCCCTCCTTCACCGGAACAAATACCCGTTCCGGCTAATTCCGCGCCTTTTGCGAGTGACACTTTCGCTTCTTCGGAGAGTGAGCCAAAGCTCATATCAGACACAAATAAAGGAATGTTCAGTACCAATGGCTTTTTCGCTTTTGGGCCAATAACAAGCTCCGTCGCTACAGGTACCTCTTCCATCAAGGGTTTTGTCGCCATTTGAGCGACCATGACTTGTAAGTCATCCCAATGTGGTAATAAATGTCTTGGAACGCCCATTGACGTCATTGGGCCATGATGCCCCAATTTAGACAACCCTTCTCTTGCTAATTGGTGGATAAACTCAACAGTGGGTTCTTCTTGAGTCGCGATTGCAATTGGGCTCGAATGGTCACCTGATTTTATTTCAGGCCCTTCCTGACCAACTTGATCCGTCGAAAATTGCTTGTGGCTACCATCACAAAATGGAGCGTCGGCCGTATATTTACACTGACACAGCCACGCTTCTTCGTCTTTTTCGGCAATAAAGTCCATGGGTTTAAATCCGGTTCCAACATGAGACCCGTCACAGAAAGGCTGTGTTTTTGATTTTCCACATCGGCAGTAGGAATACTCCTCACCTTGTTTTAACTCAACTTTTATCGGTTTGTTATCCGCAATCACTGGTTTACGCATATTGGTTTCCTCTTATCACATCCTGTTCTTCACGAGCTTTCAGTAATCGTAGAACAGTATCTTTGTTACGCCAGTATTCCTTAGAGTCACCTATACTATGTTATGGGGCTCAAACCGATGGAGGCGACTATGCCTATTTCTAACCGACTCGACCACTATTTGACTGAACACCATATTCATTTTCAGACCGTTAATCACAGCCACAGTCACAGTTCACTGCAAAGTGGCGTTGCTGCAGGTGTCCCACTTAACAATTTGGCCAAAGGGGTGATTTTAGAAGATCATCAAGGTCGTCATGTAATGGCAGTATTGCCTGCCAACAATAAAATCAGTTTATCTCGACTCAATGATGAATTTAATGCGACATTTCATCTCGTGAAGGAGCGCGAGGTTTACCGTATGTTCACTGATTGCGAAAACGGAGCCATTCCGCCTGTGGGTAGCGCTTATCATATATTAACGGTTTGTGATGAGGTATTAGGCAACTTAGATTATGTTTACCTCGAAGCGGGTGACCACGAAACCTTAATCAAACTCGATAAAGAGGCCTTTAAAGAGTTGATGGGGGAAAGCCGTTATTTACGCTTTAGTAGTGAAGTGTTCCATTAATCAAGCTTAGGCTCTTGTTTATCCACTCAAGTCACCTTGAGATGCTTGGGTATGACAACAAAACAAGAGCCTTTATCCTTCCTCAAGTTCAAGCCTCGTCATTCAGCCCACACCGCATATTGCGCAGTTGTAACATCATTGTTGGACAACCATTCAATATATCGCCGTAGATACAATTAATCTTAAGTAAAAACTCTAATTGAAAAATTATTTTAGCGCGGTTTCACCTAGGGTAAGCACATTTCAACACACTAGCGAACGATCAACGCGAAAAATTATTAAACATCCGTTTTAAACATACGTACTAACTTCTAGCTTCCTCAAAGTCACGTTCTATTAACATGCAGCCACCAACCCAACCTTCTCCCTCAAACAGCCACTAAGGTTCCTCGACCTATTCCGAACACAAGAAAACATCATATTCATAATCATTACATATACTTAGCAGCATTAATATTAGTCATGCTGTATATGAGACTGGTGTGACAATTTCAAAAAATCAACATTACACAATTGTTAAATGGATTTATGTTTTAGGTGGTGCCCTTTCCTAAATCATTTGAGTTCGATCTAGTTTTGTGAGCACTTTAATAAAGAACGCATCCTAAAAAAACACATGGAGTTTAGAGTGATATGAAGACAAGGAATGCAAAAATCGTTCTTGCGATATCTATAGTACTAAGCTCACCTAACTTATATGCCGCAGGATTTCAGTTATCTGAACACTCCGCAGCTGGTTTAGGTCGAGCCAACGCAGGTGAAGCCGCTATTGCCGATGGAGCGTCAGTGGTTGCTCATAACGCTGCTGCCATCACGATGTTTCAATCTTATGAGTTATCTGTTGGCGCATCCTATATCATGCCGGAAGTACGAGTGACGGGTAATGGTGAGTCAGATTCGTTTAATAACCTACTCACTAACAACGACGTAGTCGATAACGTCATCGTCCCTTCGTTTTATATTGCTGCACCAATTAATGATTCTTGGTCATGGGGCTTAGGCATATTTACCGATTTTGGATTAGCGACCGAATACCCGGATGATTACCTTGCAGGGCCGATTGGTGGGGAAACCAGTTTAGAGAACGTCATTTTTAATCCTGCCATTGCCTACCGTATCAATGACAACTTCAGCGTAGGTGGTGGTGGCAGAGCTTGGACGCCACGTGGTGCATGATGAAGGGGTTCAGCTCATCGCTGACTGGATTAACTCCATCGATACCACTGGCTGGAGCTGTGTAGAATAAGTCAATCGACGGTCACTCGCGTAGATGGTGACCGTTCGCTCGACTAAAAAAACCGCCTGATTAGGCGGTTTCCTTTTTTGAAATAGTGCGTTATCTAACGAATGAAAAACTTTTGTAACGCTTTAATCGCTATACCGCGACGTTCCATAAGCAAGCTAACACGTGGTAGCCAAGTTGGCGTATGAAACACCGTCTTTGCATGACTAAAGGTTCTAAAGCCCTCTTCACCATGATAATGCCCCAGTCCCGATTCACCAATACCACCAAATGGTGCATCTTCGGCACCAACATGCAAAATCGTGTCATTAATACCAACGCCCCCACTGTGGGTGTTATGTACAATATGCTCAATCGTACCTTTGTCCTCTGTCATAATGTAGAGCGCCAGAGGGCGTTGATTCCGATTGATGTATTCAAGCACCTCAGCCATGTCGTTATAAGGCTTAATTGGCATCAGTGGACCAAAAATCTCCTCTTGCATCACGACCATGTCTGACGACACATTGGTTAACAAATGAGGATACAGACAACGGCCTTGCACCGTTGGCTCCGCCACGGAATGAACATCGGCCCCTTTTGCTTTCGCATCTTCTAATACCGCTTTCAGGCGATCGTATTGACGCTGATTAATGATATGAGAGAAGCCCTGCTCTTGCTCACCATTGATGTACAACGCTTCAAAACGCTTAAGAAACAACGACACAAACTCATCCACTTTGTGTTGTGGCACAAAGGCGTAATCTGGCGCGACACATATTTGCCCTGCGTTAATGCACTTACCAAATAAAATTGCATCGACGGCTTTATTCAAGTTTGCATCATCCGCCACAATAACTGGGGACTTGCCGCCAAGTTCTAACGTCACAGGGGTTAAGTTTTCAGCGGCGGCTTTGGCGACCGCTCGACCCACGTTCGTCGAACCAGTAAACAATAAATGATCAAACGGCAATTTACTGAACGCTTGAGCCACGTCGGCTTCACCTTCCACCACCTCGACATCTTCAGGCAATGCACGGCAAATCTCTGCGATAACCTTATTGGTCTCTGGCGTGAACTCACTTAACTTCATCATCACACGGTTACCCGCAGCAAGTGCCGTGACTAATGGCGATAAGCTCAAAATAACCGGGAAGTTCCACGGTGAAATAATACCAACTACCCCCACTGGCTGATACTCAACCGAGACTTTGGACGGCGCCATGAGTAAACCGGCATGGCGACGGCTTGGCTTACACCATCTGTTTAGGCGTTTTAAGGTGTAGTTGATTTGAGAAATCGTTGGTAGAACATCGGTCATTGCCGTATCAAATTCTGAGCGATAACCAAAATCAGCGCTCAATGCATCGACGAGCACTTGCTGATTATCCAGGATAGTTTGCTTGAGGAGAGCAAGCTTTTGCTTTCTCACGTCAATACTTGGGTAAGGCTCAACATTGTAGGCTGCCTTAAGCTTATCCAGTGTCTTACGTAATGAGTAGCCAACTTCGATGTCTACTATCGCATTCATGATCATTCTCCTCATGCACCTGAATACCGTTAATGCCGTGCTTTCGCCTTAACGTTAACATAAATGCAACACGCTTACTATTATCGTATCGATGAAGTTAGAGTTGCAGCTCGGATCTTATTCCATTAATGCATGAACCTAACAGCAACCGAGTAAAATTATATCTGACTGATAAGCGTAAATTGTGTCGGAACGCTTTCAACATAATATTTCCATACATGTTCATAGAGATGATGTTGGTTTGCAAAAGGCGTAAGCTGTTTGGCTTCTGCTAGCGTACACCATCGGTAATCAGTGTGTTCGTGATTAAGCGTAACATGTTGTTCTGGTTTACAAAAAATGACAAAGCAAGGAATAACCATGATTCGATTTTTGTGCGCCTCATAAAACTGCTCCAAAAAATCAGCACTATGAAGCTCTACCCCTTCGATTTTCGTTTCCTCTTTCAATTCTCGAATGAGTGTTTGCCAACCCGTTTCCCCTTTTTCAATACCACCAGCAACATGACACCAATACCCTCCTTTGACACGCTTAAGTAACAGCATCTTTTTTACACCATCAAATTCGGAAATTACGACGCCAGACACGTGCGTGGCTTGTATAGGTATCATACACTTCTCCTTATGCAATTCTTTATCCCTAGGACGTTGTCAGTGTATCTTGTATAAATTAGAGAAATAACCATATTTACAACATGCTGATCTATTTGACCATTTTGTATGCTAAAGTCCGATCTTCCGCAATAAACGAACTGTACGATGCCTAATTCACTGAACTCTATGATTCCCATTGGCGTACGCTTTATGGTGCTATCAGCCTTTGGCTTTGCGCTTATGTCTGCGACTGTCAAACACGTTAGTTTACACGGTATCCCCGTTTTTGAAATTGTTGCAGCTAGGGCGCTGGTTTCATTAGTCATCAGCTACCTAGATGTAAAGAGAAAACGCATTTCAGTGTGGGGGAACAACAAAGCACTATTGTTTGCTCGTGGTGCGGTTGGCACTATGGCCCTGATGTGTGTCTATTACTCTGTAACGACCTTACCTTTGGCAGAAGCAACCATTTTTCAATATATCCACCCTGTTTTTACCGCTGTGCTTGCGATGTTCTTTCTTAAAGAGCGCATCCAGTTTTCTACACTAGTATGCATCGTCCTTTGTGTGTTAGGGGTATATGTGATCGTGAAACCTGAAACAAGTGCCGGCACTGAACATGTGCTCCCTATGTTTAGCGTAATGATCGCGCTATTAGGTGCGTTTGGTAGCTCAATCGCGTACGTTATTGTCCGAAAGTTGAGTCAAACTGAAGACAGTTCGGTGATTATTTTCTATTTCCCGCTGGTAGCATTGCCTGCGTCCATTGTTTTAATGGGTGGTCAATTTGTCATTCCGAATCTGTATCTTACTATGATGCTTGTGCTCGTTGGCGTGTTCACTCAAATTGGTCAACTTGGGTTAACCAAAGCAATGCAGACTCAAGAAGCCGGCAAAGCATCTGCTTACTCGTATGTCCAAATCATATTCTCTGTACTGCTAGGGATCCTATTCTTTGGTGAGTTACCGTCCGCTTGGACTTACTTAGGGGGAGCACTGATTGTTACAGGCGCGCTTGTCAACGTATTTGGACAGCACTTAAAGTTGCCATTTATCAAACGCTAACAAGGCAAGCTCCTACATTGAAATGCGAAAAGCCAGAGTCAGACTCTGGCTTTTATTTATCGGTGATTGAGACCTTAAGCCGCATACTTTAAGCCCGCAATACCGGCAACAATCAGCAACAAACTGATAAGCTTGATTAACGTTGCTGGCTCATTAAATAAATAGATACTGGCAATAGCAGTTCCTATCGCACCAATACCAACCCAAACTCCATAAGCAACACCTAGCGGTAACGTTCTAAGCGCTATACCCAGTAACCAGAAGCTTAAACACATAAATCCAATAGTGAATGCTGATGGTGCTAGCTTAGTAAAACCTTCCGTGTATTTGAGCCCAACTGCCCATGCGACTTCACATAGTCCAGCAAGAAAAAGAATTGCCCAAGCCATTGAGAGATTCCAAATGATTGGGGTCGTCCCCAATTGTGATAAGAGCGGTGAGGTCGTCCTCACTTCTATTGGTGTTTTAGTATAAAGAAAATCTCCGACTACTAAAACTCGGATTGATAATGAACAAAATCCGTCCACATCGGACCATACAAAATATAAATCTAAAACAATTAAATAAAATAGACATCATTATTTAACAGTTTAATTATAACCTTCTGGTGTTGAAAATGATGCGTTTATTGCACAAATCACACAAAATCTGTGCATTTGTGTAAGCAGGCAATCGTTTGTGTGATAGGGATCACTTACAAAAATTACTGATAACTTTAGTATTTTCGCGAACCCAATTATAAGGTATTGCATACTAATGAAATACATCAAAACCCCTCTTGCTCTTCTAATCGGCGCTGCGCTACTGACTGGCTGTAACGACGACACTGAATACGTAGATGTTCAACCTAAAGAAGTAAAGATCGCCACTTATAACCTCTCTTTTGATCGCAGTACTTTTGAAGATCTTGTTGCAGAAATGCAAGTTGAACCAGCCAAACAAACTGAACTTGTCACCGCTTACCTTGACGGCACAATCGCGGACGCAGACAAAACAATGGCTGAAAAAGTCATTCAAATTCGTAACGTTGCAGCCATCATTCAAAAAAACCGTCCAGATGTTCTTATGATGGCGGAATTCAACAATGATGGTACTGGAGAAGATAAAGTCGCACTGGAAGGTTTCCAGAAAAACTACCTATCTATAGCACAAAGCCTTGAAGGTGCAGGTGGCGAAGCGAATCTAGACCCAATCGAATATCCTTACACCGAGTCTTACTCAACAAACACGGGCTTAAACAGCGGTCTTGATCTAGACAACAACGGTACTGCAGGTCAGCTACCGGGTGATGCTTGGGGCTTTGGTTTCTACCACGGTCAATACGCGTTCGCATTGATGTCTAAGTACAAAATTGACACAGAAAACACACGTACTTTCCAAGAATTCAAATGGAAAGACATGGAAGGCGCAAAAATCCCAACCATTACGATCTGTGACGGTTCACAAACCATTCCTAAGGACATGCAGTGTGGTGATGAATGGTACACCGCTGAAGAGTGGGATCTTGTTCGTCTGTCTTCTAAAAACCACGTAGATGCCCCAATTATCATCCCTACTGAGAAAGGTGATGAAGTAGTTCATCTGTTGATGTCTCACCCTACTCCACCAGTATTCGATCCAGGCAAAAACAAAGCACAAAATGGTGCTGAAGTTGCGTTTTGGCATCACTACGTTCAAGGTAAAGAGTACTTCTACGATGACGCAGGCAACAAAGGTGGCTTAGCTGAAGGTGCGAAGTTTGTGATGATGGGTGACCAGAACCTTGATCCACTGGATGGCGATGGCTTCAGTGAAATCATGCAAGACTTCCACAATGACCCCTTGGTAAACCAAGATGTGATGAATGGTGAGCTTTATCCAACGAGCTATGGTGCAGCCGAGCATGCTGTGGACAAAAACTCAACACATCCAATTCCAAACCGCATTACGTCTACATTCGGCCTTGGTGTTGACTATGCGATGCCATCAGCAAACCTAAACGTGGCTGATTCTGGTGTTTACTGGGCAGCGTCATATGAAGAAGGTCGTAAGCTGTTTAACGACGATCGCATCGGTAAGTACGGCAATGGCAAAGATGTCTCTTCAGACCACCGTATGATTTGGATTAAAGCTCAGTTCTAAAGACTGCGCATAGAAAAGAAAATGATAAAACAGGAGCCTCGGGTATGCCGAGGCTCTTTTGATCGTGGTCGCAGAAGTTTACCAATGATAAGTCAGCAATACACCCACATCTTCACTGCTTACCCACGGTAAAAGCTGAACATTTTCATCATAAGCATCGGTGAGGACATAGGCGCTCAGCGTACCTAAAGCTGCACCAGCAAGAACGTCACGCCAATAGTGTTTTTTCGCTTCCACACGCCCTACACCCACCAGTGCTGCAACGCCATAAGCTGGCAAGCCCGCCTCCCAACCATAGCGTAAGTATAAATTTGTTGCCGAAGCGAAAGCATTGGCTGTATGGTTAGAAGGAAAACTGTCGTTACCACTTTTGTCAGGTCGCTCCGCATCAATTGACACCTTACCGATTAAGCCTATTCCCGATGCAGTACCGATACTAAATCCCGCTTGCCAAAAGCCTTCCCAATCACCTTTATATGCAGGTACCGCGGCCGCCGTTGCAACCAAGCCATAAGCTCCGATATCGGTAAGTACGTCCCAATCTTTTTCACTCATCGCATGCACGGAATGAGAACCAAACAAAGATATCACACCAACCAAACGTACAATTTTCTTCATTAATACAACCAACTAGATGACAAATGCGCATGAAAGCTATCACAGCTATCGCGTTTGTTCGAATGAGAACTGTAACAATTTAAGTGTGAAGCGACTGTGAATAGACGTGAGTTAATGCAGAAATACATATAAACAGCAGTGAGTGATGAAGAGTTGAGATGACTGGTTAAGCACAACGATTTACTATGGTTTGCTCGCTAAATCACGCGCTAGGTTCAGCGAGAATGACTTGGTTTGAAGGCGAGGCAACAATTTGAAGATCTAGTGGTTCTAAATCAAATTGGCTGAGAAGTGAGTTTTTTACGCTTGGCTCGTATCGCAACACCTTCGACAACGGTGAATAGCAGACCAACCCAGATGAAAGCAAAGGTCACAGCTTTCACACCATCAAACAGCTCACCAAAGAAAACAACCGCCAATACAAACTGCAGGCTTGGTTCAATGTATTGCATTAAACCTACCGTCGATAAGCTGGTGATACGAATTGCAATGGAGTAAAAAATCAGCGGCAAAATGGTCACCGGAGCACTACCCAAATACAACATAAAGGTAGCAGCATCGACCGTTGAAGCGAGCTCTCCAACCGTCCATTGCTTAACAAATAGATAACCACAAGCGAATGGCATTAATACGAACGCCTCAATAAACAGCGTCGTGCTCCAGCTATAGTTAATCTTCTTTTTAAAAAGCCCATATAGAGAAAAAAACAAACCCATGGTCAACGCAACCATTGGTAGCTCACCATAGTGGATCACTTGGTACAAGACGCCGATGGCTGCCAATAGAATCCCAAGAAACTTGCCTTTCGATAGCTTATCACCAAGAACGAAAACACCTAACGCAACAGAAATCAAAGGGCCAATGAAAAAACCTAAGCTTGCATCGATCACTCTGTGATTTGTCAGCGCCCATGTAAATGCGACCCAAGAGATACACATCAAGCTACTTGCCACGAAAGCATACCCAAGTGACTTTTTGTCTTGCCAAATTTCAGCCCAGTTTGGCCAATGTCGAGTCATCATCAACACTAGAAGAAGGCCTACAGGCACAGAGCCAATAATTCTTAACGCTAACAGCTCATCCATTGCCGCATTCGGTAAATAACGATAATAAATCGGCAGTAATCCCCAAATAACGAAAGATAGCGCCGCCATAAAATTGCCGTAACGACTGTTGTTCATAACTAACTCAGCACATAAAAAGTGACGCGATTCTATAGGGCGCATTTGTTTTGTAAAGTGCTTTTACAACGCAACCTTACAACTACACAGCAAACCCCTGAATGACCGCCGTCAAGCCACTAACAAAACACAGAGTAAGCGCGCCAAAACGAATTTTCTCCTTCGGTAAAGACTGTGTCGTTTTTATCGCCAGCCAATACCCGAACGCTGCACTTGGCAACAACGGAAGAGTGATAAGCAAATGGTGCAGATTGAAAAAACCTGCCGGTATTTGAATCACCAAGGAGATGATAGAGCTGAATACAAAAAACGCCGAAAGGTTACCACGTAACTGATTGGCTTCTTGATGCTGAAGAAGCAGCGCCATCGGAGGCCCGCCTATCGCAGAGCTCGTACCGAACAATCCTGAAAAAAAGCCCGCAACCGTCATCCGTCCGGGTGTCGGCTCAATACGAAACGGCAGCACACTTACCGTAACTGCGAACAATACAAGAAAACCGATCCATAACGTCAACGCTTCTGTAGAAACAAAAAACAGCAGTACCCCACCCGCAATTGAGCCTGGAACCCGGCCTATCAATGCCATTTTCAAACCGCCAATCTCGACACTGCTTCGATGTTTCATCGCATTCATTAAAGAGATAAACAGCGCCACCAAACAGATCGGAGCTGGGACGTACTCAGGCGCCCAAAGTATCAGTAAAGGAGCAGCAACGATCGCTAGCCCAAAGCCAATGGCCGTTTGTACATAAGACCCAAGAAATATCAGCCCCATCGCGAGCAATTGTGTCGAATCGAATTCCATCAATATGATTCTTATCGTTAGTGTAGAAGTAAGAAAATTATATAGGTAGGACGCATCATTTATGGCCCCGCGTAGGATTGACCAATGCGGTGAAAAACACAATCAAAATATGCCAAGAATTAAGCTTCTCGGGTTCATTCTCTGCTACTTTTAAATTTATACAGAACTGAAACCATGCATTAACAATCTTTACACTATCTCAATGAGATATGCTGCAGTATAAATCCATGTATGTATCGCAAGGTATCATTCCTCGCCCTTTTGTAAGCTAGATCAATCTGTCGAACCAAAAATCGCAACGATGACAGACTAATATAGCAACCACCGTGTAGGAAATATATGAACAGAAAATCAGGTTTCACCTTAATAGAGCTTGTTGTGGTTATTGTCATACTCGGCATTTTGGCTATCGTGGCTGCACCACGTTTTCTAAATATTCAAGATGATGTTCGTGAAGCGCGTTTGGAAGGAATGAAGGGAGCAATTGAGTCTGGCTTAGCAATGGGGTATGGGAAAATGGCAATTGCTAGGTTAGAAGATAGAAGTTATGTAGCAAATTTTAAGACGGATTACCCTGAAGCTGACCTACCATTTGATGGTTGTCAGATCGACGGCCCAAAAAAGTGTGTTTTTCTGTATGGCTACCCAGATTCAGATAGCGAATCAATGAAACTTGTTGTGCAAGGACTGAATGAAAATGGTTCAGATTGGAAAACAATCTACCACCCTGAGGGTTCTACAACCCGAGAAATGGTCATCGCCGCTGCGGACGAAACAAGAGCAAGTCTAACGCAATGCGGTATCCTTTATGGACCACCTCAAAACGCGAATGAGAGTTACACGTTAGAAATCCTTCCTTGCCCAGAATAAACAAGAAGGCTGCCGATCGGCAGCCTTCTTCAATGCTATGAAATCTATTACGCAAATTTAAACACGTACTTATCCATCATGTTCACCATACGGCCAATCTCCGGCTTGGTGATGGTATCATTCGCGCCAAGCGACAGTGCTTTTTCTCGGTTGTCTTCACTCATCAGTGAGGAGAACATCACAATCGGTGTCTGTTTGTATGCTTCTGTATCGCGGAGTCTTTTCACTAGGTGCATACCATCCATACGCGGCATTTCCACATCCGTTACGACCGCATCAAGCAACTCATGAACAGGCAAGTTTTCGTCTTTCGCCACTTCAATCAGATTCATCAGTTTCTCGTAAGCTTCACCACCATCTTTACAGGTGATCACGTTATAACCTGCCGAAGCCAGAGTATCCTGAATCAAAGAGCGAATGAAAGCAGAGTCATCCACGACCATTATCGTCTTCGCATTACGCTTTCCAACCATACGTTGGTTCAAATCAACCGACTTATCACCTGTGACGTCGTATTTTTCCATACTCAGTTCAGGGTTAATGTCAGCAATGATTTTTTCAAAGTCGAGAATCATGATCAAATTGCCATCTTTACGAACCACGGCAACCACACAGTCTTGCTCACCTGCCTCTAGGAATTGGCTTGGTGATTCAACATCATTCCACGAGATACGGTGAATACGCGAAATACTGTCAATTAAGAAACCATTAGTCATCTTATTAAAGTCAGTAACGATAACAAATTTCCGCTCTAAATCGCGGCGTGTCGGCACACCTAACCAACCCGCAAGATCCACTAACGGCGTCAGTACTTCACGAGAAGAAAAAACACCAACCATATGAGGCTGTGCATTCGGATAATCAGTGGTTTCTGGTACACGAATCACTTCGCGCACTTTCGCGACGTTAATCCCGTAATAACATGTTTTAGTGCTGCCATCTGGCAAGTGTTTTTCTAGGTGAAACTCAATGATTTCAAGCTCATTGGTGCCACTTTCAGTCAAAATACTGCTGGTTACGTTACTCATAAACCCAATTATCCAAAATACGCATCAAGATTTAACTCAATGCAATGCCACAGAGAATCACTTCACAGGCAAAAAATCCAAGAGTCCTTTTGTAGTCACTGAGACATAATTTGTAAATAATCAAAAGGATACTAACCACACATTTCTATATCAAATGCTGAAACTCAGTCTAACATTTGAACAAAATATGCTCGAACACTCAGCGTGTAAGCTAGCTCAGTACTTTTAACGGCAACAAAGGCAAATAGTTTAGCCGCAATTAGTGTTTTTTTATTATGGTTTCATTATCGACACGGTTACGCTTACCATAGACCCCTTCTTCACCTCTTATACCACAACTGATCACCATGGTAATCTGGTCACTATCACGCAATCCTAATAACGTTTTAACGCGTTTTGAGTCAAAACCTTCCATTGGACACGTGTCATAACCTTTATCACGCATGGCATACATGAAAGTCATGGCTGCCAAAGAGACGCTTTTATGTAAACAGACTCGAACATCCGTTTTACTGACTTCTCTCACCATGGGTTTGGCCCGGCCCAACCACCAGCTGTAGATCTTACGCACCACGCCACGTAAACCCAACCTGTCGTTGTTATAAACCATTGGGATCAATTTTTCGTAGTATTTAAGAGCGCGCTTAGCCGCAGCGTCGTTACGGCCAGTGAAAGCCTGACGTACAATCTCTGCGTTGCGCTGGGCTCGCTCTTCCCAGTTATGAGTCGTCACAACAAATACAACCAGTTCATTTGCTGTTGTTGCGGCATTCTGTCCCATACAGTACTTCGCAAGTTTGGTTCGCTTTTCAGGTGAAATAACACGATGAAATTCCCACATCTGCATGTTACTGCTGTTTGGGCTCAACGTTGCAAGCTCAAGCGCAGCGGCAACGTCGTCGTGATTAAACTCAGCATTCGCATCGTACTTTCTTACTGAACGACGAGTATGCACAATGGACTCAAAAGAAGAAAAACTCATGATAGGCCTAATACAATAAAAAAGGTGATCTTCACTTATTGGCCACCTCCCTGCAAGAAATTCCCACCTTAGAACAAGCAAAGCGTGAGTAACTCGCCGATACCAAGGGCTAAATATGCTCACTAACTTAATTCCACTATGGAAAAGTCACGCCTATAAACCATACTTTGACCAAGGGTATGCCCCTTTCTGGGTATTCATTACTTTGGGCAGGACGCCACATATGGTCAAGACAATCTTTCATCAAGAGCTCGCCGACAATGCGAACTTCCACATTGATTCGCCAGTGCTCCCTCCCCCTTCGCCAAAAGGGTTGATAGAAGGGGGGTTGAACATGGGTTATGAATCATTAGATAGCCACCTTGGGCACTCAATACAAAACAAATTGGCGCTTCGCTGGATCAGCAAAGATGATCGTATCATTGATTTCAGTTATCTCGAACTGTGCCAACAAACCAATTGCTTTTCAGACGTGCTTGCGCAATTGGGTTTACCTCGCGGAAGCCGAGTGTTCACTCTCGCGGGTCGCCGGCCAGAGCTTTACATTGCCGCACTCGGTACGCTCAAAGCCGGTTGTATTTTTACGCCGCTCTTTTCTGCTTTTGGCCCTGAGCCTATCCGTTCTCGTATGGAAATTGGTAGCGCAAATCTGATCGTCACCACCTGCAGTTTATACCGAAAAAAACTCAAAAGTTGGTGGCGTGACCTACCCCATCTCAAAGCAGTATTACTCATTGATGGAAATCCTGACGATGAGCCCGGTTGCTACGATTACCAAACATTGATGGCAAGTGCTAGCGTTGAGAAACACTGTGAATCCACCCAAGCGGAAGAGATGGCACTGCTGCATTTCACCAGCGGCACAACAGGCAAACCTAAAGGCGTCATTCATGTTCATGAAGCGGTAAAACATCACATTTCCTCAGCGTATTACGCATTAGATCTTAAACCTAATGACATCTATTGGTGTACAGCCGATCCGGGATGGGTAACTGGCACAACTTACGGCATTATCGCCCCATTGTGCCTTGGTGTGACAATGATCGTTGATGAAGCCGAATTTGATGCACAGCGCTGGTATCAGATCTTACAAGACCAGCACGTAACGGTATGGTACACCGCCCCAACCGCTATCCGCATGCTGATGAAGGTTGGTGATAAATTGCCCAAGCAATTCGATCTTTCTCGCTTACGCTTTATGGCAAGTGTCGGTGAGCCATTGAATCCTGAAGCGGTCGAATGGGGAGAAAACGTTTTTGGCATGCCGTTTCATGACAATTGGTGGCAAACCGAAACTGGCGGCATCATGATCGCGAACCTTCCAAGTCAACCAATCAAACCCGGTTCAATGGGCAAACCGCTCCCCGGCATTGAGGCGGCAATCATTAACTCAAGCAGCAGTGGAGAGTTCCAAATCGAAACACAGCCGATGCAGGTGGGTGAACTGGCACTAAAAACGGGATGGCCTTCAATGTTTCGAGGCTACCTCAATCAAGAAGAAAAATATCAATCTTGCTTTACCGGACAATGGTATCTCAGCGGTGATTTAGCCATGCAAGATGAAGATGGTTATGTGTGGTTCGTCGGCCGCAAAGATGACCTGATCAAATCCTCCGGTCATTTGATCGGTCCTTTCGAAGTAGAAAGCGTGTTAATGGAGCACCCTTGTGTGGCTGAGGCTGGCGTCATCGGAGTACCTGACCCAGTAGCCGGACAAATCGTCAAAGCGTTTGTTGCTCTCAAACCCGATATCACTGCAGATGAAGCACTACAACAGTCATTGCTTGGTTTGGCAAGAAAACGACTTGGCGCAGCCGTCGCACCAAAAGAAATCGAATTTCGTCGCAACTTACCCAAAACCCGCAGTGGAAAAATCATGCGCCGGTTATTAAAAGCCCGCGAGCTTGGTCTTCCCGAAGGAGATATTTCGACCTTGGAGAGCGATGAACAATGAATAAGAGACTGCATATCAATCGTCAGCATTTGCTCGAACAGCTTGAGAAAATGCTTCGTATTCGCCGCTTTGAAGAAAAATGTGCCGAGCTCTACGCGCAAGAGAAAATTCGCGGCTTTCTTCATCTTTACATCGGTGAAGAAGCCATCGCCGTCGGCGTTATGTCTGCTCTGACTCAAAACGATCAAATTGTCGCAACCTATCGCGAGCATGGTCATGCGCTCGCACGAGGCATGGATATGGGGAGCATATTGGCAGAGATGTATGGCCGAAGTAACGGTTGCAGTCGTGGTCGTGGTGGCTCAATGCATTTATTTGATAAGAATCTGCACTTCTACGGTGGGAATGCCATTGTGGGAGGCGGACTACCGTTGGCGACAGGGCTCGCAATGGCCAATAAAAAAATGCAACGGGATGCTATCGCGGTTTGCTTTTTTGGTGAGGGTGCCGTTGCCGAAGGTGAATTCCATGAAAGCCTTAATTTAGCTGCGCTGTGGCAACTTCCTGTACTATTTATCTGTGAAAATAATCGCTATGCGATGGGCACTGCACTCGCCTTATCAGAGTCGGAAACCAACATCGCTCAGAAAGCCAGTGGTTATGGTATAGAGGCTTGTCAGGTCGATGGCATGAATGTGGTTGATGTAGAAGCGGCCGCCTCTACCGCCGTTGATTTTATCCGTCAGCAACAGCGCCCATATTTCATCGAATGCCAGACCTACCGCTTTCGTGGCCATTCCAGTTTTGATAACCAGTTGTATCGAGATAAAAGTGAAATTTTACTTTGGGAAGAAAAAGGCCCAGTCAAACAATTGATCCAATGGTTACAAGAAAACAGTCACTTCCAGAACCAAGAGCTCTCAGATATTGAAGCGAAAATTGCTCAAGAGATCAGCGATGCTATCGCCTTCGCCGAAGACGGAGAGTTGGAACCAATAGCGCAGCTTACTCGTTTTGTACATAGCCCGCTAAGCCAACCGCCACCGACACCCATACCGTCGAGCCAAACACCGACTACGCTCACCTATCGAGAGGCCTTACGCGAAGGCATGAAAGATGCGCTAATGCATGATTCACGCACCTTCCTAATGGGGGAAGATGTCGGGCGTTATGGCGGTTGCTACGCGGTCAGCAAAGGCTTACTTGAGCAATTTGGCTCTGAACGGATCATTGATACGCCCCTTTGCGAATCGGGCTTTGTTGGTGTAGGGATTGGCGCGGCTCTTGGAGGAATGCGCCCTATCGTCGAAGTTATGACGGTCAATTTTAGTCTACTCGCGATGGATCAAATTATTAATACCGCCGCCACCTTATTACATATGTCCGGTGGTCAATTCAATGTTCCTATTGTGATTCGTATGGCTTGTGGCGCGGGCAAGCAACTGGCGGCCCAGCACTCACACAGTTGGGAAAACTTCTACGCTCATGTTCCGGGGCTAAAGGTACTCAGCCCAGCCACACAGAATGATGCTCGCTACATGCTCAGTCAGGCCATGATTGACCCGGATCCGGTGTTAATTTTCGAGCATGTCATGCTGCTAAATGAAGAAGGGATGGTCAGTGACAAACCCGATGCACCGATGAACCAAGCGCTTGTTCGCCGAGCCGGTAACGATGTCACTCTTATTACCTATGGGGGTAGCTTAGGTAAAACGTTACAGGCCGCGAAACAGCTTGAGGCAGAAAGCATTGATGCCGAGGTGGTGGATCTTCGCACACTGAGACCACTCGATATCGACACCATAATTGCCAGCGTAAATAAAACTCACCGAGCGGTCATCATTGATGAAGGTTGGTTTACCGGGAGCCATGCCGGAGAAATCAGCGCAATCATTATGGAAAAAGCGTTTTGGCAACTTGATGCTCCCGTCGAGCGAGTGTGTACCGAAGAAGTGCCGATTCCTTATCCTCACCATCTAGAACAAGCCGCAATTCCGCAAAGCGACAACATCATCGCCGCGGCCAAGGCTACGTTGATAGCGCCGGACTGGCAAACCGATGGAGGGAAATCCGACAATGGATAACCATGCCCCGAGCCCTTCTTTGATTGACATCACCATGCCTGCATTAGGTGCCGATATGCGGGACGGCACTCTGCTTGAATGGCTCATCAAGCCCGGTGACAATGTAGAAAAGGGCGATATTATTGCGGTCATCGAAACCAGCAAAGGCGCGATTGATATGGAGACCTACCACAATGGTACGATCTCTGAATTATTGGTAGAGCCAGAAATCAAGCTGCCCGTCGGTAGTGTCATGGCACGTATGGAAAGCGACAGTCCCACAAGTGAAGCATTAAACGAACACGCACTGAGAACACCCACTCAAGAAGACAAGGTATCCGATTCCTCATTTACCTATGAAGAGCCAGCACATGAGGCGCTGCCAATACAAGAGCGCGTATCGAACACTACCAACAACACTCTAAATTCTCCAGAAATAGAACCCGATGAGACACCATTCCCCCCTTACATTCCCCCGAGAAAACTTCGCGCGACTCACAGCAATTTAGATAGTCTAGTTCCCACAACGAACGAACAAGAGCGAAGTAGACCTGAACCTCAACCTCACCAAAAGCAAAAGCAAAAGCAAAGAGTGTTCGCTTCCCCCATTGTTCGAAAAACGGCTTTTCGCTTAGGGATCGCTCTCTCTTCCTTAACGGGAAGTGGACCAAAAGGCGCTATTGTGCTTCGAGACCTACTCTCTCATTTAGACTCAAGTGATGCAAAAACTCTGCGTAAATCCGAAACGAAAAACGCAGCGTCAGCCGCTTCAACCATGCGCCAAGCGATCAGCGACGCAATGACACGTTCGAAACAAGAGATCCCTCACTATTACCTTGCGCAGGAAATCAACCTCACTCACGCACAGAAATGGCTCACGCAACAGAATCAACAACGCGAACCTGAACAACGTTTATTGCTCCCTGCCTTATTGCTCACCGCGATAGCGCGTCAACTGGTCCGTTTTCCTCAACTCAACGGGTTTTATCATGACGGGTGCTTTACTCCCTCCACCAATATCAACATCGCAAACACCATCAGCCTTCGTGAAGGTGGTCTTGTCACTCCTGCCATTCTTAAAGCCGATCAACTCAGCATCCAGCAAGTCATGGATTCACTACGGGATATCACTGAGCGCGGTAGGCATGGCCGATTACGCAGTTCCGAAATCAGCCAAGGCAGCATTACCGTCACCAGTATTGGTGAGCGCGGTGCCGATATGCTAACTGGTGTGATTTACCCACCTCAAGTCGCAATCATCGGTTTAGGCCGGCTAAGAAAAGCCCCAATTATAAACAACGATAAACTTGAAATTGGTGAAGTGATGACCGTTACTCTTGCAGCGGATCATCGTGTAAGTGATGGGATCAGTGGAGCTCGTTTTCTGCACGCACTCGCCAAACAACTCCAACATCCAGAGGCATTATGAATAACGACACTATCACAGCCAGCATTGCACAAGCGCTTTCCCGCATCGCGCCAGAAATAGAAATTGATGACATCGACATTAATGAAGATCTGCGTGAGGAGTGTGATCTCGACTCCATGGACTTTCTAAACCTGCTTACTTCAATTAAGCAAAGCACGGGGGTGAGCATCCCGGAAAGCGATTACGCCAAGGTACGCAGTTACAACCAATTACAACAATATTTGCAGATGCATATTCAGTAAAACAGAACTCACTCTTAAATACCCATCCTAATTTAGTCAGCCAAGATAAGGAGATTCGCCATGCAAGCAGACACCACACAACCGTTGATTTATCACTATTGCCAGCTCCGTGCTAGTGATGTTGCTCTTGTTGGTGGCAAGAATGCGAGCCTAGGTGAAATGTTCAATCAGCTCGGTCAGTCAGGTATCCGTGTGCCAGACGGGTTTGCCACTAGCGCACAACTCTACCGTGACTTTCTTCATCAAAATGAACTCGATTTACCAATAGCGACCCTCTTAAATGCAATGGATAGCGGAGAGTTAAGCCTTGCTGATGCAGGACAAGAAATCCGCACCCTAATTTTCCAAGGTAGCTTTACCCAAGCACAAGAACAACGCATTCTCGAGGCTTACCATCTGTTAAGTGAGCACATCGGTGTACCCTTGGCTTCCGTAGCGGTACGCAGTTCGGCCACCGCCGAGGACTTACCTGAGGCCAGTTTCGCAGGCCAACAAGAAAGCTACCTCAACATTTGTGGTGATGAGGCCGTACTCACCGCCTGCAAACAGTGTTTTGCTTCACTGTATACTGATCGTGCAATTGTTTATCGCCAGGAGCAAGGGTTTGAACATCAGCAAGTCGCGTTGTCCGTGGGTATACAGCAAATGGTCGAATCGCAATGCGCCGGTGTTATGTTCAGCCTTGATACGGAAAGCGGCTTCCCAGATGTGGTGTTGATTAATGGCAGTTGGGGGTTGGGCGAAACGATAGTCAAAGGCTCCGTCACGCCAGATCGATTCATGGTCTTCAAACCTCTACTCAAACAGGAAAACAAACGACCGATTATTGAAAAACAGCTCGGTAATAAACGAGAAAAAATGGTGTTCAGTGAACCAGGAAACACCGAACAACCCACGATGACTCTACCGACCGATGAAGTGGAACGTAACCAGTTAGTGCTCAATGATGATGAGGTTTTAAAGCTTAGCCATTGGGCGATGATTATCGAACAACATTATGGCTGCGCCATGGATATGGAGTGGGCCAAAGACAGCCATAGCCAACAATTGTTTATGCTTCAAGCTCGGCCAGAAACCGTGGAAACCCATAAAAACCGAGCCGTGATCGTCAATTATCAACTGGAGAAAACCACCGCACCTATTCTTCTTGAAGGAGCCAGTGTGGGTGGCGCTGTTGCCGTAGGAGAAACGTATACCATCATGTCACCAGACGATATTGACGCCTTCCCTGAGGGCGCGATTCTTGTGACCGAGCGAACCGACCCTGATTGGGTTCCTCTTATGCGAAAAGCGGCGGGGATCATTACCGACTCTGGGGGACCAACAAGCCATGCCGCCATTGTCAGCCGTGAGCTTAAAGTTCCGGCGATCGTGGGGACGGAACACGCGACACAAAAGCTCACCACAGGGCAGACCGTAACATTAAGCTGTGCCAAGGGGGCCACTGGTCAAGTTTATGACGGTGTCGTCAACTACCATACTCAACAAATTGACCTGACTTCTTTACCGTCGACCCAAACTCAAATCATGATTAACGCAGCAATGCCGGATGGCATTTTTCATTGGTGGCAACTGCCCACGGCTGGGATCGGGTTAACTCGCATTGAGTTCATAATCTCAAGCCAAATTGGATTGCACCCTATGGCGCTGCTTTATCCAGAGCAGGTTACCGACCCAGAAGTGAATAACGACATTAAACAACGATGCCAAGGGTTTACCACTCTGGCGGATTATTTCACTGACAACCTCGCGCTCGGAGTCAGTAAAATTGCCGCCAGCCAATATCCAAAACCTGTCATCGTCCGCATGTCCGATTTCAAATCAAACGAATATCGAGGTCTGTTAGGTGGCCAATATTTTGAGCTTAATGAAGAAAACCCAATGCTCGGGCTAAGAGGGGCATCACGCTATTACCACCCTCGCTATCGTGAAGCATTCCAACTTGAATGTAAGGCAATCAAGAAAGCCAGAGAAGAAATGGGCTTTGATAATATCATCGTCATGATCCCATTTTGTCGAACCGTCAGTGAAGCGGATAAAGTCCTGGATGTTATGGCGCAAGCCGGACTCAAACGAGGAGAAAACGGGCTTGAAGTCTACGTCATGTGTGAGATCCCTTCCAATGTCATTCTCGCCGACCGTTTTTCCGAAAGGTTTGACGGTTTTTCAATTGGGAGTAACGATTTAACTCAGTTAGTGTTAGGCATTGACCGTGACTCTGCGGAGCTAAAACCGATGTTTGATGCCCGAGACGATGCAGTTAAAAGTCTCATTGAACAGGTCATTCAGGTCGCTCACCGCAAAGGCAGAAAGGTCGGAATTTGTGGCCAAGCACCATCGGATCATCCTGAATTTGCTGAGTTTCTCGTTTCATGTGGTATCGACTCAATCTCACTCAATCCGGACTCATTTGCCAAAGGGTGTGAGGTGATTGCGAAAGCAGAAGGATCGCTAACAAATGATACCAAGCCATAACCTCCCACTGAGTAGTTCTTGAGTTAACTCTGTTTCTTTATTCTAACGGGGATAGGAGCGCTCTTGCATCGGTCCAGCTGAACGTTGGGCCGCGAGTGCACACATATTGGTTTTTCACATAACAATGCCCGCACAAACCCACCGCACAATGCATCCGACGCTCCAATGACAAATAAATCGAGTGGGTATCAATGCCACAAGCGACTAAATACTCGATGACCGCACACATCATCAATTCTGGCCCAGAAATCAACACGCGTTCCGGCAATTCAGCAAAGGTCTCTAATACCTTGGGCAAAATGCTCACCGCAGTCCCTGGGTAATAGTCAAGCGGTTCTAAATCAGAAGCATCTTCAACCACATTAAAGATAGGTATAAGGTGCTGCCAGCGATCCCGTTCAGGCGTTAGCATCAAGGTGTTTTTACTGCGAGTCGCATACACCACCGCTAACTGATCAAAATTACCCTGCTCAATAAGCTGCTCTGTGATGCTCACCAAAGGAGCCATTCCGCAGCCTCCTCCAATGATAAGAACCTTTTTATCTGCCAGTTCATTAACAGGCCACCCCTGACCAAACGGGCCTCGTGCGCCTAACACATCACCGATTTTTTGCTCAAACAGTGCTTGTGTCACACCCCCCATCATACGGACAAGTGCGCGAAAGTTTCCCTTTTCATCGGGTAACGCCGTGAAGGTAAATGGCGCTTCACCAACGCCGGGCACACACAGCATAAAAAACTGCCCGCTTTGCGCTTTCAGCCACGTAGATGTCACCTCAAGTAATCGAAAATGATAATGGCGGGTATTTTCCCCATCGTCATAAAAATCAATAATTTCAATACGAACTGGTGTTAGGCTATACATCATCAGCCATCCTTTTCATTAATGAATGTACTCCAATGACGCCTGGGCACGTCTGTTCACACCGACCGCAACCCACGCAGCCATAACGACCAAATTCAGGCACAAAGTCCAGACTAAACTTGTGATACCAAAATCGCTCAACCCTTGTCCCTGCTTCTTTAGACGGATTGTGGAAACTTGCTTCACGTTGAAAGCCTTCATACAAACAGGAATCCCAGAACCTCACTTGAGAAGTGCTAACCTGAGCCGCAGTATCCGAGGTCGTTATTGAGCGAGTACCAAAGCAAGAACAGGTCGGGCAAAGCGTTGTACACCCAGAGCAGCCAAGGCACTGTATGCCAATCTGCTGCCAAAACTCCGGTGATATTCTGCCCTCCGTCACTTTGCTGATGCCATCCAGTAAGTACTGATCATCAGGAAAAGCCTGCTCGCAGTGTGCTATATTTTCCCAGCGCAGACTCATATCGTGGGGCGTAGCGAGCTCCAGCTCTAGTCCCTGCAATGACAGTTCCCCTCGCTCAGACAGCACCACTAATAACCAACGATCACCATCAAGTGGATGCAGTACTAAGTCTGCGGTCTCATCTCGCACGCTTGGGCCAGCATTTACCGTTGGGCAAAAACCATGTTCACACGGCTGAATACAATCAACACCAATCAATAATGCTTGTTGACGGCGAGCCTGGTAATAAGGATCGTTTTCAAAAAACAGATCTTGGTAGTGAATCGCCATCAAATCACAACTTTGCACACCAAACAAAACAAAGGGCTCTACGTCGGGTAGCGTTTCCTTAAAAAACTGCCCATCAAACACATACAGAGGTTCTTGCTCTGCGAAGAAAAATGCTTTGGCAGAATGCGTCGGTTTACTGTCCACCAGCGGGGGTAAATCACTGCTGTCTACTTGTTGCCAGTAGCTATCCCCTTGCTTTTTTTCACTGTGCTCGACAACCTGATACAATGCTCGCTGACGCAATAGGTGTGTTCTCATCGCGTCTAATGAATCTAACAGATACGTCTTATTCATTTTGTCCCCTCCTGTCGTTGCCAAACCGCACTAGGCTGATGATCTACAGCTAGAGGTTCGACCGCCACTGCACACGCTTTCAGCTCCGGCATTTTAGTAATTGGATCTTGCGCGGTATTGGTTAACTGATTTGAAGGTGCTTCTTTAAAATGATAAGGCATACTCACCAAACCAGGTGGTACATCGTCCGTAATCATTGCACGAGTTTCTATGTATCCGCGACGAGAGCGAACACCAACAGGACTATATAGTGAAATACCTAACCCACTGGCGTCCTGGGGATTAATAAATAATATTCCGGGCGGAATTTCTCGTTCAAGCAGCGGGGATTTACGGGTCATGGAGCCACAACCATAATGGAAATGAAGACGATTGGTGGTCAATAACAGTGGATACTGTTCATCTGCGGGTTCTGCAATAGGTACATAGTGCACCGGCGTTAAGCGTGCTCGCCCAATAGGAAATGTATTTTGATGAAGCACCGTCGTTCCCTCAGGCGCGTCATCATTGCAAGGCCATTGTAAGCCATGGTTCTCCGCTAGCTTTGCGTAACTCATGCCTTGATAAGATGGTGTCACAGAGGCCATTTCATCAAAGACCTCTTCACTATCACGCCAATTGAGTGCCTGACTGCCCATCCTTTGTGCGAGGGCTTGTAACCACTGCCAGTCCCCCATCGATTCTCCAATCGGTGACATCGCAGGGTTAATACGTTGAACGCGGCGCTCACAATTGGTAAATGTGCCCGCTTTTTCGGCAAAAGAAGCCGCAGGAAGAATATAGTCAGCCAATTTAGCCGTTTCTGTCATGGTCAATTCCGCTACCACCAGCAGCTCTAACGACTTATACGCTTCACGAACGTGGTTTTGATCTGGGTCCGTAACAACAGGATCTTCACCAAATAAGATTTGCGCGCGAAACTCTCCTTCCAACGCCGCTTTTGTCATCCCTAATGAAGTCAGCCCTGGCGTTGCTGCCACTTCACAGCCCCAATACTCAGTAAATCGCTGTTGGGTATCTGCATCATCAACGGATTGATAGCCGGGATAGACATTCGGCAGACAACCCATGTCGCAGGCACCCTGGACATTATTTTGCCCACGTAACGGATTGATTCCCGTTCCGGGCCTACCAATGTGCCCGCAAACCAATGCCAGATCCGCTAAAGCAATCACATTTGAAGTACCACTAACAAATTGTGTGATTCCCATTCCGTATAAAATCATCGCACGATCAGCTTGGCTATAATACTCCGCCGCTTCACGGATCGAATGGGCATTAAGGCCTGTGATTTGCTCTACCGACTCCGGCGTGACCTCTTCGACCTGTTTCGCCAACGCATCAAACCCTTCACAGCGATCGTTAATAAACGTCTTATCATGCCATTGGTTACTTAAAATTACCTGAATCATGGCGTTAATTAACGCGATGTTCGTGCCCGGATTTAACTGTAAATGTAGATCGGCCAACTTAGCTAAACGCGTTGTCCTTGGATCAATGACAATCAACTTCGCCCCTGACTGTTGGGCGCGTATCACCTGCCCACCAAGCACGCTATGGTTCTCGGTTGGGTCAGCGCCGATAACCACAATGACCTCCGCTTCAAACAAATCTTTGGTGCTGTTGGTCATCGCGCCAGATCCGAGTACCTGTTTCAGCCCGGCTACCGTCGGGCTGTGGCAAATACGCGCGCAATGATCAATATTATTCGTGCCTAATACGGCTCGGGCAAATTTCTGCGCCGCGTAATTGTCTTCATTGGTTGCACGGGCGCTACTGATCACCCCTGTCGCGTTAGGCCCAAACTCGTTAATGATATCGTTCAGCGTGGTGCTGATACCATCGAGCGCTTCCTCCCAACTCACTGGGATAAACTGATCACGGATGCGTTTTAAAGGCTGAGTAATTCGATTGTCAGGAGAAATAGCATAAACACTACTCCAACCCTTATCACACAACTGGCCTTGGCTAATAGGATGGTGACGCAAGGGGCTTGCACTGCGTACTTGCCCACCGTCGTCACAAGAAAGAAGCATTCCGCACCCAACACCACAAAATGGGCAGACGGTCTGAGTGGGTCGTGGGGTTTTAGACGGCCTATGTTTGTTTTTTCGCATCGCTATAACCTTGCCACTTGAAACTAGCTAGATTATAGCAGTCGCCTACCCCCTTCGCCCGAAGGCCTATTAGCCTTTCTTTTGGGCGTGATGGCCGATGAATAAACTATTCGCGATGATGTGTTGGCCCGCGTAAGTAGATAACGTGATAAACCAACCCGACGAACACGCTGCCACCAACTAAGTTACCTAGAATCACAGGTAACAGATTACCAAGAAACCCCAAAGTGCTGACCGAATCAGCGACTTCAACGGTACCTGAGCTTTGCAGCATCATCGCCAGTGGAATAAAGTACATATTGGCGATACTGTGTTCAAAGCCTGCCGCCACAAAAGCGGAGATAGGAAAAACGATCGCGGCCACTTTATCTACCACACTGCGTCCCGCAAGTGCCATCCATACCGCCATACACACCAGTACATTACACAACACACCACGAAAGAAAGCCGTCCAGAACGGCATCTCACATTTCGCTGCGGCTATCTTGGCGTAGGTTAGCGCAATCGCCCCCTGATTCATCTCTGGGTGCCCAGAAAGAAAGACCAAGAGCGCGACCCCAACCGCGCCGACAAAGTTCGCCAAACAGACGACCAACCAGTTTCGCAAAAGTTCAGCGGTGGTGATTTTTCTGTCGGCCCATGCCATAGCCAATAAGTTATTGCCAGTAAATAATTCTGCGCCCGCAACAATCACCAGAATCAATCCCAAGGAGAATGTGAACCCTCCCAACACTTGCTGCGTGGCAAAACCCAATGAGGCATCCGACTTAACGATGGTGAAATACAATCCCCCAAGACCAATAAAAGCACCCGCCAAAATCCCGAGCATCACCATCGACAACAATGGTAAGCGAGCTTTCGTCACACCAATCGAATCGACTTTCTCGGCAATTTGCTTGGGTGAAAACGCATCAAAACCATAAATGTCAGCCATGCGAACCTCCAGTTTCGCCCACGCCATACCCATAACCTAGTTCATATCGTATAATTATCAATCAATAAAGATGTTCTCCAGCGTGCAAAAAGCAGGAGGCTTTCGTATGGAAGAAATCACTAACGGCTGGCACCACAAGTCAACCGAAGATACCTTTTCTGAGCTCTCTACCCAGCCACAAGGGCTGAGTTCACGCGAAGCTGGACTACGTCTTGCTAAATTCGGTGCCAATAAACTACCAACCTCTCAACGTCGTTCCGTAATCAAGCGTTTGCTTGCCCAGTTTCACAATGTGCTCATTCATGTACTGCTGATCGTCATCCTGATCACGGCACTTATTGGTCATTGGATCGATGCCGGCGTGATTGCTGGCGTTGTCTTTATCAATGCCATCATTGGTTTTGTACAAGAAGGTCGAGCCGAAAGCGCACTAAATGCGATTCAAGCAATGCTCGCGCCAACAGCATTAGTATTACGAGGCGGTCATCAAGAAACTATCAAAGCCGAACAATTAGTGATTGGTGATGTGGTTATCCTACAATCAGGGGATCGCGTACCCGCCGATCTTCGTTTGTTTCGTACCAAAGGCTTCCAGATTGCCGAAGCGGTATTAACGGGCGAATCCGTGACGATTGAAAAGGCCACGACTCCCGTCAGCGCTGACAGTGAACTGGCAGAGCGGCGCTGCATGGCGTATTCAGGGACCATCGTTACCCACGGTCAAGGGTCAGGAGTGGTTGTGGCCACAGGGATAAATACTGAGCTAGGAAAAATAAGCGCATTGGTTTCTCAGGTTGAACCTGCTACGACACCATTACTAAAACAAATCGCTCAATTTAGTCGATGGCTGACCGCATTCATCTTGATCATTGCCATCGCCACTTTTGCCTTTGGTTTACTGGTTCGCGGTTACCCAATCACTGATATGCTGCTAGCGGCCATCAGCTTGGCCGTTGCTGCGATTCCAGAAGGTTTACCTGCCATTATGACCATCACGCTCGCGATAGGGGTCGAGCGAATGGCCAAGCGGAACACCATCATTCGCAAGCTTCCCGCAGTAGAGACACTAGGGGCAGTAACGGTTATATGCACCGATAAAACTGGGACTCTGACGCGAAATGAAATGACCGTGCGAAATATCATCACCAGTGATCATCAATTTGAGCTCAGCGGTACCGGCTACGATCCTCATGGCGTGGTGAGTATTAATCAGCAAGCGACCTACCCCGAACAACAACCTCTACTTAACCAGACCATTCGTGCCGCAGTATTGTGTAACGATGCGACACTCATTCAGCATGGACAACAGTGGCAAGTTCAAGGCGATCCAATGGAAGGAGCACTGCTTATTGCTGGAATCAAAACCGGGTTTGATGCTGAGATTGAAAACAAGCTTTGTCCAAGAACCGACCTGATTCCATTTGAATCAGAGCACCGTTTCATGGCCACACTACACCACAGCCACGAAGGAGAGGCTTTTATTTTTCTTAAAGGCGCACCAGAGCGGGTTCTGGACATGTGTAACCAGCAACTAATCTATGACAATAGTAATAATGATAGTAATGACCGTACCGTAACGGCCGCCATAGACCGCGCTTATTGGCAGCAACAAATCAATACAATGGCTCAACGAGGTATGCGGGTTTTAGCACTTGCCTATCGACCTACCGAACTCAACCATCTCGAACTGACGTTTGATGATGTCAAAGACAATCTCATCATGCTAGGGCTCTTTGGCCTTATCGACCCACCGAGAAAAGAAGCCATTCAAGCGGTGAGTGAGTGCAACAATGCCGGCATCCGTGTAAAAATCATGACCGGCGACCATGTGCTGACTGCACAAGCGATCGGCCAACAGATTGGGCTTATCAATAGCCAAGATACCCTCACTGGCCAGCAAATCGATTCGTTTACTGATGACGAACTATTCGCCCTTGCTGCACAAGTCGATATCTATGCTCGAGTTAGCCCCGAGCACAAAATGCGACTGGTCAACACGCTACAAAAACATAACCAAATCGTGGCGATGACCGGAGATGGCGTCAATGACGCCCCCGCATTAAAGCGATCAGATATCGGCACCGCAATGGGAGTCAATGGCACCGACTCAGCCAAAGAAGCCGCAGAAATGGTACTGACTGATGATAATTTTGCGTCCATTACGGCAGCAATTGAAGAAGGACGAGCGGTATATGACAATCTAAAGAAAGCCATTTTATTTATTCTGCCAACCAATGGCGGTGAAGCACTGATCATCTTGGCAGCTGTGATGTTTGGTTTTCAAGAACTCCCCCTCACACCGATTCAAATTCTCTGGGTCAATATGGTCACCGCCGTCACGCTTGCGTTATCGCTAGCTTTCGAGCCCAAAGAACCCAAGCTGATGCAACGTCCACCACGACCACCCGGATCCCCACTTTTAACCTCCCACCTTATTTGGCGAGTTATCTTTGTTTCTCTCATTCTTATGTTAGGAACACTAGGGATGTTTGTTTGGGAAATGGGTCAACAAGACAACATTGCCAGAGCAAGGACGATTGCTGTCAATACGTTGGTAATGTTCGAGGTATTTTACCTATTCAACGCACGATTTATCCTCAGTTCCGTTTTCTGCCGCCAAGGTTTATTGGGCAATGTTTACGTACTCGTCGCGATAGGCTTTCTCACGGTTTTTCAGGCATGTTTCACCTATTTGCCAACGATGCAGAGACTATTTGGTACCAGTGGACTCGAATTAGAGGTATGGCTACGAATATGCCTCGTCGCATCTTCGGTACTGTTCTTAGTCGAATTGGAGAAGTATTATTTGAGAAATAGGCAGTAATGTGAGAATTGACAATATACCTCAAGGTGCTTAGGTATAAATGCATTACCTCCATCTCAATCACCGCAGCAGCAAAAAGCTCTCTAGCACTTCTCATCGTCAATGCCTCTTTACAACTAACTCTATACCCAAGTGACTTCAAGATACAGGATTCAGAGCGTTGTCACTGATTCCCTGATTACCGAAAATAAGCAAGGAAAACAACGAAGCGTAATAGGCAGCTTTTTCCAAGCTGTTTGACGATGCTATTTATTCAACAAAGAACGTACTTCCGTGACACGCTCTCAAAGGGCCCTATTTGCTGATAATAAGGGCCTTGGTTCACATGCTTTGTTAACAATTTTCAATTTAGAACCACGTTGTTGATCAAATCAGCTTGAGGGTCAACGACGCCATAATTTGACTAATCGTTAGTTTCTAATAGGCATACCTGGTCCTATGACTTTATTTATAGCTTTGACATTTGCCATGATTTCTCCCACTTGATCGTTGTAACATCTCAAGCTCAATTTACCGCTGGTTAGTCCTTTATATCGAGACATTGCGGTCTCAGATATTGAGCGATAGTGGTAACCAGACTCAGGTTTCCACTCCGTTATTGTGCCGTTTTTAGAAGCAGCCGAATACCGAAAACAAATAGCAGAAGGTATCGATCCAAAACGTTCCAGAGAAAATAAAAAAACCGAAGAATTACGAAAGCACAACGATAATTTTCTCACAGTCGCAACGATGTGGTTTGAGAGGAAACGTAAGTCAGTCAGCCCTGATCACGCTAAGCGAATCTGGAGAGCACTTGAGAACTACGTTTTTGATCACTTAGGAGCTCTTCCAGTAAGTGCTATTAGTCGACGTGATGCCATTGAAATTCTTCGCCCTCTAGAAAATGATGGGAAACTGTCCACTATCATAAGAATTTGTCAGAGCCTTGACCAAATAATGGAGTATGCTGTGGCAAGTGATGTGATTCGCGCTAACCCACTAACCAAGATGATCGATTCATTTGAGAAACATAAAGTTAAAAATATGCCGACTATACACCCCGAACTACTAGGTGCGCTAATGACTCGATTGTTTCAGAATGAAAACCTCCAAGATAAGACCAAACTGCTCATACTATGGCAGTTGCACACGATTTGTCGCCCAAAAGAAGCGGTGAGAACACGCTGGAAAGACATTAGTGAAAAACATCAATGCTGGACTATACCTGCCGAAGAGATGAAAGGAAGACGGAAACACAGGGTTCCTCTGACCAAACAGGCAACGAATATTCTTGAGCAGATCAAGGCACAAAGCGAAGGCAAAGAATTTGTTTTTCCAAATCAACGAGATCCTGATGGCCATATGTGTTCATCCACTGCTAATGCTGCTTTAAAACGGAGTTTAGGCTATAAAGGCGTACTCGTTTCACATGGTTTAAGAGCGATAGCTTCCACCGCATTGCATGAGCAAGGGTTCGATACACTGCACATAGAAGCTTGTTTAGCACATAAGGATCAAAATATGACAAGAGCAAGCTACAATCGTTCAGACTTTTTCGAGCAAAGAAAAGAAATCATGTGCTGGTGGAGTGAGTATATTGAAAAAGCCTCTAAAGGTCTGTCTATTTCTTAAGCCAGAATAGGCATTGATGTGACGGATGGAGACTTGTATTGAGATAACATTTGTAAAAAGAGGTGCTCTCGCCGCTCTCCACATTTTTCTTTAAACACGGCGTCAATCCCACCATGGCTATTCATTTCCACGTCTTTATCTAATGGTGCAAATTTTTTTCTATGCAGATCGCTAAGAGAGTCATAACACTTGAGTGTTGCCACTAGCTCTGCTGGCACCTCTTTTGGGTTGGTGCCGAAGCGCACAAAATCCACCACCCCACGCGTTGACCTTATTGCACTAAACAGCAAACTTTGCTGATCATTAAAACTGACAAACATATAAGATGGGTACAAAGGCTCATCAGCTTGCTGTATTTTACTCTTAGAGGTTTTCATCACTTTTATTTTTGGATAAAAGCATTCTACATTTTGATTTGTTAGATGTTGAAAGGCACGCTGCTGTTCATATCGTTTACAGTAGACTAAATACCATCGTTTCATCAGTTGACCGTCACTCTTTTTTTAATTGAAACTTTAAACATGAATATTCTTGAATTTTCGAGCTTTTATCCATATTCCAAGGCGATTCATGCCGTTTATATAAGCACCAAAAAGCAGCAAAAATCCAAGCAGCATATAGCGTTCATGAATCTGACTCATTTCTGCCCACACACCAACGGCGGCAAACAGCAAAGAAGCCATTGACAACAATATCAGCGTTTGTGAAGCGCTGAGGCCTACCCGCATACAGATATGATGCAGATGCAGTCGATCGGCTTTAAATGGAGAGCCGCGCTTTTTACAGCGGCGTATTATCACCATACTCATATCCATTACAGGAAGAGCAACAAGCCATAGAGCGTTAACTGGGCTTATAACAATTTCATCGACATCAGATGCCATAGGTTGAGAAGCGTGGAGGAATAACCAAATAACCGTAAACCCAAGCAAAACACTGCCCGCATCCCCCATAAAGACTTTCATTTTATGACCAAATAATTCAGACAAGTTGCAAATCATATAAGGCACAAGCGCTGTGATAAAAACAAGACAAAAAATACCTACGCTGTTTTCGCCTTGATGGAAGAACAAAAACGACAACGCAAGCAGAGTCACTGATGACAAAGCCCCGAGTAAGCCGTCAAGCCCATCAATCATATTAAATGCGGTCATTGCACCAATGATCGCCACCATGGTAAACCACCAAGATGATGACCCAAGTGAGACATTCCCTAAACCAAACAGGTTCCCCAGCGAAACAAAAGCGATTTTTTGCGAATAGATTAACCACAAGGAAAGAGCGATTAAGGCCACTAAGCGAACACTGGCTCTAATATCAAATTTATCATCTAATGCGCCAATTACGACAAGTAACGTACAACATAATAAATACACACTCTGGTTCGGGATCAGCTCAGGTTTCCAAAGACACACAACACATAAGGTCACATAGATAGCAATGCCACCGACCAAAGGAATGTCACCGTGATGGCGCTTTCTGCTGTTCGGTTTATCCACTAAGCCTATAACACGGGCCCATTTACCAAGTAGCAATAAGCTGATGCTCGCTATCACGAGCGTAAATACAAACAAAAACAACATGAAAGGCGTCCATCTGGATTAAATGTAAAGGCATTCTCAATGCGCACTCCAACAAAAAAGAGCAAGCGTTGGTCGCCTGCTCTTTTTCAATTTCGATTCGCGTTAGAATTAAATCTCTGCACAGCCCCATTCTGGGTAATGTTTACGAATATATGCGTTAAGCTCTTTCTCTGCGCTTGAATACTGGCGAATTGCGTCGTCACCACCCACAGCGACAACACTCACCATGCCAGCACCCACCGTCACATTAGATAGGCGATCAATAATAATAAAAGAACCCGTTTGTGGTAATGACTGATACTCATCAATCGCTACTTTATCGGTTAACTTAACGTTTGCCAGTGCAATTTCATTCAAAGCGAGCGTGTCAGCATTTTCTGCATGCTTATCTAGCGTATTTACATCCACTTTATGCATCAACTGACTGATTTTGCCGAAGCAAGATTTGGTCGCAAACTTAAACGCGTATTCTTTATGTGTACGTAATGGCGTTTCATCCATCCACACGACGTGAGCTTCCAGTTGGTTTACTACTGCTGGCTCATGCCCTTCATGTACCAACATGTCACCACGAGAAACATCAATTTCATCTTCTAAGGTGATAGTGATCGCTTGCCCCGGTTGCGCTTGCGCTAACTCACCATCGTAAGTGAAGATAGACTTCACACGCGAACGCTTACCCGATGGCAGTGCAATAACTTCGTCGCCAATACGTACAACACCAGATGCCAATGTGCCGCAGAAGCCTCGGAAATCGAGGTTAGGACGGTTCACATATTGCACCGGGAAGCGCATCTGCTCTAAGTTTTTGTCTTGAGACACTTTTACCGTTTCAAGTAACTTCATCAACGTCGCGCCTGGGTACCAATCCATATGCTCACTTGGTGTGACCACGTTATCGCCTTTCAAAGCAGAAATCGGCACAAAACGAATATCGTCAATCGCAAAGCCTTTCGCCATTTCACGATAATCGGCTTTGATTTTTTGGTACACCTCTTGGCTGTAATCCATCAAATCCATTTTGTTGATTGCAACAATAATGTGCTTAATGCCAAGTAGACTACAAATGTAGCTATGACGACGCGTCTGAGTTTGAATGCCATGACGAGCATCCACCATCACAATCGCCAAATCACAGGTAGAAGCACCCGTTACCATGTTACGAGTGTATTGCTCGTGCCCTGGGGTATCTGCAATGATAAATTTACGCTTATCTGTCGAGAAGTAACGGTAGGCAACATCAATCGTGATCCCTTGCTCACGCTCAGATTGCAAACCATCAACAAGCAACGCTAGGTCAAACGCTTCGTCGGTGGTATTGAACTTTTGCGAGTCCTTTTCAATCGCCGCCATTTGATCTTCGTAAATCAGTTTGCTGTCAAAAAGCAAACGACCAATCAACGTTGATTTGCCGTCATCGACGTTACCACACGTCAAAAAACGAAGAAGATCTTTATTTTCGTGAACGTTTAAATACGCTTCGATGTCCGTTGCGATTAAATCAGAAGAGTGTGACATGTTTAAATCCGTAAATTAGGTTGCGAGGTACAAGGTATTTGATTTAAGGGAAACGCCTCTTGAATCTTGATCCTTGCACCTCAAATTAACTAAGCATAAAAGCCAGTTAATGCCTGAATAAATTTCGCTTTATCTGCTAGGGGTAACTGATTGATGCCCGCAGCGGCTTTTCGTCCACCGCCCGTCGGAAATGCAGAGCAGACTTCATCTGCGCCAATACGATTATTTAATGGCGCTCGGACGCTGACAGTATAATCGGAGCCTGACTCGTTCATTGTCAGCACCGCATGTGCTTTGCTTGGGGTGGTGTTGGCTAAATCATTGCTAAATACGCCACTAATGCGCCTTGCCCATGCTTCATTGGGCAACTCATACACACAGCTCACATCCGTGTTTTCTAGCGGAGCAAGGTCAACGATGTAGCGATAATCTGATGCATAACCACTTTTAAGCTGGTAGTAAGGAGAAGCCATGTCATCGCGCAACATCAGTGGGCATGGGTATGCCAAGAGTTTGCGATACAACTCGGCAGGCTCAATATGTAAATCGCTCAAGCTGGCACCATAACCGTTGTAGTTAATGAGTGTACCGAGCTCGAGTAAAAATTCGGTGTCTTCTTCACTGAGTGATAGTGTTGCTGCCAATTGGCGAGCTTGAGCAAACAAGTTGTCACCAAAAGCCCCCACTACCGCCCACTTAGCAAATTGTCCTTGTAAGTGCTCATTGACCAAAAGGCTCGTACACACCTCTGGTGCCAAGTCAATTAGGGCCGTTAATCTTTCAGAGACCGGAACATCACCCGTTCGGTGATGATCGCAATAAAACACCGAAACACCTCGATCCAATAAAGCCATCAGCGGCTCGAAATTTTTCTCCATCGAGATATCAAGCACCGTCACTGAATCGACATCCGCCTGTGCCGATACTTGGCGAAGCAGTTTGATATCTCGCTTTACGCCGGTAATCAACTGACTTGATTTAGGCTGCGCGAAGCGTAATTGCAGCAACGAGATAATACCGTCAGCATCACCATTAAAGACATCATAATGCATAAATATTCCAATTCTCGGGAAGGGCAAGTAGCAAGTAGCAAGTAGCAAGTAGCAAGTAGCAAGTAGCAAGTGGGTTTTCACCTAACAAACCAGTCAACAGTTAATTTTGACTGCTTTTCCTGCTATTTCTTTCGTTTTCTCTTCAGCTCTTACTTTTCCCTTTGGCGCAAAGCGCACCTTTATCCATTTTCTTTTGCTCTTGCTTTACTTTGGTGCGAACGCACCACTTTTACCTTTTACCTTAAATATATTTCAACTCTTGCAGTTGCTTAACGACATACTCTGCACATTCTTCAACTGATTTTTCGGCTGTTTTCACGTGAATATCTGGTGCCGTTGGCGCATCGTACGCAGAATCAATCCCAGTAAAGTGCTTGATCTCCCCTGCGCGTGCTTTTTTGTACAGCCCTTTCGGATCGCGGCTCTCACACACCTCTAATGGCGTATCAATAAACACCTCTAAAAACTGTCCATCTTCAAGCAGTGCCCTCGCCTGATCGCGATCGGCTATAAATGGAGAAATAAACGCCGTAAGAACAATACAACCAGAATCAACAAACAATTTGGCCACTTCACCAATGCGGCGAATGTTTTCGACTCTGTCGCTATCACTAAAACCGAGGTCTTTATTCAGTCCATGGCGCACGTTATCACCATCGAGCAGATAACTGTGTTTACCTAGGCTTAGCAGTTTGCTTTCTACTGCGTTCGCAACCGTCGATTTACCCGAACCACTTAAGCCGGTAAACCATAGTACCACGGGCTTTTGCTGCTTAAGTTGAATACGGTCTTGGTGCGTCACTGTCGTGTTGTGCCAAACCACGTCGTCACTTACTGACTCATTCGCTTTAAATTCGTAAGGAGATAACATTTCTCTACCTATATTGATAGGGGGTTAAAGTTGAAAGTTGAAAGTTGAAAGTTAGGATGTCTTAATTGATTTCATCAGACCAGACAACATTTTTGATATTTCCTCCACTTCCAGTAACCAGTCTTTGCCGGTTTGGGTGGGAATATATCCAATCTCAATACCAATGTAGATTTGGGTTCGTAGCTCGCCACTCGATCCTTTTGAATAAGAGAGAAAGAGCTTAAATTCCTTGCTAGATCTTCGTTCAAACCCTTCTGCAATATTGCTCGGAATAGACAACGCTGAACGTGTAATTTGATCTTTAAACCCAAAATCTTTCGATTCGACAAAGTGCTTATAAATATCAACTGTTAATCTTGATGCTTTCTGCCAAACCTTCAACTCCTCAAATCGGTTTACCCTCATCTCATAACCTCTAGTATATAGAATCAATTATGAAATCAAGAAAATCAAAAACTTGCCGATTAGTCGATCTTATGTACAAACCATCCGACCCATTGCACAATAATGACCCGATTCAACTTTCTACTTTCATTGCAAAGCAATAAACTTTCCTCTTTACGCCGAAGGCGTACTTTTTTCTTAGGCTTCGCCTAAAAATAACCTTCGCGTTTTTTCTTTTCCATTGAGCCAGAACTGTCGTGGTCAATCGCTCGGCCTTGGCGCTCAGACGTGGTGGTTAGCAACATCTCTTGGATGATTTCAGGTAGCGTCGTGGCTTCTGATTCCACCGCACCAGTCAGTGGGTAGCAACCCAGAGTACGGAAGCGAACCATTTTCTCTTCTGCGACTTCGCCTTCTTTCAATTCCATACGCTCGTCATCCACCATGATCAACATACCATCACGTTCAACCACAGGGCGAAGTTTCGACAGGTACAAACCTGGGATTTCGATGTTCTCTAGGTAAATGTATTGCCAGATGTCCAGTTCCGTCCAGTTAGAGAGTGGGAACACGCGAATACTTTCACCTTTGTGTACTTTACCGTTGTAAATGTTCCACAACTCAGGACGTTGGTTTTTTGGGTCCCAGCGGTGATGCTCATCTCGGAAAGAGTAAACACGCTCTTTTGCTCGCGATTTTTCTTCATCACGGCGTGCGCCACCAAATGCCGCATCAAAACCGTACTTATCCAACGCCTGCTTAAGCCCTTGCGTTTTCATGATATCGGTGTGCATTGAACTACCATGCACAAATGGGTTGATATCCATCGCTAACCCTTCAGGGTTTTGGTGAACAATCAGCTTCATACCTAACTTGTTTGCCATGTAGTCACGAAACTCGATCATCTCTTTGAACTTCCATGTCGTGTCCACATGCATCAAAGGAAACGGAGGAACACCTGGTGCAAAGGCCTTTTTCGCCAAGTGCAACATCACTGAAGAATCTTTACCCACCGAGTACAGCATCACTGGGTTATCAAACTCAGCGACGACTTCACGCATGATATGGATAGACTCAGCTTCAAGCTGTTTCAAATGTGTCATACGTTCTGGAGATATTCTCATTCAAATTGTTCCAATACTAAAAGATGTAAACTAAATTCGTTGTACGAACTGGTTATGTCAAGTGGAAAGTGGAAAGTGGAAAGTGGAAAGTGGAAAGTGGAAAGTGGAAAGTGGAAAGTGGAAAGTGGATTCTTTATCTAGCCCTCCAACCAGTCAACGTTAATTTTGACTGCTTCTCCCATTCTTTCACTTTTTCTTCGCGTTTACTTGTCACTTTGGTGCGAATGCACCACTTGTACCTTTCTGACTTTGGCGCAAAGCGCCACTTTAGCCTTGCTACTTGTGCCTTTAACCTTTTTGCCTTCTCTTTAAACCCCATAAAAATAGACAATGGCAGAGATAACAATGCTGCCGTAAAGCAAACTCATCGGAAGCCCGACCTTGATAAAATCGGACAAGGTGTAGTGCCCGGCACTGTACACCATCAAATTGGTCTGATAGCCATAAGGACTAATAAAACTGGCACTCGCACCAAACGCGACCGCCAAGATAAAACTGTGCAAATTACTGTCTAGGCTAATTGCCATCCCATACGCAATCGGGAACATGAGCGCCGCTGCCGCATTGTTCGTCACCAGCTCGGTAATAAGCCAAGTGAACACATAAACCAATACCAAGCCCCAAAATGGGCTAAGCGCGTGCTGATGTTGTGAGATAAACCCGCTGAACATCGCTAATGCTTGCGTATTAGACAGTGCTTGGGAGAGCAACAGTGCCGAAGCGATGATCAGCCAAATTTGCCGAGGTAACCTCGCAATCATCTCATTGGCAGACAAACATTGGCTTAGTAGTAGCATACCTAGCAACAGCAGCATGCCTTGAAAAAGCGGCACGAGTTCTAATGCCGCTAACGCGATCGCGGTAAAAAAACCAAAAGTGGCCAAATGCGCTTTAGGCCCCGTTAGCAGGTGCTCTGTCTCTACCCCACTAATAAAGTAAAAGTTTTTGCTCAAGTTGTGTCGTGAGTGAAAGTCTTTACCGACCGCCAGCATAAGATAATCACCAGGGTTTAGTCGAATATCCCCCAACTTACCCGAGAGTGCTTTGCCGTCACGCTTTATGGCAACCACCGCCGCATCAAACAAGGCTCGGAACCCGACATCTTTCAGCGTTTTTCCCGCCAATAAACTCTCTGGGCGAACCACCACTTCGGTTAAATTTTGAAGCGGTAATCCATTCTCATCAGCAAACAAACTTAACCCGTCAAACTGGTTGAGTAAGGTCACTTTTTTAATGTCGCCACTAAACAATAACCGATCATTTTCTTCGATGACTTCTTTAGGCGAGACAGGAGAGATCAACCGGCCATCACGCAAGATCTCGACCAAAAACAAGGATTCCAGATTACGAAGACCGTTCTCTTCGATGGTACGTCCAATCAAGGAGGAAGAGGCCAAAACTTTCGCATCCGTAAAGTAATCGGCAGCGACTGTTTTTACATTGGCATGGTTTGGTAAAAACCGAGACAACCCGAACAACAACACGCCACAGCCCAATACCAACACACTGCCCACTAACGTAAAATCAAAAAATCTAAGAGGCGCTAAACCAACATCTAGCACCATGCTGTTTACGATAAGGTTGGTAGAGGTGCCGATCAGCGTGAGCGTCCCTCCCAAAATTGCCGCATAAGAGAGTGGTAACAGCAACTTACTCGCCGCATGGTGCGGATTATTTCTAATTGGGGCCAGCATGGTAGAGACCACAGCGGTATTATTCAGCAGCGCCGAAGAAAACACTGTCACGCTGTAAAGGCGGAACCAAGTTTGCGCATAATTGGGTTTAACCACAAACGCCGCTACTTGGCGCAATAACGTAGTCTTCTCCAAAGCGATGGAGCAGACCATAAGCAAAACTAACGTTAACAAGCCTTTATTCGCGAAGCTGTTAATCACTTGCTCAGTGGTGACCATGTTGGTGCAATACAAGGTAAGCAGTAGCACACCAAAAACCCGTTCCGGTTGCGCCTGATAACGCACTAAACCAACGATGGTTAAAATAAATAAAACGATAACAAAAAATGCAGAAAACTGATCCATGATGGATTTCTCGATATGGAAGTACCTAGGTCCTAGGTCCTAGGTCCTAAATTCTATTTCCCTAAGCCGTTGTAGACCGTTATCGCTTGATCCAAATCCTCGTAGAAGGTTAACTCACCTTGATGCAAAATCACCGCACTGTCACAAAACTCGCGGATCTCTTTCATATCATGGCTGACCATGATCAAGCTGGCATCTCGGCTTTTATCTAACAGCGCTCGCTTGGCCTTTTGGCGAAACTTAGCATCACCGACCGAGGTGGCCTCATCAATCAGATAGACATCAAAATCAATCGAGATACAGCAACCAAACGTTAACCGAGCCCGCATACCGCTAGAATACGTTTTTACCGGTAAATCGTATTTCACGCCGAGCTCAGCGAAGGCTTTTACTTTTTCCTCAAACGCATCCAGATCCGCCACACCATTCACACGGCCAATAAAGCGAGTGTTCTCTCGCCCCGTCATTTGTGGGTGGATCCCTGTTGCCAATGCGACCGGCCAAGAAATGGCGTTATCAGAAATTACCTTTCCTTTATTTGGGTATTCACTCCCTGCGAGGATACGAAATAACGTGGATTTACCTGCACCATTGGAGCCTAACAGGGCGATGTTATGCCCTGCAGGAAAAGTAAAACTGAGATCTTGAAAGATGTATTGCTTACCCAAATCTGACGGGTAATACTTGGTTAAGTGAGATAGGGTAATCATGGTTATTTACTACGTTAAATATTGAATTAAAACTGCTCAGGTAAGTCTACACGGTACGTTTGCCCTGTCGCACTCACCATCAATTCTAACTCGCGGATCCCAGCCTCGCGCCATTTAGCCAATGGCAAACTGAACCCAATATAGCGCTGGCGCGGAAAAATAAACTTAGGAAACATACCACAATACTCTTGTGCGGTTAGCATCGCCTGCTCTTCACCGTTTATTTTAACCACGACCGTCACAGGCTCGTCACCTGAGGCAAAATAAGCGCAACCATGCAACACATCATTTGGATTAACATGCGCATACAAATGGGCCCAGGGCTTACCTTGCTCAAACAGTGCCATGCGCTGATGGTGCAACTCGAGGGCTTGTTGATACAAACGGATATCTTGTTGGTTAAGTTTGACTAACTCATCAGAAACCGCTTGGGGCAACCCCTCTTTCTTTTGATGTGTTTTCGCCGCAATATTTTGCTTGAGCGGGGCCAACTCAAGTTCTAAACCATGGTTAATCAGCGCTAGCGAATCATTATAGTGTTCAGTGAGGCCGGTAAAACCGAGCAACGTAATAGGAAACCCATTGAGATACCTCGCCTGCACGTTGCGAAACTGCGCCGAACGGTAGAATTTAGCAAAATCACCGCTAAATCCATTATGAGTCACAAAATGATTGTAGTGAGACACTATTTGTCCAATCGGCTCTCGGACGAAAGTGACGATGTTACGTACATCAAAAAAATCAGCGTATTTTTGAATATGAACATGGCCGGTTAACGCGAAAGGGCTTGCCATCATCACTTGTTTCAGCGCATAAGGATTCACCTCCTCATGCATGTGCGCGCGCACTAGAGGTGACGTTTCACACGCTGTTGCGCCGTAATCCTTTTCCATTGGCTGCATCGCCTCTAGCGCCTTGCGGTAACTAGTACCCGCCGTTTTAGGAATGTGGACAAAGAATAACGACTTAATACTCGGCTGCGCAACTTCAACTGGGTTACAAGAGGGCTGCTCTGATTGTTTTTTTAAAAATTGACGGATCATACTCGGTAACTAAAATCTTCTCGGTCTAGGGTTAACCATTGGCTGTAATGCGGATCATCAAGTAAGCGATCCCCCCAAGTCTGCTTCATGTATTCTATTTCTTTGGCAAAACGCGCTTGCTTGGCTGGCGTGTCTTCATGGCCTCGGCTAATGGACTCGTGATGCACCATTTCGATGTAGGGTGACCAGATGTTCCGGTAACCAGCCTGATCGACCTTTAAGCAAAAATCAACATCATTAAACGCCACGGTTAGATCGCGCTCGTTTAAGCCACCGACCTGTTCAAACACCGCTTTGCGCACACCTAAACACGCCGCTGTGACGGCAGAAAGATCTTGCGTCAGTTGTAAGCGTTTAAAGTAACCCGGATGCTCTCCTGGGAAATGCTTATGAGAGTGACCAGCCACGCCACCCAAACCAGTGATCACTCCAGCATGTTGTAAGGTGCCATTAGGGTAATAAAGCTTAGCCCCCACGCAGCCAACATTTGGCCTTGCTAAATGCCCCACCATTTCTCTTAACCAGTTAGGAGAAAGGATTTCGATGTCGTTATTCATCAACACCAAATGCTCTCCCTTCGCTTGCGTCACAGCAAAGTTATTAATGGCGGAATAATTAAACGGGTGTGGGTAATTAAGCAGACGCACCTTACCTTGCTCAGCTAACTGAGCAAAATAGGCCAACGCGTTTGCATCATCCGAGCCGTTATCGACCAACAGCACCTCAAAGTGAGGATACGTCGTCAAACGATATAAAGAGTCGATGCATTGTTTCACCAACTCAGTACCATTTTTGGTCGGGATGATGATCGACACCAACGGCATTGGCTCTGGCACTGGCCACGTGATTTTGTAGGTATTGGCCAATTTGCCTTCACTGACTGTCGCGCCAGTATCGGCAAGATGATCCCTCAACGCCGCGAGACCAGCGTGTTGTGCGTAGCTTTTTTCGCTCTCAGCCAACGCCGTTGAGCCAGCAATCGCTCGCCAATGGTAAAGCACATACGGCACATGCACAATGTGCTCAGGTTCAGAGTGCGTGACACAGCGCAATAGCAAGTCGTAATCTTGACTGCCCTCTAACCCCTCACGAAAACCGCCAATCTGTTCTAACAAACTGCGGCGATACACACCAAGGTGTGATACGTAGTTATGCGAATAAAGCAAATCACGGTTAAAGCGCGGCTTAAAGTGCGGCTCACTGCGATTACCCTGTGCATCGATTTTGTCTTCATCGCTGTAAAGCACATTAGCATTAGGGTGCATCGAAACATAATGCGCCATGCATTTTAACGCCTCTGGGTGAAGCAAGTCATCTTGATCCAGCAGAACAACAAAATCACCAGAGGCCTGTTGCAAGCCGGAGTTAGACGCCGCTGAGATGTGGCCGTTTTGATGCCGAACCACCACTTGGATCTTGTTTGATTTTAACTGGTTGAGCAGCTCGGTCAGTGGTTCAGATGCACTGCCATCATCGACCAAAATCAACTGCCAGTGATGGTAAGTTTGCGCTTGCACCGATTGCACCATCTCGCGCAGCAAAGCAAGATCGGGTTTATAAACGGGCACCACAATGGAAAATGCAGTCGTTGAATCAACTGACGGCAAACCCACCAATAAATTCGATTGCTGAGCGCAAATCAACTCGTAATGGTGCAAACCATGAATTGGGGCTTGTTTCAAGCCCCAACGTTGATAAGCCCGAATCGCCCAGTCCTGCCGTTTGAGTGCATTAATCACAGAGGTCGGCAATAACGATTTCAGCTTGTTCATTTTTTGTAGAGATTTTCAAAACAGTAATTGGTGGCGTCTATATAACCCTCTACACTGCCGCAATCAAAACGTTTTCCTTTGAATTTATACGCTAATACGCAACCGTTGTGAGCTTGCTTCAATAATGCATCGGTAATTTGGATTTCTCCGCCTTTGCCCGGCTCGGTTTGTTCGATCAATTCAAAAATGTCTGGCGTTAAGATGTAACGACCAATAATGGCTAAGTTGCTAGGCGCCGTACCTGCTTCTGGTTTTTCAACCATGTTATCCACGCGGTACAAATCCTCTTTGATCATCTCACCCGAGATCACGCCGTATTTATGCGTTTCTGACTCTGGCACTTCTTGTACGGCGACAATCGAGCATCGGAACTGTTTATACAGCGCCACCATTTGTGCCAGCACACCGTCACCCTCATTGACACACAGATCGTCCGCCAGTACCACTGCAAACGGCTCATCCCCCACCAACTCACGCCCTGTTAAAATGGCGTGACCTAAACCTTTCATTTCACGTTGGCGAATGTAGGTATAATGGGCTGAATCAATTAAGCGACGTATGTCCGTTAACAGCGCCTCTTTATCTGTGCCATTGATCTGATGTTCCAATTCGTAGTTTTTATCGAAGTGATCCATCAGCGTGTGCTTGCCACGACCAGTAACAATACACATGCCATCCATGCCCGCCTGAATCGCCTCTTCTACGCCGTATTCAATTAACGGTTTGTTGACGACGGGCATCATCTCTTTTGGCATGGATTTAGTGGCAGGCAAAAAACGGGTGCCGTAGCCAGCTGCCGGGAATAAGCATTTTTTAATCATAATAATTTCTAATTTATTTTATTATTAGCGTATTGATACACGCGTTTAGTTGGTCTTCCTTGCCTTCGAGGGCGAAAGGCTTGTCCGGATAACGATTCAATTTGTGCGACAAACTTTTCACTGCCTATCGCTAAGCTAGAGTCTGTTGCAACTTTGATGATTTGGTTAACTGAGTTCGGTAAAGAAGATGCAAACATTGCTGTATATGCGCTTAGCCTACTATGGGCATCTCCCCCTAGAGCAAGATAATCGCAATGTGGCTTAATAAGCTGAGAAGCTCGACCTAAGGCATTCGAATGGTAGCTAGACCATTGATATTCAGCCGGATGAGAGACCATGTTAGCCGCTACCGGATTCATCTCAATATAGCGATAAAGTGAAAACAGATAATTATCGGAATCTACCAATGCCGACTTAAAGCGCCCTTCCCAAAGAGTTCCTGAACGACCATAACGTTTATTAAAGTAATAAACATAGGAGCGCCCTATAGATTGCATCATCTTAGATACGCCGTGTTCACTATAAGGTGTACACAGCAAATGAACATGGTTGGTCATTAATACCCAAGCATGAATATGAACATCAAATTTATCAGCGTATTGTTTTAGCCACTCAAGATACGCCAGCATATCTTCATCATTGCAAAAGCAAACTTGTCGGTTGTTACCACGTTGAATAACATGTTGTGCAACCCCAACGGGCGCAAATCTTGGCTTTCTTGGCATCAATACCTCTCAAATAGGGTCAGAGTGAATTCCGACCACTATCTAAGAAACAACATCAGCATGTTAGAAAACAGACAACGCTTTGAGGGCTAAAAGCAATAAAATCATCCTTGATAAACATTTAGAATCAAACTATGAACTAAGCCGTTAATTGACTCTGACCCCATTTATCTCTTAGAGCCAAGCTAAGCCGTTAATTCACTCTGACCCCTTTTATTCCACAAAACGCTCAATAATGCTATTAACTTGTTCTTTACTACCTAAAAGTCGGTCGAATAAAAAACCGCGCCAGTTATTAATCCCACCAGCATGTAAGCTCTTCTTCGAATGGATCTTGCAAATGTAGTCATAACGATAGTAGCTTTCGATGTGATTACATAATCAAATAGGGTCAGAGTGAATTCCGACCACTATCTAAGAAACTACATCAGCATGTTAGAAAACAGACAACACTTTGAGGGCCAAAAGCAATAAAATCATCCTTGATAAACATTTAGAATCAAACTATGAACTAAGCCGTTAATTGACTCTGACCCCTTTTATTCATGTTGCATTCCCCGATGGAATAATGCCTCCTCCCTTACCAAAGTCTGGGTACTCAAAGCCATGTTTTAAAAGGTATTTAGATTCATTTTCCAAATGATATTGAATAGCAGAAGTACCAGTCTTGGGTGCACCAATATGCAAGTAAATCGTCTTATTTTTCGAGTCTTCCTTTCTAAAAGATCCCATCAAGCTTCGATTAAAAAACATAGTAAACAAACTCTTCAAAATTTCGTTTTCAAACTATTTGCAGAATAAAACTGTTTTAATTTTTTGAAATTCATTTCAGTTCTTCTTAGGTATTTTTTGAAATCCATTTCATTTATCAAACTTTCTACATCATATAACCTAGCAACATTAAATTCTTCAATTCCAATATTAGGCACGGCCATTGTTTCTGCCAATTCTTTAGTTCGGTTGTCATGTGTAATTAGTATTGGAGGAGTTCCGGCCAATGTCGCAGCAATTGCACCATGAATGCGTGTACCGATATAAAGGTCATCTTTTTTTACATCTGCAAGCCAACTTGATAGACTTGTATGATATTTACCTTTTTCAAGTAGTGCATTTCTAAGTGTCTGTCTATTATTGATACCATAGTAGCTTTGCGCTAATTGATGTTGAGTTTCATTTTGTTGTTCTCTTGATAGCTCTTTAATTTCATACTGTTCTGACTGGTAATAAATTGAAGACGCTTCTCGAATCGCAAACTGATACAGCTGTCTTTGTTTGTCAAAGCGATTACTGTCATTGGTAGCATTCAATACATAGCGTGTTGGACCGACACCAATACGCGTCATTTCACCTGGTGTAATATCTCTTAATTTTGGCGCGCATCCAAAAGTGAAAATAGAAGGACAGCCCAAAACCTCAACATTTTTTATTCCACAATGATTAATTACTTCGGCAGTAAAGTCCCCCCTAACTCCGACTCCGGAACTTCTTTCTGAAATTACCGCGAGCAGTTTTTTAGTACCTTCTGGTATTGATTTTACATCAGAAATATTATCAACTTGTGAGCCCAAACCCACAACAACACAAGGTAGGTCTGTTTTTTCAATGAGTTCAGCCAACCACCCCCAATCTTGATTTTTGTTAATCCAATTAGCTGCTGGAATAAAAATTGATGAGTATTCATCTTTTACTTTCCTAGGCTCCCAGTTAAACCCGATATGGCGAGCTCCTGCAAGTTGTTGATAGGCAGCGTTAGTGAACAACATATTGCCAAAATTATTACCACTTGCATCTAAAGCTTGTTTGCCACTTAAACTTGGCAATTGTTTTAAATCAATACCAACGATTCCGACTTTATTCATGATCTTAACCTATTTTTAATTTGTTTTTTAAGTTATTCAAGTATGTATGTTGTTGTTCTATGATGGACTTGGTAACAATACGCTGATTGGCTATGACTTGAATGTTTTCAATTTCATTGATTTGTATTTTTAAGTTCTGATGCGTAACACTTCTTGAGTGACGCCGATGTGTATTTAGCGAATCTGGTATCAACTTGCAACGAGCAGTTTTTTTTGACAATAATTTCACATAAACAAACCAGTCACCTGCAACTTTAAATTCAAGCAGTTCATGAATATTCTCATCAAAACAACTTACTAAGGCTTGTCTGTTAAATACCACCGAACTTACATTCATAAACTGGTTTTTTATCGCGAGACAAGACTCAATAATATCACTGCCTTCATAAACTCCCGGTTTATCCAAGCAAGCTTGCATATCAGCATCATAATAATAGCGGTAGTTATCTGCGAGATGAACATTATTTTCGTCGATTTGCTTGGAATCGGTATATGCCAAGTCGAACTCAGTATCACCACTGAGTATGGTTGACAAAAACTCTGGCGCCGCAGAATCATCAGCCTCAGCTATCCACAAGTAGTCACCACGAGCTAAATCAGCACCTTTCTTCCACTGTTTGAAGACTGAGCCTGAGTTTTCCTCATTCACAATCAACTTGATCTGACGTTGATACGCTTCTGCCGTAGCATTGATGACTTCAATACTGTTGTCTGGCGAGCGGTCATCCAAGACCACAACTTCAAACACTGGGTAGTGCTGAGCAAAAACAGAACGGAGTCGTTCGCCGATATGTTTTTCATAATTGTAGTTCGGTATGGATACTGTCACTTTTTCCAAATTGGGATCTAGGTATTGAAGTAATGAAAATACATAATCATCCCAGCTGAAACGTTCGGCTGCCGCCTTTCTACGCAGTGAACGCTTCTCTTCGTTGTCCTCGACAACTTGAGCTGTAATTTCGTTCGCCATTGACTGAATATCAGCCATTGGAACCGCGGCACCATTGACAGGCTCTTCCAGCAATTCAGTAAAACCACCGCCACCGATGAAACCAACAACAGGCGTACCAATAGCCAGAGCTTCCATGACAACTGAAGGGAATGGATCTTCCCGGGATGTCATGGCGAAGACATCAGAAGCTGACAGGTAACGTGAAATCTCATTGGTGAAAGGGATATTATGGAAGTTGCCTTTAAGCAATTCGCTTTCCAAGTCGGACTTTAACCAATGCTTCAACGAACCTTCTATATCACCAATCCACAGGAAGTGGAACGAAGGATCGCGCTCTACTAGCACCTTTGCTGTGTTAACAAAGATGTCAAAGCCTTTACGTAAGTCTGCATAGCCAACGTTAACGACTAGTTTGGCACTATCCGGTATTCCCAACTCTTCACGAATGCTTAGGTACGCTTCTTCTTGATAGCTAACCGCCTGATAGATTCCCTGAGGGTGAATAATCAACTTACTATCATCAGCACTCTCCGCCACTTTCACGAACGAGTCTTTTACTGCTTTTGCCGCGAAAATAACCTGCTTCGCATAAGCTGAAATATCATTTACGGCACCTTCGAGGCTATATTCACGAATAAGGTTCTCCAGTTCGTGCACCAAGGATACAAATTCATAGCCTTGTTCGTGCAGAATGGTTGCTGTTTTTCCAGATACAGTGGTGTTGCATATTGCACGTTTTACGCCTATCTCTTGCTGCAATTGTGCAGAGTACTCTCTGAATTTTTCCAAGTCATTGTGACACACATAAGTTGGTCCAATTTTCTCGTACTCTTCAACCAAAGGTCCTTCACCCAGAATTATCAGACGGGCATCTACGCCGAATTGCTGACGAAGCGTCTTGAAAATATTGAGAGTCAGTAACTGTGCGCCATGTTTATAGGCATCATGGCCCACTAAAACAACCGGATATTTACCTTCAAGCGTTTCAATTCCATAAGCTGCACGATAGGTCGCATTAAGGTACGCAGAACCATAGTACTGATCGGGCTCGAGGTACGCACCTTCCGCCCATTCGTTCCAGGCGTTGATAGCGACAAATTTATGCCCACCTTGAACCGGATTACGACGGGCATAATCTATCACTGAACTCAACCAGCGCTGGTACTTTTGTGGGGTAGCTCCAACAAAGCCCATACCACGGTTAGGTTTGCGGGCTTCGTTGTCCCACATAGGAGTCACGGCCTTGATGACATCATATTCGAATTCTACGTCTGATAGACTATTCTCAGCCATTGCGTCATAACTTGGATAATGCCCGGTAAAGTTCGGGTCAAACAGCCCCAGCTCCTGAGCTACAGATGGCAGGCCCGCCGCAACTTTATGGGGTGGAAACTCGATTGCGCCATCCAAACCGTATGGTCTCGGGTCATTGTCATCAAATGCCTGTGCCATGTAGAAGATAACTTCTGTATCATGGTTAGTTTTGAGTAGTTCGCGCCACTTCTCAAACTTGGCTTTAGCTTCCGGGACAATGCCAGGACGGTAGATAAAGAACAATGGTTTACCATCGATTCGAATATAACGAGGATCTTCAAAGTGCCTTACTATATCCGCGATAAATGCCTCGTCATCTTCATCACGATAGTCTTGGGCAATTAAGATATCCTGATCCAACCCATCCCAACGTCGCGACCAGTTTTCATTGGTCCACATCAAACAGAACGGTAACTCTATATCTCCATTTTCCAATAACAGATTTACTGGACCATCCATAAGACGTTTTCCATTAAACCAATAATGGTAGAAGCAGAAACCTTCAAGTCCGGCTGCACGTGCCATTTCAGCTTGCTTAACCAAAGTTTCTTTGAGACGTAAGTCATAGAAGCCTAGGTCTCTTGGCAGATGTGGCTGGACATGACCATTAAATCTTGGCCTTGCTCGTGTTACGTTAGTCCACTCGGTGAATCCAGTGCCCCACCATTCGTTATTTTCCGTAAATGGATGAAATTGTGGCAGGTAATAAGCGATGAGCTTTACATCAGGATCATGGGTTCTTGCTCCAAAGGCAAACTCTTCAAATTGAGCTCCTGCTTTGTGATATTGCGCTTCATAATCTATGTAATTGATCGCTACTGATGTGTTACTTGGTATAGATGTGTTTTCTTGGCCATTTGACGCGAATGTTTGAGGACTGGTTTTTAGCCCTTGAGACTTACCTTCTGATAGGAAATGATAAAAAGCATGTTTAGATAGATCATTTTCTAGGTATTCCTGTGCGTACCAGCCAACATTGAACTCGGGATTTGGGTTACGTCCTTCTAGATAACCTTGCAAGATAAAGTGCTTAAATGCATCCAACCCTGCATCTTTGATATCAATGTTGATAGTGAGGTAATACTCAGAGTTAAATTCTGGGACAGGGTCGAATTGACCGGTCTGTACATTATCGTAAAAGTGTTTTAGTGGGGATGTGGCCTCATCAAGGTTGTATTTAATTCTATAAAACTCAGGATCAAAGTAAATGGACGGTTTACGGCCTTCTTTTTCCCCGTAGAGTATGTAATGTTCTAATGGGGCCATTCCTGATGATTTAACATCCGGGTTGCAATCAAGATACCATGTTGGGTCAAAGAGGTAAGAGGGTGTTCTGCCTTCTTTTTCTCCATTAAAAAAATAGTGCTCTAATGGATTAACTTGAGCTTCAGCAATATCTGGATTGGACTCAAAATACCACTCAGTAGAGAATAGTCCGGAGTGATAGATAGTTTCTATGCTTTTTTCTTCATTACTTAATTCAGCGTTAGTTTTAACTTGTTCTTCTGAAGTAAGTTTTTTGAACTTCTTTTGAATATTAAAGTGTGCCATTTCTAGCCTATAAAATTGATGTATTCTATTAATAGTTTAACTTCGCGTTATTTGCTCAAAGGTTGCCACCAGTCCTGGTGATTTAGATACCACTCAACGGTTTTCTTAATTCCCGTTTCAAACGACTCCGCTGGTTTGTATCCCAGCTCGCTGTTGGTTTTAGTGGCATCAATCGCGTAGCGGCGGTCGTGGCCGGCACGGTCGGTGACGTAAGTGATCAGCTCTTCACTTCTACTTTCAGCAGCTAAAGTGGCCTCAGGGAATTTCTCTTTAAGCATTGCAGGAGCAAGGTTCAAGGTGCAAGATTCAAGGGAAGTACCTTCGTTACTGAAGTATTCGTTCATCAGCTTACACACGACTTTTACAATATCGATGTTCGCCCATTCATTGTGGCCGCCGATGTTGTAGTTCTCGCCGACTTGGCCTTTGTTTAACACCAGCTCAATGCCGCGAGCGTGATCTTCTACGTATAACCAGTCACGGATTTGCTGACCATCGCCATAAATTGGCAGCGGTTTGTTGTGCAAAATGTTGGTGATGATCAGTGGGATCAACTTCTCTGGGAAGTGGTAAGGCCCGTAGTTGTTTGAGCAGTTTGAGGTTGTCACCTCTAATCCATAGGTATGATGGTAAGCACGTACTAGATGGTCTGATGCTGCCTTTGATGCCGAGTATGGCGAGTTTGGCGCATAAGCCGTTTGCTCAGTAAACGCCGGATCGTTTGGAGCGAGAGTGCCGTACACCTCATCCGTCGAAACGTGATGGAAACGGTGAGCTAAAGGTGATTTTCCTTCCGCTTTTGGTTCATCAATCCAGACTTTTTTTGCCGCTTTTAGTAGGCTGTACGTTCCCAAGATGTTGGTTTCGATAAACGCATCTGGGCCCGTGATTGAACGGTCTACATGAGATTCTGCTGCAAAGTGTACAATAGTGTCCAGCTGATGTTCTTTGAGCAGTTTCTCTACTAGATTAGTGTCGCAAATGTCACCATGGGTAAAAATAAAGTTCGGATGTTGTTCTACCGATGCAAGATTCGCGCGGTTACCTGCATACGTCAGCGCATCCAATACCACCACTTTATCTTGTGGATTATTTTCTAGCCAATAAAGCACATAGTTAGCGCCAATAAAACCAGCGCCGCCTGTTACCAATAAGTTTCTTGTTTTCATTTTTTGCAATTAACGTTGAAAGTGAAAGTTGAAAGTTGAAAGTTGAGCAAGGTGCAAGAAATAAGCGCTTGATATTGTATTTCAACAATAACTTGGCTTATTTGTTTCGTTTCCCTTGAAGGAGCGAAGCGACACCCTTTTCACTTTAGCCTTGAACCTGCAGTTTTAGTTCATCCAGCATGGCGGATAGCTGCGCTCGCCAGTGCTTGGTTTCTACCCCGCTGGCTTTCTCTGCCGTGCTTTTGTCGATGACGCTAAAGCTTGGTCGCTTAGCAGGCGTTGGGTAATGGCTCGCAGGGATTGGGCGAATGGGAATCGCCTTATCTAGCATGCCTTTTTCTATCGCGAGTTCTTGAATCGCGACCGCGAAATCGTACCAAGAGGCCACGCCAGCGTCTGTCCAGTGCAGCAGCGTAGCTGCAGGTTTAAGAGTTAAGGGCGCTTCGCTTGAAGGCTCAAGGGTTAAAGACGCTGCGTTTTTTTCACTTGCACCTTGCGCCTTGTTTCTTGTCCCTTGCTTCTCAATGAGTTGCCAGATCATCTGCGCTAGGCCTTTTGCCCAGGTTGGCGTGCCAACTTGATCGTAGACGATGCCAAGTTGCTCTTTTTCTGCCATTAGGCGAAGCATGGTTTTAACGAAGTTATTACCGTGTGCCGAGTAAACCCAAGCCGTACGAATGATCGTGGCTTGATGCCCAAGGATTTGACTGATTTTTAAATCACCCTGAAGTTTGGACTCGCCGTAGACGTTAATGGGATTTGGCGTATCATCGACTTGGTATGGTGTCGTTTTCGTGCCATCAAACACAAAATCGGTCGAGACATGAATAAGCTTGGCGTTTATTTCTTTGCAGATTAGCGCTAAGTACTCACTGCCTTTCTCGTTCACCGCAAAGGCGGTTTCTTGATCGGTTTCGGCTTTATCCACGGCCGTATAGGCAGCAGCATTGATCACGATATCTGGAGCATGAGCAAGCACTATCTCATTTACTTGTGCTTGATTGGTTATATCGAGTTGCTGCGCATCGAAGCTGACCAACTCAACATGGGCAGGCGCCGTTTGCTCCAGCTCCCATGCGAGTTGACCGCCTTTACCGGTGATCAGTACTTTCATTTCTTTTACCTGTTTTGTTATTCAGACCATCTTTTAAGCCGCTCAGCATGGCTTTAACGTGTTGCTTTCTCTGAGTGCCCAATAGGGCATAAAAGCCAAACCGGATAGGAAGCTTGTACAACTCAGTGAGTTTCCAGACGGTTGGAATGTGTGGCATCTTTAATAAGTGACAAACGTTACGAAAATAGTAGTAGTGGCGCATAGGTGAGTGGTTCACAACGCGTTTACCCAACCACTTTATTGGCTCACCACCTAGCTCGTGAGTTAATGTTGCGTCGGTGTTCATCCGTAGCCCGTACCCTTTCGCATTGGCACGCAACCCCCATTCAATGTCGACAAAGTCAATGAACAGCGACTCGTCATGAATGCCGATAGCATCGAACACGTTCATATTAATAAGCGATCCGGATGTAATGGCATAAGACACGGATAAACCGTTGCTCTTCACCTCTTGGCCATCTATATGACAAACCGACGAACGTTTAATCCGCCATTTGCTCACCTGAATTGCACTGCCATAACCATTGAGGTTTGTCGCAAAGTACTTGGGAACCCAAGCCGCAACATTGTTCATTTGTTGCGGCTGGCTTTCTAGAATCGGACTCAGCATTTCTTGAACAAAATTTGGAGAGATTTTGCTGTCTTGATCGAACAGAAAACACCAATCTATGTTCTTGGATTGCCAGTATCCAATCCCTTGGTTGAGCGCTTTCGCAACCCCGCGATTCATCCCGTTTTCTATTATCACTATGGGGTATGTGGAAACATCACTCGGCGCATTAATTTCTACTTGAGTGGCCTTGGAATCATTTGGCTGGCGACCATCTTGCTCACTGTTATCAACGACCAAGACTGGAACAAATTGACTGAGATAATACGTATTCTCCCAGTCTTGCTCGGTCGGGTGATAGTGAATCACCACGGCTGCAATATTCAATGTTGAGTTCATGACTGCTTATCTACTATGCTCGCCTCTGCTACAAGGTTGGCGCTATCTAACTCTGCCCCTTTGCTTGAGGTCATAGGAATTGCAGACACAGTGATAAGATTGCTTTTTCTGTGCCACGAACGTAGCCAATTACGACGAGTGAGTTCATAAGTAATCGTGCTTTTGACATGATGAAAAAACAATCGTGAACCAAACCTTCTGCTTGCGCATCGGCGATAATGGATCGCAATAATGTCCGGCAAGTAACTTACCTTGATACCCTCTTGTAATGCTCTGAAACAAAAATCAATATCTTCACAGTACATGAAATATCGTTCATCTAACCCATTTAAGTGCTGATAGACGTGAGCTTTCACTACAAGAAATGCACCACTGGCCCAAAATGTTTCCCCATCTGTTGGCAATGTTCTGTCAATGACCGAGCTACGACTACGAAGCAGGTAATTTTTCAAGAACGTGCCAAATGTTGGGAATCTTCTCAGATTGTCATCTGCAAGCCTAAACGATCTATCGAGAAACAAGTTTGGCGCCATCATTGGCAGGTTACTCTGTGCCAATGTGCTAAGCAGGTGCTTGATCGCCAGATCGGAGATCTCAACATCAGGGTTCAACAGGAGGAAATAGTCCTCACCAGAAAGGCCCATTGCCAAGGCTAATAAGAAGTTAAGATTGTTGTTAGCGGCAAAACCCAACGGCTTATCATTACTGTGATATTGAATACCGATGCTTTCGCAATAAGTCTGTAATTCCTGCGATTTCACGTTATCACGAAAAATCACTTTTATCTGAGGGTAAGTAACAAGCCGTGCAAGCGTTTCTAGTTGTTCAATAATGTGATCATGATCATGCGAGATGACTGAAATAAATAGGGTCACGATGATACAGCAAGCTCTTGAGCAACCACGCAACGAGGTGCGGAGGCAAAGCTAAGCCCTTGTTCGTCCTTCGCTGACAATTGCGGCTGTTGGCCGTCTAATAATGGCCATTCAATCGCTAATTGTGGGTCATCCCAACGGATGCTCACTTCTGCAGCTGGGTTATAATAATCGGTACATTTGTAGACAAATTCGGCTTCTTCTGATGTCACGTAGAAACCGTGTGCAAACCCTTCCGGTACCCAGAGTTGGCGTTTGTTTTCTGCGGATAACAATACCCCAACCCATTGACCAAGCGTTGGAGAACCAGCTCGCATGTCAACCGCAACATCAAAGACTTCGCCTTTGGTGACACGAACCAATTTACCTTGTGTATTTTCCGTTTGGTAATGCAGGCCGCGCAGAATACCGTGATTTGACTTACTGTGATTCTCTTGCACAAAATGACGCGGATGACAGTTTTGATCAAATAAGGTGCTACGGAACGTTTCCATAAAAAAGCCACGATCATCACCAAACACTTGTGGTTCGATGATCTTAACGTCCGGGATCGCTGTTTCGATGAATTTCATTTTTGACTGCTCAACATGAAAAGCTCATCCGCGATGATTGATGGCATTGCGGATGAGTGATGATTTTAATAATGAGTGGAAAGTTTGCGTTTAGGCGCTGACTTGTAATGGCTGCTCTAGGATTCCCATCAAGTATTGACCATACCCTGATTTGATTTTGTCCTGTGCAATTTGAGCGATTTGCGCATCATCAATGTACCCCATACGGTACGCCACTTCTGCAGGGCAGTTGACTTTTAGCCCTTGGCGCTTTTCTATCGCACGAATGTAGATGGCGGCATCTAATAGGTCATCCAATGTTCCGGTATCCAGCCATGCGGTACCGCGCCCCATGATCTCGACGCGCAAATTTTCTGCTTTAAGGTACTGGTCAATCACATCCGTGATTTCTAGCTCACCACGTGGTGATGGTTTCACATTTTTGGCGAACTCGACCACACGGTTGTCGAAGAAATACATGCCCGGAACCGCATAATTCGATTTCGGTTGTTGTGGCTTTTCTTCTATTGATAACACTCGGCCGTTAGCATCAAATTCCACCACGCCGTAAGACGTTGGGTTCGCAACATGATAACCAAACACCGTTGCGCCCTGCTCTTGACGGTTCGCTTTATTAAGCAGTTGCGGTAAATCGTGACCATAAAATAGGTTATCACCAAGGACTAGCGCCGCTGGTGAACCGGCCAGAAAATCTTCCGCTAAAATAAATGCTTGTGCTAAACCGTCTGGAGAGGGTTGGACACAGTATTCAAACTTAATACCCCAGCGAGATCCGTCGCCTAATAAGTTCTGGAAACGATGGATTTCTTGAGGTGTGGAGATGATCAAAATCTCGTGCATCCCAGCCATCATTAAATTGGCAATTGGGTAATAAATCATTGGCTTATCGTAAACGGGCATCAATTGTTTGCTTACGACTTTGGTGATTGGGTACAGTCGTGTACCAGAACCACCAGCAAGGATGATCCCTTTACGGTTAAGCGGGTTGCTACATGCGCGTGACGTTGGCATTTCTATTCCTTAATATATTTATTTCAGCTCTTGAATGGTCAAGAGCACGATGCGACCAATCACAAATAACATGGTTGCAATAACGCCAAACAACGTAATGTTATAAAAAACATCTGGGTACTTGGCTTGGTGCGGCTCTGTGGCCGCCTCTACAACCACAAGGTATTTCAGTTGGCGATAGGCTTCTATTCGAGACTTTTCCAATGAAATCTGTGATGAAGTATAAGCTTGAAGTGCTAACTCCATTTTTACCTTGAGATCGGTGTATATCGTTAAAATCTCACTGACCGACATTGCGTGGTTTTCGGTGTTCGATAATTTCGCTCGTTCTTTATCTAACTGGCTTTTTAGTGCGGTTAAGGTATTTTTCACTGAGAGCACTTGCGGCGCTTGGCTGCTCATCATAGCACTCAGGCTTTTCAGCTCGGCTTCTTTGGCAGAAATTTGCCCTTCCAATCCATAAGTGATCTGCTGCATTGCCGCCCCTTCAGCCGTTGGATCGAGCAAGTTATATTGTTGCTGAAACCTTAACAGTTTGGTTTGGGCATCTTGTAATTTGCGCTCGATATTAGTGTGTTCTTTTTGAATAAACGCTAATTGGGCATTGGCAAGCTGATGGCCGATGGAGTTAATGTACCACTCCGCACGCTCCACGATGGTTTGCGTTAAGCGGTTTGCAAACTCGGGATCAAACGCTTGTGTCTCTACATGCACGATGTTGGAATTTGAGTCGATGTAAATGTCTATCCGAGTTAGGTAGTACTCGTAAACGGCTTCCCATGATTCTTCTTCGTCAATGCGGCTAAACCAATCGATGTTGGATTGGCTAAAATGGGTAACGATATCTAACTTCTCGTTAAGATACTTAACCATGTCGTTCGATAAGATATACGCCTTAACCAGTTCCGTATCCGCCACGCCAGTATTGGATACGCCTAATCCAGTTAAAACTGCCATGGAGGCATCCATGGTTGCCATACCATCCGGCTGTTGGACGATCACTTGCGCGCGACTGACGTATCGTTCAGACGCCCAAAAAGTTTGGTATAAGGCAAAAATAAGGGTTGGGATAACCACTAAAGCGATAAAAGGACGTCTAAATACAGGCTCAAGTAACAAGGCTAAAGGCGCAAGCTTACTTTGCTTGGCTTTTTTGCCGTCTTGTTTCATCTTGCTGCTCTCTACTTTTGCCTTGCTTCCTTGCTCCTTGTGCTTTTGTACCTCGCCGCTATTCACTTGCTTTTTCAAGTTAGTTACACGCACTAATATACGCTGTGCCAGTTCAGGGTCTGTGGCTTCAATCTGCTGAGCTTTAGCGACTAAAAATTCAATACTGGTAAATTCGGCTGGTTTAAGCGTTTGTCGTAACGCTTGAAATCGTTGTTCTACTGTTTGCGTTGTCATCTTGCTTTCTTTTCAGCGTTCGAATAGTGCGTCTTCCATTTTCGGAACGACGATGGCTGACTCATCTTTAGTTTGAGCCTTAAACTGTGGTTTTCTGCTTTATCTTTTCTTTTTACTTTTGCTTCTGCTCTTACTTTTGTTTTTTCTTTAACCTTTAGGAGCGCAGCGACACTTGTGCCTTGCCCCTTTCTCCTTATGCCTTTTAGCGGCTAATGGCTTGCTTCCAACTGATTTGGTAGCAACACAAGGCCAATGTCAGTAATCCTATGGTGGCAATATCAAGGTAGAATTCGCTCACGCCAACCTTGCCATACGCGGGATAAGCGTAGTAACGGGCCAGTTCCACCGCATGAAGTAATGGGTTCCAATCTAAGTACGGCCAGTATTCTCGTGGGATGTCTTGTAAGCTAAAAAAGATGCCTGAAATAAAAAACAGTGGTTTGGTTAAGATGGATTTCACTTTATTGACTTCAGGGACAAAGCAACTCGCCAGCGCAAATAACGTCCCTAGTGATAACGCCAATAGCCATACTTTAAATATTGTTGTCAGCACAGATAACGGATCGGCAATCTTTGGCTCAAATTGAAGCAGATAAGCCAACACGGCAAGTAAGAGTAACAGTGCGAACTTGTTGAGCAGTTCAAACCCGCTGATTGCAATCAAAGAGCTGATTGGTTGCACTTGTCTAAACGCATACAAGGGCTTATTTTTTTGGATGGCGGTGGCGGTTTTTTCTAGTGTCCCAAGGAAAAACTGCACTAACACTACGCCATAAACCACAAAGAATACGGTTGGCATACTGTGTGTGTTGCCACCGTCAAATGGGTTACGGATCAACACCATGACGGTGATCATGATCATCGGTGAGATCAATGCCCAGCTCAGGCCAAATTTGTCGCTAAAGGTACTTTTGATCTCCCGCAGGAAGATGGCGAACACCACGTCCGCCCATACCTGTAATACGCTACGTTTGATTACTTTTGCCATGATGGTTATTTAATCGCAACGTTCGCAGCAACCGCAATCTGATAAATGATTTGCGTGATGTCTTTCACCGCTTGCATGGTCTTAGTATCGACTTTCGGCAATACTAGAATTTGATCGCCTTGTTGAATTGGCGTGTCGCTTTCAAATTCCACCAAACCATTCGCACGAACAATCGCAATTCGGTTGTCTTCTGCTCGATCTGTAAAGCCACCAGCCCAAGCAATGTAATCATCCAGTGTGGCTTCTGGGTTGAAAACCACAGCTTGAGGCATCAACACTTCTCCGCCGACTTGAATTAAGTCCGTCTTGCTCGGGATCACAATGGTGTCGCCCTGTTCCAAAAGGATATTCGCGATCGCACCTTGATCGGCAACGATGACTTTGCCAAGAGGCTGGATTTTGCGAGCACGTTCGGTAAACAACATCACCATTTCCGCTTCTTTCGCGCGTATCGCGGCTTCACCATCCGACGATGCTGGTGCAGTAAAGATGCTGCGTTCTAAGCGATTTAATGACTCATCAATCATCTCTTTTTGCTTTTTCGCCACACTTGGGCGTAACAAATAGATCGATTGATAATCGGCAAGGAGAGGATCTATTTCAATATTGCTGAGTAAATCGTGCAGACGCGTGCGCTTATTGACGGCAAAGTAGGATGGGCCAAGGTAACTGCCTGACACTTGCACATCGATCACCTGAGCATGCAGATCATCATTAAACAAAACTTTGTCACCATCTTTTAGCTCAAAGTTTTGAAATGCTTGATAGTCCATATATAAAGAGAACGGACCATGACTACGATTACCTACGATGCCAACATGCGATACTTTCGCCAATGGTTTCGCATACGCTGACAGTTGTTTTCCTGTTTCTATCGACTGTTCCAGCTCAAATCGAAATGGGTTTCTTGCTCCGCCAGTGACGGTAATCGTCGCTTTTTGTGGCTTAACCAAAATCACATCGCCATCTTTAAAACTCGGTGATGACAAATGACCTTGTTGAATAAAATCGTATAGATCGATGCTGGCGATCACTTTGCGATTACGCAGAACTTGTATTTCTCGATAACTGCCACGTTCACTATCGATACCACCGGCACGCTTTAAGAAATAAAGAATGGAGTCTGACGCCATGCCTGCGTATTGGCCTGGGCGTATTACTGGGCCTGTTAAATACACACTTACCGGCGTTGCGGTTAACAAGTTGACGTAGACATTGACGTTGTGTGTGTACACTTGCTTAATCTTTTTTGTCACCAATGCGTTAACTTGGCTTGCTTGTACATTGGCAACTTGGATTGGCCCAACCTCTGGCACAAAGATATTACCTTGATTATCGACCGTCATGACATTGGAATAATTCACCGCGCCCCACAACCAAAGATTGATTTTATCTCCTGGAGCAATGAGGTAGTTATCGTTTAGACCATCGACTCGCTCTGTCTCATACCCGCCCGCAAAAAGATTCGCACCATAAGGTGGCACTTGCGAATCGCCCGAGGATGGTAAAAGCTTTTTGACATCAACTTCCCCTGGTAACAACACATCATGACGGTTTTCAACAGAGTACTCACCCTGTTCCAAACTTTGGTTTGGCGCGATGACACTTTTCGACGGTTGTGAGGTAAAGTTGCTGTTTGTTAATAAGCCCGAGCTTATGCCTGATGCCGTAACCTTGAAAGCCAGCAATGCTAGTGATACAGAAAGTAAACGAATGTTGTTCATCTTTTAACCTTATAAAGCGATAGTCTTAACGCCACTCTCTAACACGGGCATTAAGCGCCATTCATTTGCGTTAGATGACAAACCATCAATAACCGCGCACGCAACTTGCGTACGACCTTGCTTCCCATACTGAATGTATATTTCTCTGCATTGCGTTCCTAGTGCAGAGATATAAGGTTTACCTAAGATAATTTGATGATATTGAGGATGCATAATGGTCGTGATATTCGCCTGGTTTAACTGCTCCCAATATTTCGCAGGGATTTTTTCGCCTGGAATATCTACAAAAGACTGAGCAACTAAAGGACGTTCAGCAACCACTTCTCTCGGTTTGCTTGCACATGCGCTAAGTGTAGTGATTAAAGAAAATACAAATAATACGCGCTTTATGGTGTTCTTTGGTTTCATTTAGGTACGCTACCGCCCGATGATTGTTGTCGCGCTATTCATTTAACGCATATTTAAAGCAATATTATTAGCGACACCTGAAGATGTCTGTTTTAGCTACGCTACCGCCCGTTGATTGTTTCCGCGCTATTCATTAAACGCATTGGCATTACTATCTGTTTATCCATTTTGTGGACGTTTACTCTAACGGGCTTCCACTTCCGTTTTTCCAAACGTACAAATGGAACAAGAGTCGTGCGGCTTCAACTTTCTAAAACATTGGAATAGAGGTCGAAAAAAACGGCAGGAGATTATCACAATAGAGAGGGTATTAAAAGTTATAAAAGACTTATAAAGGCGCAACGCATGGCGCACAATCATTGCATTCTCAACTAGTTAACACAAAAACATAAAAAACATAAAAAACATAAAAAACATAAAAAACATAAAAAACATAAAAAACATAAAAATAACTCTCTAGAAATAAAACACCAAAATAACAAAATTTTTCGAACTAGGTGCAATATTTAACCAGCAAAAAAAACGCAACATTAAGCAACAAATAGCTTAAATTGGTAAGAGCTTATAAATCATTAATTTTAATATTACGTGGGTATAAAACCAGATGAGACGAGGCAAACGAAATTTGTAATAAGAATGGCTAGCTCCATTAACGCCGTGGCAATTAAGCCAGGATACACGATGCAGGTGCCCTGTCGTTCGAAGAATTGTTTGATGGTGTTGTCGGGGTGCATGCCCTTGAAGATAAAAGGTCTATTCATAGAGACCAAGAAAAATGACGTTGTTTCTCCAGAAACCGCTTCAAGATGGCGTACTTCTCTTTGCGAACCTGTGCACTCTCATGCTTCGTGCGCTCCTAGTAACCGATAATTTGTCGTCGCCCTACTCGTTTAGCTGCTCTGCCACATAGGGCTGATGCTTGAAAATATCATCCAAGATCATCAGCAAGCGTTTGACTTGTTTTTTACGATAAGAGATACCGCGCTTGTGGTACTGCGCCATGATCGTCAGGACTTGCTTTTTGGTGTGTGCGTTCACAGAGCCCCTCTAGCCAAAATATGCATTGGTAATAGTCACTCGATGATGCCCAAGTAACTTCGAAATCATCAAACGTACGGCATAGTCGCGTTTTTGGGTCTCCGCTTTGATGATATTAAGCGCGTTGGCAATGTATTGGTAATGCGCTTTACCGTGTGCGACACCGGCTTGCATTGGACATCGCACTCCCATTTCTTGGAAATACGTTTCACACACCCAATGCTTGCGCTCACCGTGGGTAAGATAGCTTTCGTCGGCTTGCTTGGTTTGGCGCCTCGTGTTGATGTTAGGACGGATGTACACGGCTTGGCATTCCCAACGCACTCTAATAGATGGTGATGAAATAACTAGGCAAATATCAACTTACGCGTCTTTCTGTTTACCCTCCTCCGTTAAAGGGAGGCAAGAAAATCATTCCACAACAGATCTCTATCATCGACATGCACTGTGCAGCATTAATGTTACTGTGCTCTCGTCAACCAATTCACAACAATCTCATCATCAACCCTGAGGATATCGCTCCTCTCCTGCTTTTCGCTTTAGTACAAGACTTTCCATCCAATCATCTACTTCACTTTCTAACCAGGCAACCGCACGGTCACCTAGACTGACTTAGGGAAAGTGTCATCGTTCATTTTTCTGTAGATAGCCGAGCGACTTAATCCGGTTTTTTCTTTTACTTCTTCCAATTTTATAAATCTCATGAGGTTCACCCGCAATCAACAATACTGAATGCCAAACGAATAAAGCTTGGCTCTAGTTGGCTTTATTTATTCAATACCCTAGCGAGCCTACTTACCTGAAAAGTAATTTGCTTACCGTTTTGCGATCACGCTCGAACGAATAACGATTTTGACGTAATTTATATATTGACTTTCCTTCAGGAGGCGGAGTCCCTTACCAAATCAGGCAACACCTACTACTTTCTAACGATCTCGTTTCTACTATTCGCATTTACTAGTAAATGTTATCATTATCACATTAATGGCTGATGCGGCTATGGGAAAGTTGAACAGTTCCTTTGGTACCCCCAAAAAACTAATTTTGAGACTTGGTACCCTACCTGATACCCCACCAGTCTAACCATAAATTAAAAGGCATAATTTTCAAATGGTTAACAACAACATTCAATGGTTCCCTGGTCACATGCATAAGGCACAAAAGGAGATTGCCGAAGCGATCCCGCAAATTGATGTGATCATCGAGGTACTTGATGCACGTATTCCATTCAGTAGCGAAAACCCTATGATTTCGAAACTACGTGGTGATAAACCAGTCGTAAAAGTACTGAATAAACGTGATCTTGCAGATCCTGAGTTGACTCAATTGTGGATTGACCACTTAGAAAAAGAACAAAATGTGAAAGCGATGGCTATCACGACAAATGAAACGAGTGAAGTACACAAAATCATGGAGCTTTGCCGTAAGCTCGCGCCACACCGCGAAGAGGTTGGTAAGAACATACGCACCATGATTATGGGCATTCCAAATGTGGGTAAGTCGACTATCATCAACACGCTAGCAGGTCGCACTATTGCAATCACAGGGAACCAACCAGCCGTCACACGTCGCCAGCAGCGCATCAATCTACAAAACGGGATTGTGCTTTCTGACACACCTGGAATTTTATGGCCTAAAGTAGAAAATCCACACAGTGGCTTCCGACTAGCTGCGACTGGGGCTGTAAAAGATACGGCAATGGAATACGATGAGGTTGCGTTCTACACGATCGAATACCTAGCAGCTCACTATCCAGAGAAACTTAAAGAACGCTATCAAATCGACGAATTACCTGAGTCTGATATTGAAATTATGGAAGAAATTGGTCGCCGCCGTGGTGCACTTCGTGCGGGTGGTCGAGTGGATCTTCATAAAGTATCTGAGATCCTGTTACACGAACTGCGTCAAGGTACTCTTGGGCAAATCACGCTAGAACGGCCTGAGATGATTACTCAAGAACTGATCGAAGTTGAAATCGAAACGGCTCGTAAAGAAGAAGAAAAAGCCAAACGTAAAGAGGAACGTCGTAAACGTTATCTACGTAACAAACGATAATTTGATTCTATCAATTGTAAAAAAGCGCGAAACTTCGCGCTTTTTTTGTTTGTCGCCACGTACAGTTTCTATGAATAGATGACATGCCTTTCGATACTACTAACTAACGATTGTGCATTCGACCAACGGAAGACTTTCTCCAACACTTCATTTCCACCTGGTGCTTTCCAACTACGTTCTTGGCCTTCTTGGCCACCGATATGCTGGTAAAATTCAACTGCTTGTTCATTTTGAGACACGACTTCAAGGTACAGTCCACTATCCTTAAAGTACTGCTGCTGCCACTCTGCTACGGCTAGTAACAATTGTGTACCAATACCTCGTCCACGATAGCTGTCATCAACATGTAATGCTTCAATAAAACTGCCGCGTTCGAAATCGTGATTCCCAAACACACAAACAAAACCTAGAAGCAGGCCTCCTTCTTCAGCTAATACAATGTGCTGATTAAAGGGTGGATTAGTCAACCGAGTTTGCCAAATCAGTAATTTATCATCGATAGCTTCGCTTTCAAGATAGCCGTCACTTAGAATCCCACGATAATGACACTTCCAACTCTGCACGTGAAGATGAGCAATGCGTTCATAATCCTTATATTCCGCTAATCGTAACTCCATTACGTATTCCTATATTCTTACTTTTCTTGCCTTTACACTCTGCTATGACATATTTAACCAGCTTATCGATTAATTATTGGTAGATATTATGTGCTCATAGCAACAACTCACCTTTTAATACTACTCATAATTCATTTAAAAGCAAAATATCCCAACCACAATGCTAGTTTGACCTCACAAGAAATGTAACCACATGTTAACTTTACTTTGACTTACAAGTGTACGCTGATATTCTGGCGAACAGTTGTTAGCTCAAAGTCGGATGCACACTGTGAAAAAAAACAAACCACCACTCATTTGGTTGAATGTATTCATCTTTTCTGCCAGTTTCTTTCTCTCCTTTACAATTCTCCCGTGGTACGCATACCATTTTGGGCTGGGTTGGACTCACCTCATTTGGGGAATTATTGCGTTTAGCTTTACCAATTTATCCATTACTGCCGGTTATCATCGCTTATGGAGCCATAAAGCATATGAAGCACATCCGATTTTACGTTTCATATTTGCCATTGGCGGCGCATTTTCACTACAAAACAGCGCAATACATTGGTCTTCTGATCACCGCGTACATCACAAGCATGTCGACAATAATGATAAAGACCCTTATTCAGCAAAACGTGGGATCTGGTTTTCTCACATCGGTTGGATGCTTCGTGACTACAACAAATCAAAAGAAAACGAATACACAAACTGCCGCGACTTAAAACGCGACAAGATCGTGACATGGCAGCACAAGTATTATGTTCCTTTGGCCATCGCGACCAATATTGGATTCCCTTTGGTGCTTGGCCTTATCTACGGTGACATTTTAGGCATGTTTTTGATCGTCGGTGCCGCTCGTCTTTTTCTGAGCCATCACACAACCTTCTTTATTAACTCGTTCGCACATGTTTGGGGCAAACAAACCTTTACCGATAAAAACACCGCTCGTGATAACGGCATTTTAGCCTTCTTCACCTTTGGTGAGGGCTACCATAATTTCCATCATATCTTCGAGAATGATTACCGTAACGGCGTGTACTGGTGGCATTACGACCCGACGAAATGGCTGATCAAATCCTGCTCGTGGTTAGGACTTACGTCAAAGCTCCGTACTACTTCGACATTCCGAATCGAAAAAGCGCGGGCTACGCAATTATTAAAGAAAGCGAATGAAAAGCTAGAAGCTAAGCCAAATAGTCAGTCGATTCGCGATCAATTACAGTGTGAATTTGATGCCCTGGTGCATCACATGCAAGAGTACTACGAAGTTCGTAAAGAAGTGTTTGGGGAGAAGGCTGCTACAGTAGTCAAGAAATACGAACATTCCGTTTCTAAGCTGAAATACGAGCAGATTAAGGAAGAGTTTGAACGCCAACAACGCAGTTGGGAGCTCTTAGTTCGTCGCTATGCATAACGTGTAACTTTTATTAATGAACCCTCGAGACTCAAATACAACTCTGCATCGTACATATGGTGCGAAACTCGGTGAAATACGTCCCTTGGAAGAACTACAAATCGGTGACAGCTGATCTAAAGAAAATCTTATCAATCTGTCACCGAAGATGAGCCGCTGTTGGCTTTAAAATTGAATTATTACAACCGGTTAACATTATCCTGTTTATAAACTCTTTAGATCCTGCATTTACAAAAAACAGTCTCTATTTTTGCCACTTTTATTACACGGCATTAACACTTAAATGTTTTGACACTTTTTGCTTAAACTGTGAGCCAAACATTCACAGTCAGCTACCAACCTTGTTTCACTTAGGATCTCACTACCAAACCAAAGCACCTTTACGCCGATTTAACATTTTCTTCATACATAAAACCCACTCATAACAAACATTTTTAATGTTTCAAATTATTTTTATTTAACAGGGTAAAAAGAGATTCCAATCACACATTTATTGGTTATAATCCGCGCTCATTGCGTTATGTGTTGAAAAACGCAAACTTATTTTGATTAACCCTATCTTTAAACCAACCCCTCTTTGCTGTCTGCCAAGAGGTATTACTGAGAACAAAAATGAGCAAGATTGATAAAGCTATGCGCATCCTGTTAGCAGGATTCTGTATCAACCTTTGTCTTGGCATCCTGTATGCTTGGAGTGTATTCAACAAAGCACTAGTGACTGAGTCAGGCTGGAGCGCGGCAGAAGCATCTGCACCTTACGCAACTGCTACTATCACTTTCTCTATCTGTCTTCTTGTTGCAGGTATTCTTCAAGACCGTATGGGTCCACGCTTGATCCTTATCCTAGGTACTGTTCTAACAGGTCTAGGCATGATCGCGTCTAGTTTTGTTAACTCACCACTAATGCTGAACATCACTTTCGGTGTGATTACTGGTGCAGGTATCGGTTTTGGTTACGCGTGTCTTTCTCCTTCTGCAATGAAGTGGTTCCACGCATCTAAGAAAGGTATGGTTAACGGCATCATCGCAGCAGGTTTCGGCCTTGCAGCTATCTACCTTGCGCCTTTGACTTCTGCACTGATCGACGGTATGGGCATCCAAACAAGCTTCCTAGTTCTTGGTGTTGGTATCCTTGCTATCGCTGTTCCTCTAGCAGCAACGATCAACAACCCACCAGCAGATTACACGCCAGCTGAACCTAAAGTAAAAGAAGGCCAAGCGCCTAAGGTTGTGAAAAAGTCTGACGACCTAACTTGGAAAGCAATGCTTAAAACGCCACAGTTCTACTCTCTATGGATCATGTACGCGTTCGCAGCTTCTGTTGGTCTAATGATCATCGGTAACATCACGACTATCGCAAGTGTTCAAGCGAACCTACCAAACGCGGTTTACCTAGCGTCTATCCTTGCGGTATTTAACTCTGGCGGTCGTGTAGCAGCAGGTATGCTTGCAGACAAGATCGGTGGCGTACGTACTCTTCTTCTAGCGTTCGTTCTACAGGGCATCAACATGGTTCTGTTCGCAACGTTCCAAACTGAGTTCACGCTGATCATCGGTACAGCAATCGCAGCAGTAGGTTACGGTACGCTTCTAGCGGTATTCCCTACTCTAACAGCTGAGTTCTACGGTCTGAAGAACTACGGTACTAACTACGGCGTGCTATACACAGCATGGGGTATCGGTGGTGCAATCGGTGCTGCTGTTGTTGGTTTCTCAATGACTAACGGTGACGGCTACAGTCTTGCTTACACTATCTCAGCAGTAATGATGGCGGTGTGTATCGTGCTAGCGTTCATCACTAAGCCACTGACTGAAGCGAAAGTAGCACAGCTGAAAAACGCATAATCAGCTTAAAAGTTCTGCAGACCTTAATAGAGTTGCAGAAATTGATTCGAAAAAGGCTTAACCTAAGGGTTAAGCCTTTTTTTATGTCGGTCGGTTATGGAAAACAGTGTCGAGCTCGCTCCTGATTATTATTTAGATAACTTCTTCAAACTCATCCAACACGCAACGCAATGGTACGGCGATTTATTGACTTCAGACGAGCATCAGTGGTTGTCAGCCTTTGAGCAATTAAGCAAATCTGCTCAGTGTCTTCTGGTTCGTTTATACAGCCGTAAAGGGTGTTGGTTTCGTAGCGACAAACTAAACTATCAAGAAATCGAAAATATCCAGTCTGCTTTAGATGAATTGGCAGCTCATGATTTTGTGTCGCCCTCCCCTGACCTAACAATACAAGAATTAGCTGCAAATCTACTAACCAAGCCAGAGATCGTAATGCTCTACCCTCAGCACCCTAAATCCCTCAAGAAAGAGGCATTAGTGGCGTGCTTAAGTGAAGAGAGTTTTGATCAATTTGAGGCTCTGGATTTCACGGTGATTCAACTTAACTCGTCACACATGATTGATGTTTTGCTGACGCTGTTTTTCGCCAATACCCATCAAGACCTCAGCCAATTTGTACTAGACGATTTAGGCTTACACCAGTTCGAACAATACCAGTTAAGTAAAGCCCGTCGATTCTTTGAGAGCAGAGAGCAAATCGATCGCCTTATCGCGCTCGGCCAGCTCTCCAATCTCTATTGGCAGTGCGATAGAAAGCAAAAAGCCAACCTCGATATGCTTATCACAGAAATGCCAGAGCGCGTTGAGCATGATTACGTTGACCGTAAACGTGAGCACATGATTAACGACATTGCTCGAGATTACGAACGCTTAAACGAGCTTGAGACTGCGATTTCATTGTTTAAGACAACGACACTCGCCCCAAGCCGAGAACGTCGTGCTCGCATCTACGACAAGCTAGAACAAAACAATTTATTTAGTGACATTGTCACTGATATGCTAGTTTACCCTCTTGATGCCTCCGAGCTTGAAGTGGCACAAAAGCTCGAACAACGCTTAAAGCGTAAACAAGGCTTAAAAGCCCCAAGAGCAACTAAACCTAAGTGCCGTGAATATCACATCGAGTTGGATCTATCCCAGCAACGTGTCGAACTAGCAACCAAAGTACATTTCGAAAGTTTAGGTTGGACCGTTTTCTACTCCGAGAATACCCTACTCAACAGCTTGTTGGGCTTAACCTTGTGGGATGCGATATTTGCACCAATAGAAGGCGCATTCATCAACGCTTATCAACATCGACCTTTGGATTTGTATCACGCAGATTTTACCGATAAGAGAAAGCAACTTATCGGTAACATTCTTGAGCAAGTTCAACAAGGCAACACGCAGGCGTTGTTTGATACCTACAGAAACAAGGTTGGGATCAGTAATCCCTTCGTCAGCTGGACGCACGTCAGTGAAGAGTTATTAACCCTAGCACTTAAACACATCCCTAATAAACTGTTGGTCGAGCTGTTTAACGTGCAGTTAAGCGACCTGAAACTCTACCGAAACGGCATGCCGGACTTAATTGCATTTAAAGATGGGAAGTTTGAATGGATAGAAGTGAAAGGTCCGGGCGATAAACTTCAAGATAACCAATGGCGTTGGATCAAGGAGTTCAATCGCCTCAATGTGCCGTTTTCAGTGTGTTATGTAACGGCACAAGATTTAGAACGAGCATCGAAATAGTCTTAGCTGCTCACTTTGGCGTTCTTCTGCCCTTTCTTCTCTTTAAGTTGATCAATCACGTAGCTTGGTGCGACTTTCTTTAACTCGTCCAAGCACTCATCCGTTTTTAGGTTATCGTAACGAACGTAGATATCACACACCGCGTAGAGCTGCTCTGGCGCGCCAGAAATCAAATACGCTTGCTCAAATGACTTCACTGATTTGCCTAAGTTGTAGTCTTCTTGCAGTACACCATTGAGATACCAGAAGTAGCTGTTGTCTTTCGCCATGTTGGCTGCTTTCTCGATTTCTGATGCAGCGTTCTCCTTGTCATCCAAACGCACAAGCGTCAGTGCTTTCGAGTAATGCAGAGAAGCGTTATCCGGATGCAGTTTTATTGCCGTATCTAACGTATTTACGGCTTCAGCGTCGCGTTGCTGCGCTCGGTAGTTGTCCGCTAAACTCAACCAAATTTGCAGGTTATCTGGTGCTTGAGTGATCAAAGCTTGGTATAGCTTATCGGCCTTTTCCCACTCATAGTGCCAACGGTATACATCCGCCAACAGCAGTTTCGAGTCATTATCTTGCTTGGCTTGTAGAAAACTGATCAGCTCAGAGATAGGCGCTGCTAATGCTTGTTGTTGCTTGCTGCTCACATTAGAAAAATCTCTCACCAAATTAGTTGCCGCGGTGATACGAACCATGGGCTCAGAATCACTTAAAAGCGGCTCAATCATGCGCCAACGGTGCTCAATGTTGTACGGTTCAGCACCCACAACAGCCGCTTTACGAATCGCAGGATCTTGATCTTGAAGACTCCGCGCTACAGCCACCAACGCATTTTGGCTTGGATAGTTAGCTAATTCATGCAGGGCTTGAATACGATTTTCTGTTGGTTGTTTGATGTCTTGGGCTTGATAAGACAGCTTTGCAACCACTTGTTGTGGCGACATCTGAGCAGAATTCACTTCCTGATCATTAGCCACACTTGCGTCAGAAACTTGGTCTTGCGCCACAACAGAATTGCTTACGGTTAATCCGAATGCGATTGCCAATAACGTTTTTGAGAATGTCATATCAATCCCCTTAAAATTTAGTGTCGAACACAGGACGCTTCGCCGCTTGCTGGCGTAACACCGCATCACTGTATTTGCCATGTGCGACGGGGTTACCCGTTACACGAAGAATGTATGCCATTGCCTTATCAGCATGAGAGAAGAACTTTTTCCAACCTGCGCACAAATAGTTCAAACCCGGCTCGCCATCTTTAGTGCGAATAAAACGGTTTTTCGGACACTCGCCGTAACAAGCGAACTGATATTCGCATTGTTGACACTGCTTGGTCAGAGTGCGCGTTTTTGCAAAACCAAACTTTTGCTGCTCTGGGCTATACGCTAAGTCATCAAGCTTTTCATGATGAATATTGCCAATCTTGTATTCAGGGTAAACGTAGTGGTCACAGGCAAATACATCGCCATTTGGCTCCATTGCCAAGCCCTTCCCGCAAATCTCGCCTAGCGTACAAAGCGGGTTCTTTCGCCCCATCCAAGTTTCTACGCTCGCTTCAAAATATTGAACAAAGACTTTGCCAATATCGTGCTGAATCCACTCATCAAAAATCGCGATAAGGAAGTTACCCCATGCCTCATCAGCCACGCACCAAGGCTCAACGACTGAATCTTTATGCCCGGGGGTCAGGCGCTTGTCCCCCTGCTTTAACTGCTCTTGTGGTTGCCATGTTTGCGGCGCAGTCGTGCGGAAAGTTTTCTGTTCCACAATGGGAATAAACTGCATTTGTGGTGATCGCACTTCATCACGCAGGAATCGGTACACCTCAAGTGGATTACGGCTGGTCAGGTTGTTTATACAGGTCAGTGTTGCGAACTTCACTTCATGCTTGTGTAGCAACTCAACAGCCTTCATCACTTGGTTAAACGTTCCACGACCTGCGCGGTTGGTTCGGTAGGCATTGTGCATCATTTCTGGCCCGTCGATACTCAGCCCGACTAAGAAATTGTTCGCTTTGAGAAATGCACACCAATCGTCATTAAGCAATGTACCATTGGTTTGTAAGTCGTTAGAAATGATCACGCCTTCAGGCTTGTACTTGGTTTGAAATTCGACAATTTTCTGAAAGTACTCCAAACCCAACATTGTTGGTTCACCTCCCTGCCATGAGAAGATGATTTCCGGTGTATTCTGCCCTTCAATGTACTGACGAATGTAGGTTTCCAGTGTTTCTTCATCCATCACTGGCGTGCAGCCTTTTTTGTACTCAAGTAAATCCTGTTTGCTGAGGTAGTAGCAGTAAGTGCAATCAATGTTACATGCCGCCCCGATAGGCTTTGCCATGACATGTAAACGCTTAGACGCTTTACCATTGAATTGAGGACCTTGAGTAATATGCATAAGTCACCTTTTCGTGAGTAGAATTTCGCTGAATCTGACTATAGTAGTGCCATTCCCATCTTGATTACTCAATCATAAATCTCATTAATGACTGTGGCTTGTTATACCATTTATAACCTTTTTTCATAACGATCTTTGCTAATCTATTCCGTGACTTTTTTGGCGAGAAACTATTGATGAAATCATTTAAAAGCAAATCGTTATCTGCACTTTCCATTCTATCATTCAGTGTATTAATGAGTGGTTGTGCGACTCAATCACCTCACCCTATCGCGCTCGATATTAATCAAGACATGGTGTTGGTTGAAGGCGGTTCATTTATCATGGGATCAAACAGCGACTCCGCCAAGAAGGCAGAAACTCCGGCACGCGAAGTCACCGTAAACGGCTTCTACATCTCCAAATTTGAAGTCACTCAAGCGTTGTTTGAATCGGTCATGGGCTCTTCGATGAGTTATTTCCAAGGCGCAGACATTCCGGTTAATAACTTGAGTTGGCAACAGGCGAACTACTTCGTCGAGAAGTTGAACGAACTTACTGGTGAGCGCTACCGCTTACCAACAGAAGCTGAATGGGAGTTTGCTGCAAAAGGCGGAAATAAGAGCCAAGGTTTTACTTACGCAGGCTCAAACAACATTGCTGATGTTGCTTGGTACGCCGACAACTCAAAGAACCAAGCGCACCCTGTGGGTCAAAAGCAACCTAACGAACTTGGTCTTTATGACATGACGGGTAACGTCGGTGAGTTCGTTATCGACGCTTACGACGACACCTTCTACCGCTTCGGTCCAACCGATAACCCAAATAACGCAAAAGATGAAAAAACAGGTTTGGCGCACAAGTCAGTTCGAGGCGGCAGTTTTGCCTATCACTCTGATGAATCAGAGAATTTCCGTCGAGACTTCGCCAGCCAGTCTATAATTATGTCGGACATGGGGCTTCGACTCGCCAAAGATTCGCAATAACCAGTTCTTATCCCGAACCAAAAATAAGAAGGATGAAATATGAAGTCAGTCTGGCTAGCAAGTGCCACACTTTTATGCTTGGTTACACCGGTTTCTTTTGCTGCAGAGCAATCTAAACCGAACCTTATTCTTCAAATCACCGTTGACGGATTGCGCGCAGATCTGCTCGAACGCTATAAACATAATTTTGGTGATGATGGATTTCGATACCTCATGGAACAAGGGGTCTACTATACCAATGCCAACTACCAGCATGGAAATACCGAAACGATTGTTGGACATGTTTCCCTGGCAACAGGCGCCCCGCCAGCTGTACATGGTATGGTAGGAAATGTTTGGTATGACAGAGCAAAAGAACGCTTGGTTTATAACGTAGAAGATGAAAACTACACCATGTTGACCAGTGGTGCAGGGGTAGATAAATCGACCGAAATAGACCCAACACAAAAAACGGCACAAAAGGATGGGCGTTCACCTGCCCCCATTCTCACCACGACATTTAGTGATGAACTGGCAATGGCCAGCAATGGTAAATCGAAAATCTTCTCAGTTTCAGTAAAAGATCGTGGTGCGATCTCTCTTGGTGGTCATTCCGGTAAGGCATTTTGGTTCTCTAAAGCGACTTCAGAATTTGCCACAAGTGATTACTATTACGATAAATATCCAAACTGGGTGATGCGCTGGAACGAAAAAAAGATTCCGAATCAATACTCCGGACAGCGCTGGGAGCTATCACTTCCTCGTGAGCAATACACTTTGAAAGAGATTGGTGAAGACTATAAAGTTGATCTTGCTGGTTTCGCTCGAACTTTCCCCCACCCGTATGGTCCGTCGAGCTTTAAGTACTATTCGACCATGTTAACACTCAGCCCGGCAGGCGACGAAATCACTGCAGACTTCGCTCAAACCTTACTTAAACAAGAACAGCTAGGCAAAGGCAAATTCACCGATTATCTGGCAGTGAGCTTCTCTTCAAATGACTATGTTATCCACATGTACGGCTCAAATAGCTTAGAAACCGAAGACAACTTGATTCGTTTGGACAAAACGTTAGCCAATTTATTTAAGTCTGTCGATCAGGAGGTTGGTTTAGAGAACACTCTGATTGTGCTTTCGGCAGACCATGGTGTTCCAGAAGCCTCTCCCGTAGCCAACAAACTTGGTTTACGACAAGCAAAATACTTCGATGTAAATACACTGCTATCCCAAGGCTTAGAACAAAGACTAAAAACCGAGTTTGGTTTGGATAAAGAAGTAATTCGCCTCTACGCTCAGCCTTATATCTATCTCAACCATGAACTCATCGCAGAGAAAAAGATCGACCTCGATGCCGTACAATCGGTAATTGCTGATGAAGTGTCAAAAGTAGAAGGGGTAGCTTATGCGGTAACAAGTGCTGATGTTCAACATAACCGCATTCAAAACACTCGTGTAATGAAATTGGTTGAAAACAACTATCACCCTCAGCGTTCCGGGGATGTCTATGTGATCTTTGGGCCTCGTTCATATATCAATGATATGGATGGGCTTACCATAGCTTCAACTCATGGCTCACCATGGCGTTACGACACGCATGTGCCTGTACTCTTTGCTGGGTTTGATATTAAAGCGAAGAAAACCGCTCGCCCTATTACTCCATACGACATCGCTCCTACACTATCCAACAAGCTCGGTATCACCCAACCAAGCGGAGCAACCGGGGATGTACTAAGAGAAATCGTTCAGTCAACCCACTAAAATTCAGGCTATTAAAGCTCCCCAACACGGGGAGTTTTTATTAGTTTTCTCAATTTGTCCTCGATTTTTCACGATTGCTTCACGGCTCTACGCTCAAAATGCCTCTCATCAACTCCAAGAGGTAATAATTAAATGAACAAATCAGCCCTAGCAGCAAGCTTGAACAAACTGATTCTTGCGTCCATGCTTACCCTACTTTCAGGCTCAGCATTGGCCGCTTTTAATGGCCCAGAAACCGCTGCAATTAGCTCAGTGAAAGAAGCACAAAACGCGTCAGATGATAGTTTTGTTCTTTTGACAGGCAATATTGTGCAATCCTTGGGTAACGAAACTTACCTGTTTAAAGATGATACTGGTGCAATCGAAGTTGAAATCGACAACGAAGACTGGAAGGGGCAAGAAGTCTCCCCACAAGATAAAGTCGTCATCCGTGGTGAAGTCGATTCAGAGTGGACAACATCACAAATCGATGCTGATACCGTTCAAAAACTGTAATAGAGATATCTATTAAACAAAAGCCACCACATATTTGGTGGCTTTTCTGTATGAGGTTAATGTACCGCTAAGCAAGAGCAGTTTGGAGGAAGAAACAAACGTATGCGCTTTGGTTGAACCTCAAAGCGGATCTTATTGGAACGATACGGTTCACCATCTAGATTCAACAGCAATGTTTTGGGGAAATTAATTTCCAACCAACTTGCCTGAGTATACTCCCGCTTTCTTACCGTCTTGAATAGTGCGTATTGTCTTCATACCGGCTCCCGTTTAATTAATCGCTTTACCTACTAGCTTGATTTGCGTTCTTAACCATTGATGAGCACTTTCATTGTGACGGCTAGAGTGCCAAATCGCGCAAAGATCATGAATTTTGTCACTGAAAGGAAGCGGCACCGCTTTAATATTATACGTTTTAGAGAAGTGCTTGATGGTGGAAAATGGTAGCATGGCGATATAGTCACTATCGTGTATCACAGGTAACATTTCCATCGCCCCGGACGCTCGATAAACGATGTTACGTTTCGCTAGATCTTCGATATCTTCTTCACTCATCAGGCTCTTACGTGCATGCCAACGCGAGACTACCACATGCTCTTCTGCCAAGAATTGCTCGACAGAACAGGTGTCATGAATGCGAGGATGGTCCGCACTGCACACCACCATAAGACGCTCAGAAAACACTGGTTCCACTTTCAATACCGTTCGTCCTCGCGGTGCCATATCAATGATCAAGTCGTACCTTTGCAAACGCAGATCACTTTCATAATCTTCGGTAAATAAGGGGTGTACTTCCAACCCAATATTTGGTGCTATCTTGCGGATTCGACGCAGAAGTTGAGGCATAAACTCATAGCTCGCCAGCGAGACGCAAGCAATCGAAAAAATACGATTAGACACTTTAGGATCGAAGCTACTAGAAGCGGATAAAGTAGACGTGAAGTTTTTCAGTGCTGCGACCATCGCCGGATAGATATCTATGGCAAAACTGGTTGGCTCTACGCCCGATGTGCTGCGGTGAAACAGTGGTTCGTCATAGATATCACGCAAACGAGCAAGTGCTTTGCTCACAGCTGGCTGGCTAATATCAAGACGAGCAGCCGCCTTAGATAGGTTCTGCTCTTCGTAAATCGCCACAAAAATCGGGATGAGGTTTAAGTCGGTGCTCTTCATTTTGTTCACATAAAACAGGAGATGAGACTATTTTAGCTAACAGTTTGATCTTTAACGACTCAGAACACCGGATTTGAGCGTCAATGCATGTTTTCGTGAGAATTGACCTTATAATGACGAGAAGTGTGTCAAAACAACTCAGGATTTTCCTAAGTAAGGGGTTAAAAATGCGCTCACCTCTTCAACACACAAGCCGACTTCCACCTCAACACCTCCTTCTTGGAGGATATCGATACCACGACCAGCGTTACGAGGATCTGGATCCAGCATCGCTACGACCACTTTTTTAATTCCGTAAGTGACCAAGGTTTTAGCACAAGCTGGCGTACGACCAACAAATGAGCACGGCTCCAATGTCACATACGCCGTCACTTCACTCATATCACCAACATAAGCATTTAGTGCTTCGACTTCTGCATGGTTACCGCCAATGGCTTGCGTATGCCCTTCTGATACGATTTGACCATCTTTGACAAGTACGCAGCCGACGGGTGGATTTGGTTGACAAGCAGGAAGCGCATTACGTGATACTTCCAACGCACGCAGCATAAATTTTTCATTCATTGGCTAGGATTCTCAATTTAAAAAATTTTGATAGTCGATTCTAGCGCTAGCATGCTTGCGCTTCCATACAAAGATTGACAAATGACTTCACGTTGTAAAATGCAGAGAGCTGAGCTGATTCTTCTTACTAGTGTTTATCTAGCCTGTGTTGACTTCCTACTTCGCTGCTCATCCAATTGCGGTAGCGTTTTGGGTATCCCCCACTTGAAGCGTTTAGACTTAAATGCTTGTATCGCTCTCCACAATGCGTTCATCAAGCTTGCGTCCTCCTGTCCCTCTTGCAATCGCTGAGAACGCTTCTGCCAAACGTCAGAGCTACTTGCTTTACTCATTTCGAGCTTGCCTGTGTTACTCCTCAACTGCTTATACAAGCTTGCTCGAGCTGCGCCCCATCGTTTCGCTTTCACCATTTTTCTGAACACCAACCATGGCGGCGAAGGACGAGAACGATAATAACGGTGAATGCTCAAGGCGGCGATAACGAGAACCAATAGCGTCGCTGCGCTGCCAATCAACCAGCCAGAATAAGCTCTAACAAACGATTGAAATGTATGCTTGGCTTTGAAGTTCTTACCCTCAATTACCACCGTTTCCAGCTGTTTATTCTTGCTATTCCACCATTGGAACTTGTGTTCAGGCAAGGTGAACTCACCGCCCTGTTGGATAACGTACACGCTTTCTTCAATGCGACTCGATTGGTAATCGCCACGTGTTTGCTTATCATCTAAGCGGTTTGGTTGAGGGTATGCTTGATAACTGGCGGTTGAATCATTGGATAACAAGTCTGGAAGTAGCACAGATAAGCTGTCTTGTGCATTGATCGTAATGGTGCGAGTGATCGCATCTCCGACTTTCAGTTCATCGTTAGACGTTGTCCATTTCTGATCCACACTCACTTTCGTCGCGGTAAACCATGCAGACTCATCACTGAGCAAGCCAGAAGGTATAGACGCTCCGAACTTAATTGGCGGTGTATAAAGCGTACCAGCCACTTTCGAACCATCCGGCGCAGAAACTTGCACACCTACAGCGACAGGTGGAATCACGAATTGCCCTGATACTTGCGGATACAAGGTAACTTCCCAGCGCTGCCGAGACCACGTTTGCCCCCCTTTGCGCTCAGTATAGTTGGTCGCTAATTGGTTACGCTGCTTCGCAATCACGTTGGGGACTTCTACGCTGCCAATGCGTGTACCACCTGTGAACCAGCGAGGCGTTGCGACTTCGATGTACAAAATCACCTGTTCATTCACGCTGAACTTAGGCGCTTCTTTCGTATCTGCATCTACACCCTGCTTGCCAACCCACGCTAACAGCTCAACGTTATTGCTGCGCTGCAAGTCTTGAATATCTTGTGCGTTCACCAAACCAGTAAAAAACAAAGCGAACATCATCAATATAGTGCTCAGACGCCCAATCATAGAGTCAGCGCCAAGTTTGAATACATTCATCATTGTGCTTGCTCCTCTTCTTGTTGTAGTTGCGGTTGTGGCTTCGGCTCCGTTTTCACAGGCTCACGCAGTTGAATTTGGAATTTAGCGCGCAAGAAGTACTTAGGATCGGCCTCTACGCGTTTTAACCACTTATCGGCCAGTTCTTGACTGCCGAGGATTTCGTTCGCATTGAGCTTCTCTTTCAGCATTAATTCAGCGGCGGTTTTTTCGTCCGCTCCATCTGCCGTTTGCGGGTTGTCACCCAGTTCAAACGACTCTTCGGGTCCATCTGTTGTCCCTGCTTGACTTTCACTGGTGCGGTTAATCTCTTCAACAATGCTGCCGATGACTTTTAGGTTATGTTCAACGTATGGTCGCAATTGCTCGCTCAAGGTGTCTTTGTCTGCCAGTGTTTGCAACAAATTACGCGCCGCCAGGTATTCACGTTGACGCGCCAACGCACTCGCAGCGTTGTACAAGCCATAGTCTTTTACCGCATCTGATGGATCGTTTTGCATCTCCAAGAAAGCCGTATGAGCCAGTTTGTATTCGCCTGCGTAGTAATAAGCCGTCCCTTTTCGCAACGGCTCCGTAAAGTGCTTTGCTGCCTCAAGGTATTCATTTTTGTTGAACAGGCGCTGACCTTGCTGATTTGGCGTGAGCCACAGATTCCACCACCATTGAGACGCTTTATCCCAAACCGTGACCTCTTGCACCACTTCAGACTTATCCGCTTTGAGCGAGACGGTTTCCGCCATTGCTTTTGGCGTCATAAACAAAGACGTTGACACCATCGCGACAACACACCATTGCACTAGCCACCCTTTGCGGAACCAAAGCATCATGATGAGAGCAATTGGGAACAACAGTTGATAGCCCATGTCTTTCCAAGGCATTGATGATTCGCCATTGAGTTGCATGTTTCGCTCAACAAAGCGATTCAGCTTCTCTATGTCACTATTGTCTACCGTCACTTCAACAAGGCGTCCTCCTGTCGCATTGGCAAGATTGTTCAACGAATCCAAATTGACAGGGTTATCAGAAACAATGCTCGAGTTACCCGCGGCCAAGATCAATAATTGATACGGCTTGTCTGCAAAGTAGTGTTTGTAAGCGATGATGGTTGCAGGATTAACCCCATCCGTGACCAACAGAACCGTAGAGCCCGGTTGACCTTGTAATTGTTGGTCAATCAAAGGCAGCGCCGTTTCAGCAAGTTTACCTTCAACCGGCATGATTTCTGGTGTTATCGCCGCAAGAAACGGTTCGAATACTTTACTGTCTTGCGTCACAGGCATCGCTACATGTGCAGAGCCCGCATAGACAACCAACCCAGTGCTGCCGCCTTTTCTTGCTGCCAAGAGGTCGCGGATCTTTTGCTTAGAGCGTTCCAAACGGCTTGGCGGAAGGTCTTTTTGCAACATCGAATCGTTGTTATCCAACACCACCAGCATGGAGGCTTTATCCTCGCCAAATGGAGAAGCTTGGCGCTCCCACGAAGGTCCTGCACAGATGATGATGGCAATCGCCACTATCACCATAAGTAGCTTGAGCGGCAGTTGCTTTCGCCAACCATAGTCGCCAATCGTAAGGGCTTTACGTAAGTGCTCTGGAAGAATGTCTTTCCAGCTTGGTTTGGATTCTTCTCGCCATCTTAACCAAAGCAAAAGAAACATTGGGATGAACGCCAATAGCCACATTGGACGAATGAAATGGAACTGTGTGAAAAACTGTTCAAGACCCATACTAGAGAAAGGAGAATCAAACATGGCGCTCTCCTTTTCCGTTTTCTGCTTGTGTAGAAGCTTCACTGGTTACTGATAGTCGACGACGCTTAAATGTCGCCAACGTGAACGCGGTTAAGTACATCGCAACGACCAAAGCCATTAAATAATGATGCAAGCTTTGCTTCGGACGGTACGTGGTGCTTTCATAAAGCTGTGGCTCCAACTTACCAATCTCATCATAGGCTTGAGCAAGTTCGTCACGGTTCAACGCTTCAAACGCCGACCCACCGGACTCTTTCGCAATGCGTTTTATAGTACCCATATCGAGTGCGGTTTCACCCACCGTTTGTGGATCACCCATGGCAATCACGTGGATACGTATATCTTTAGCTTTCGCGACTTTCGCAGCATCAATCGGCTCCACGAAACTTCCCGTGTCATTGCCATCCGTTAGCACAATGGCGACTTTCTCTTTGCTCTCTTCTACGTCGGTACGTGACTGTTCGCTTTGCTCAAACACTTTAATCGCCAAGCCAATTGCATCACCTAAGTGAGTGCTTGGCCCTGCCATCGCCACATCCGTCTGGTTAAGGAGCGCTAACCACACTTTTTGATCGGGCGTGAATGGGGTTTGCACAAATGCCGCATCGCCAAACAAAATCAGACCTAAACGGTCGCCTTTGCGCGTTTTAGCAAAGTCGCTCAACACTTCTTTGGCTGCATCAAGGCGAGTGATCTTTTCTCCGGTTTTGGAAGTAAAATCTTGCTCTGCCATTGAGCCAGACAAATCGACCACAACCATGACATCACGCCCTAAGCTTTCACGCACCTGTGGCTCGCCAAGTACTGTCGGCTTTGCCATTGCGGTCACGACCAAAAGCCAAGAAATAATCAGCGTCGCGCGCTGCCACCAGTTCGGAGTCAGTTGGCTTGCACCTTCTGATGGCGTTTCACCGATGGCATCCACGAGCTGACTAAAGAAAGGCACTTTGATGGCCATTTGCTTAGTGCGGTAAGCAGGTACGACGAAATACACCACTAAAGGCAGCGGCAAGATGATGAACCACAGCGGATGTTCAAACTCAAAACGGCTCATGCCAAGCCATGAAGCAAGAAGATCACCCATGGCGACCTCCTTTTAACGCGCGCGCTTTGTAGGCAAGCGTGCGCTTCTCAATGTTGTGAGCGTTCTCGTCGTGCTCTGTCACCCACTTAGTGGCGCGCTCAATCAGTTGTAAACGCTCTTTTTTTTCCAGTTCAACACTTGGGTCAACGATGCTTTGCAGCCATAGCTTGGAGACTTCGTCATCAAACATTTTATGCTTGGGATTAAGCGCATCTAACTTGCGTAGAAACGCCGTATCAAACAAGCGAGCAGTACGGCTATCGAGATGAATCAATACCATTTTCAAAATCGAGAACAGTGCTTTGGGCATACTCGCGTCATCTGGATTCAAGCGAGAAATGGCTTCAATAGCTTCTTTACGGTAGCGGTTATCCCACCAATGGTGCACCAGTCGATAGCCCAGATACATAAGTACAATCGCACCAATGACGGCAAGGATCTTCCAACCAATGGTTTGTGGTACCCAACTTACGCTTTCTGGCACCGCGACGTCATGCAGCTCACGCAGAATATACGTGCTTGGAGGCGTGTGTAAGTCTGTCATTTATCGACCTCCAACGAGTTTTTGGAATTGGGTAATGTGGTCACCTGATGTATCGATTTCGATGTGAGGGAGCTTTTTGATTGCCATTAACTGAGCCAGTGATTGACGTTTTAACTGCGCTTTCTCAACCAAGCTAGCACTGGCTGCATCGACTTTGGCTTTACTGTCTAAGTTGAGCTGGTAACGGCCGTCACCAATCACCCATTTCACTTTCGCTAAATCTTGAGGAAGCGACTGCTCTAACGGATCGCTCACCATCACCGCAAGCAGATCGTTGTGTTGTTGAAGTTGCTTGAGATGATCAAGGTGGTGTTCTTCACAATCGCGCCAATCACTGATGAAAATCAGCGTGGATTGTTTTAGCTTCATGCGTTTGATGAGTTCAATCCATTTACTGAACGTTACTTTGTCTGAATCCAACGAGTCCGCATTCAAGCGCTGGTTGGCTTGAGAGAGTCGTTTCAGTTGAGCGAGTAGATCGTTTTGCGAACGCTGGGCTTTGCTGTGGTATAGAGCAGCGTCAGATGCGATAACAAATCCAACCCGGTCACCGTCTTTCAATACTCGCCAGCCGCACATAGCCGCGACTTCCGCAGCGACTACGGATTTCATGACCTCGGTAGAGGCGAAAAACATCGCACTGCGCTGATCAACACATACAATCACATTGCGGTCTTTCTCTTCGGTGTAACTGCGCACATGAGGCTTGCCTGTGCGCATGGTGACTTTCCAATCTAGGTTTCGAATGTCGTCCCCTAGTTGGTAATGACGTAGTTCTTCAAAGTTCAAGCCACGCCCACGAAATAATGAGTTATGACGACCAGAAAGTACACTGCCCGCTTTTAGATGAGGCAGTAAACTGAAGGATTCGGCTTGCGCTTGTAAACGTACTAAGCGGGAGTAATCGCAATACAAGCGAGGGTCGAGCCCTTGGGATTTAGGAGCAAGCGTTGGCTTTGCCATCGTCCCTCCTATTTATCCGATTTCTACACAATCAAGCAGCTCTTGCACCACACGTTGGTGATCGACACCATCAGCAAGTGCATCGTAAGAAAGTGAGAAGCGATGTCCCAGCACCGATGGCACCATTGCACGCACATCATCAGGCGTTACATAGTCACGCCCTTGTAACCACGCATAAGCACGAGCACATTTGTCTAACGAAATTGATGCTCGAGGACTTGAGCCAATTTCAATCCATTTTTGCAGCTGAGAATCTGCGTAACGCTCTGGTTTACGTGTCGCCATGACAAGTGCCACGATGTAGCTCTCTACCAAATCAGAGACTATGATGTTCGGTAACTGACGTCGAGCTTCAATCACAAGCTCTGGCTCAATGTGTTTTGGCGTGACCAATTCGCTGCTGGTTTCTGAACCCAACTCTTCGCTACGAACAAGACGAATGATGTCACGTTCCGCTTCATCTTCTGGATAGTCGACGGTCACTTTCATAATAAAGCGGTCCATCTGCGCTTCTGGCAGTGGGTAAGTACCCTCTTGTTCAACTGGGTTTTGCGTTGCAAGCACCATGAACAACTCAGGCAATACATGCGTCTTATCACCTACCGTAATCGTACCTTCTGCCATGGCTTCTAGCAGTGCGGCTTGTACTTTTGCTGGAGCACGGTTCACCTCATCCGCCAATACAATGCTGTTGAAGATTGGACCCGGTTGGAAGTGAAGCTGTGGCTTACCATCTAACTCTTGGTACACTTCGGTGCCCGTTACGTCTGAAGGTAATAAGTCGGGAGTAAACTGAATACGACCAAAGCTGGTGTTAAGTAGGTTGGCAAGCGACTTCACTGAGCGGGTTTTCGCCGTACCCGGTAAGCCTTCTAGCAAAACATGACCATTGGTCAACAGGCCTACAACTAACGCCTGAACCACATGACTTTGACCGATAACACTCTGTTCTGTTTGTCTAATGAGCTCATTGATTGCCTGCTGTGCATGGTTCATAAGGTTTCCTCAAAGGTTCAATCTATTGCTTTATACATCCTACCCATAAACACCATAACTATTGGTTATAGACTTCATGCCTAGGCATAGCGACAAGTATTAACGTCTGATCTGAGTTCTTAATTGTTGAATCACTTCATCTGGCGCCACTTGCTTTAACTGCTCAACGCACTGTTCAAACGCGAATGCGATTGATCCTTGCTGGTAGTTACGCGCCAACACCTCACACTCGGCGTATAAATGCTGCGGATTTCCACCCACGGTATACGCCATGTTTAGCGCCTTGCTAGCGGCAAGAGTATCGATCTTCTCTAACGCCAGGCCATAAACATACCAATACTGCGGATTGCGCTCTGCCGTTTCGGCCGCTTTTTTCAGGTATTGATTCGCTTTAACGTTATTACCCACCCGAAGCCAAGCTAACCCCGCACTATATGGCAAAGCACTGGATTTCGGTTGCGCTTCAATACCAACCATCAACGTTTCCAACGCTTTAATGTCATTGCCTTGCACACGATATAAATCCGCCAAGTTAGCGTAGCTGTTCTCGAAATAAGGCTCAATCTCTATTGCCTTTTGGTAAGAGGTTATTGCTTTGTCCGTTTCGCCTAAGTCTCGATACACGTTGGCGATATTGGTTCGCCCAAAGCCTCGATCCGCATTGAAACGCTGGATTTCCATATAGTCTTCCAACGGCTTTTTAATCTTGTCACGTTGCAGCGGATTCATTTCCGAGTAGTGGCGAACCAAAGCACCCGCAGTTTCGGCGCGAACGGATAACACTGGGTCATTTAGTAATGGTTCAAGAATTTGCCAACGGTCACTGAAGTCATAGCCAGAAGATCCTGCGATTGAGCCCAGACGAATCATGTCGCTCTCATGCTTTCCTGCGCGAGCTAGTGATACCAAGGTGTTTTGTCCAGTATTGCCGCCCATGCGCTCTAACGCAGAGGCACGAACAATGTCACTTAGCGATGCGTCTTGACCAGTATACGCCAAGGCATCAGGCGCGCCGCGGTGACCAATGGCATCGGCATAAAACGCGACAGCAAAGTGTTGTTGATTACGGTATTTCGAATTCGGGAACCATTCGCTTATCTTCTTATCTGCCCATTGGTTAGCTTCATCTTCATGGCAAGACGTGCAGACGTTTGGCGTATTAATGTGCTGACTCAAATCTGGACGCGGCACGTGCCAACTGTGGTCACGACGTGGGTCAACTTGCATGTAAGTCGTTTCTGGCATATGACAAGTGGTGCACTTGGATGCCTCGGTATTTGCCTCATGGAAAGTGTGATTCTCTGGCATGTAGTCAGACGCAATATGGCACTGCGCGCAAACGGCTTCTTCAGAAATTTTTAACTCTGCGGTATGAGGGTCATGACAGTTGGTACAAGTTACACCTTTTTCTGCCATGTCAGACTGCAAAAATGAACCGTAAACGTAGTCTTCATCGTAAATCTGACCATCATGATAATAGAGTTCTGGAGTGATTAAGCTGAGGCGGTATTTATCTAGGAAAGAGCCTTTAACGTGGTCTGCACTTTCATTTAATTGTGTACGACGACTATGGCACTGCGCACAAGTCTGAACTTGATGAGTCATCGCAATTTCTTTTGGCTGGAGCGTGCTGTGCCCTTCTTGGTAGATCCACTCTTTTACTGCCATGCCAATATCTCGGTCAAAACCATAATGGTTCGTTGCGGCGAAGGCATTCCCAGATTTTTCCGCTTGTTTGGCAAGCTCTGCGTGTTCACTGGCCGGGCCATGGCACGCTTCGCAACCGACATTGATTTCAGACCAAGTCGTCGAATACGTATTCGCTTTGGCGTCGTAGTTCTTTTCTAGATTGGTTGAGTGGCAATCGGCACACATGAAGTTCCAGTTTTGACCGGTATTGGTCCAGTAGAATTCGTCGGTTGGCGTGGTGTCTGGATAAAGGTGGAACCAGCGTTGACCGCCTTGTTCTTTGGCTCTGGAATCCCATGCAAAAGGAATGAGTTGGAGTCGTCCATCTTCAAACTCAACCATATATTGTTGAAGCGGCTCCCACGCAAAGGTGTAGCTGATTTTGTAGTCATGCCATTCACTATCTGGGCCCTGGATATTGACCCAATACTCGTCCCCTTTTCGGTAAAAACGGTTTGGCTTTCCTTTGAATGTAAACGTGTAATCGTTAAAGTCACCCAATACAGACTCTACATCAGCATGTCTCATCGCCATATCATGATGAGATCCTTGCCATGCTTCGGTTTCTTTTTGGTGACAATCTACGCAAGCTTCACTGCCTACGTAAGTCAGCATTGATGATTCGGTTGATTGCGGCGTTTCCTGCGCAAACAGAGAAAAACTGACGAGCGCTGCAAGACCAATTAAGGTTTGCTGCCAACTTGCCCAGTGAGTCATAACTGTCCTTGTGTGATTCTTTTTATTCTCTGTTCAAAGATAGAAGTCTTTTTTCTTTTTAGACAAGCAATTACATGAGTTTTAAGAAAAACTGAAACGAGGCGCAAAAAAGAGGCTCCGAAGAGCCCCACGTTTAGTTGCAATCAATTCAATTCCAGTTACTTATTTGGATTCTCTTGTAGTTTTTCCATTACTTGCTCAAGAGAAAAACTCGCGGCTTTCTGTCTTGGTGGGAACTCTTTAAATGTTTCCAAAAACTGACCAACATAAGCCTGTGCAGGAACCAGCATGTAAGCACGGTCTAACATCCAGTCATAGTAGGTATTTGATGTAATATCTGCCACTTCATACGGGTCCATACGCAAATTGAAAATTTTTGGTAAGCGAAGTTCAGTAAAAGGTTCGGCCCAAATGCGTAACGTCCCTTCAGCACGCTGCTCCATAAAAACAATTTTCCAATTGTTATAACGTAACGCCGTCAAGTCACCATCATCGGAAAAGTAGAATATCTCTTCACGAGGGCCTTTCTCTTCCTTACCTGTGAGATATGGCAAGAAGTTGTAACCATCTAGGTGCACTTTGTAATCTGTACCATTAACTGATTCGCCTTTAAACAGTTTCTCTTTTACTTTGTCGTCGCCCGCTGCCGCTAGCAGCGTTGGTAACCAGTCCATATGGTGCATGATTTCATTGGAGACTGAACCCGCCGCAATCTTACCTGGCCAACGAACCATCGCAGGCACTCGGTAAGCGCCTTCCCAATTGGTGTTCTTTTCACCACGGAATGGCGTCAACCCTGCATCTGGCCAAGTGTTCATGTGAGGACCATTATCCGTCGAATAAAAGACAATCGTATTATCTTCTACGCCTAGCTCATCGACTTTCTTCAACAATTGACCAACTTGGTTATCGTGTTCAACCATTGCATCTGCGTAGTAACTGATGCCCGTCTTGCCTAAGTTTTCTTCTTTCACGTGTGTACGAAAATGCATACGCGTTGCATTCCACCAGACAAAAAATGGCTTATCTGCTTTCACCGCACGCTCCATAAAGTCCAGTGCCGCATCTAACGTTTCTTCATCGACCGTTTCCATACGCTTACGTGTCAGCGGACCGGTATCCTCAATTTTTCCGTCAGCATAAGATTTAATAACACCTCGTGGGCCAAATTTCTTGCGGAATTCCGGATCCTTAGGGTAATCCACATTCTCAGGTTCTTCCTCGGCATTCAAGTGATAAAGGTTGCCAAAAAATTCGTCGAAACCGTGGTTGGTTGGAAGGTGTTCATCCTTGTCACCCAAGTGATTTTTCCCGAACTGCCCTGTCATATAACCCAAAGGCTTCAAAAGTTCAGCAATCGTTACGTCTTCGGCTTGCAAACCAAGATCGGCACCGGGAAGGCCAACCTTACTCAAACCCGTTCTCAAGACCGACTGACCCGTAATAAACGTTGAACGCCCTGCAGTACAAGATTGTTCCCCATAGTAATCGGTAAACATCATACCTTCTTTCGCAATGCTATCTATATTTGGGGTCTTATACCCCATTAGGCCGAAGGTATAAGCGCTTAAGTTGGATTGGCCAATGTCATCCCCCCAGATGACCAGAATATTCGGTTTTTCTGCTGCGACAGTAGTACTTGTCGCGCCAACTAAAGCAGCGGCAAGAATCGCTAGACGGCGTTTCACGCCATAATTCGCTGTCATATAAACCTCTGTCTGTATTAAAAAGTGCTTCCTGCACAAAAACGTATAGCTCACAAAACAGTTTAATGCGAATCAATATGCATAAATAAATCACGCAAAAAACTAATGCCTTGCATCCACAAAGCAGTGATGAATTAACGTGGCCTGAGTCTCCCTTCAGTTTTTCTTTCATTGATAAAAACTTAATGAAAATCCATAAAAAACAATAAATTAAGTAGCCACATAACTTATGGTTATAAACACTATAAAGCGACATTCTTCAGGTACATCATTAACTTAATAACCAACGAAGCGTAGGCGGTCTCTTTGCTTCTCTTCCAACTTTCAACCAATTTGGAGTTTTTATGGCTAACCAAATGAGTAAGCTGGCTGTCGGTCTCGGCGTACTGGCAACCTCTAGCGCAGTGACGGCGGCAGACAAACCAAACATTTTAGCAATTTTTGGTGATGACGTTGGGTACTGGAATATTAGTGCATACAACCAAGGTATGATGGGTTACGAAACCCCGAACATCGACCGTATCGCAAACGAGGGGGCATTATTTACTGACCATTACGGCCAGCAATCATGTACAGCCGGTCGGTCAGCATTCATTTTAGGCCAAGAGCCATTTCGAACTGGTCTACTCACTGTCGGCCTACCGGGGTCAACACATGGCATTCCTGATTGGGCACCAACTCTCGCTGATCTACTACGTGAACAAGGTTACATGACTGGTCAGTTTGGTAAAAACCACCTTGGTGATCAAGACCAACATCTACCTACTGAGCATGGCTTTGATGAGTTCTTTGGCAATCTTTATCACTTAAACGCTGAAGAAGAACCAGAGACTTACTACTACCCTAAAGACCCTGAATTCCGTAAAAACTACGGTCCACGTGGCGTCATCAAGTCTTATGCTGATGGCAAGATCGAAGATACGGGTCCAATGACTCGTAAGCGCATGGAAACGGCGGATGAAGAATTTCTCGAATCCACACTGAACTTCATGGAGCGCGCAGTCGCAGCTGATAAGCCGTTCTTTATCTGGCACAACTCAACGCGTATGCACGTCTGGACTCGCTTACAAGAGAAATGGCAAGGCGCATCGGGCATCAGCATCTATGCTGACGGAATGTTAGAGCACGATGAACATGTCGGAATACTTCTCGACAAGCTTGATGAACTAAAAATCGCTGATAACACCATCGTTATCTACACAACCGACAATGGTGCGGAAACCGTATCATGGCCAGATGGTGGGGCGACACCATTCCACGGCGAGAAAGGTACAACTTGGGAGGGTGGCTTCCGTGTACCTCAGTTAGTAAAATGGCCTGGCGTTATTGAGCCGAACACTCGCATCAATGACATGATGGCACACCAAGACTGGCTACCAACGCTATTGGCAGCCGCTGGTGAACCGAACATCAAAGAAAAACTCGCGTCGGACAAAGGTTACCACGCTAACGGAAAAGATTGGCGCGTGCACATTGATGGGCACAATTTCCTACCTTACTTCGAAGGTAAGACAGAAAATGGTCCACGCGAAGAACTCATGTACTTTACAGCCAATGGTGAGTTGAACGCGATTCGCTGGAACGATTGGAAGCTACACTTCGCTACATTTGAAGGCAACATCACCGATGCCGTTCGCTTCGAACCAAACTGGCCTCAAATCATCCATTTACGAGCTGACCCATTCGAGAAAGCGCCACACGAATCAGGCATGTATCTGCGTTGGATGGCCGACAATATGTGGTTGTTCGTACCTGTTCAGGATGTTCTGGCCAACTTTTTCAGCACCATTCATCAGTACCCAATGCAAGAAGGTCTTCAGATAAACCCAGCGGGCATAAACTACCAGTCACTTGGTCTCCAAGGGAAGATGCAACAGCTCAATCAACTTCAACAAGAAGTGAATAAAATGAAATAGTTTCTTTTTCAGCTACCGAAAAAGCCCACCAGCCAGCCTTGGTGGGTTTCCTTTATCTGTTCGCCACCCGGCCGTGTTGACCTTTGTTTGGTATTTGTCGACTTATTTTGCTTTAATTAAAGTAAATTCAATTTACTTAAAATAACCCTATGATTTTGTAATTAATTTTCTTTGTATGTATGGCCTCTATATTTTCGGGTTGCGCTGCATACGCAGGACTAAACTACGCTTCACCGTTTGGCCCCGAATACGTACGTGAATGCGCACTTGCCACCGACTGAGCAAGGTACGATTGTGGACAAGACTCATATGCCGCTTACGCTTAATGTGACACGTATCACCAACTGGAAGAAATGGTTTATCGAAGCCGATTATCAAGTTGAAAACCTACCAAACTATGAACCTGAAGTCGCCGCGAGCCCAATGACAGCGTTTATTGACTTCTCAGATCAACATGCTAATGGTACGCAGTAAGTCAGGTAAGGATGAGCTGTTTACCCTGCTGCACAATAACGCTCATACCAATATCTCGAGCTTATTCAATGAAGAGAGCAATCGCGACTTTGCTAAAGATGGCATCACCATTGTTCGAGGCGTGGTTGGAAGTTATCCCGTCGCATTGTTTTCGATAGAAGTAACACAGTAAAAGATTTTGTCACTCAGTTTACTACCTTTAGGACAGAGTCCGATTACGTTAAGTTGTTGGATAGTTTTGCAATTCGTCGAAGCTCTGAAATGCTTTGGCCATTTAGCGAGCGCGTCCACGATTGGTATCGTAAAAAACAACCGATCGAATTTGGTTTACTTGACTATAATCGTTTTGAGAATCGATGATGATTGAAGGGGGTTCTCATGAGTATCCGAGACAACATTGCCGCTCTTGAGCAACAAATTTATGTCGCTTGCTCAGAGGGAGACTACGATACAGTCAATATGCTTGAACACCAACTCGAATACTTACGTGGCAGGGTTGAGCATCCTTTAGATGATGATCCTTATGCGCTAGACACTCGGTTCGAGTGGGAAGACGATACGACCCGATAGAAAAAACCTCCGGCTTAATTCGGAGGTTTTTGTTTAATTAAATGAGAGTATACCCAAGTAACCTCAAGATGTTTGATTCAGGGGGAATGGCTTGGATATCGAGTCAAAATGCTTACACATTCATCAGATTATCAAGGGCTTTCACCGAGTCACTCACTTGCTCTTTGAGCGTAAGTTGATTCTGCGAGTAAATATCTAATGGCTCCGGTGCAATCTCAATATTTTGACAAGTATCCATCAAAGCAGGTAATCCCAAACTCCCGGCACTGCCTTTTAGCTTATGCGCTAGGCTCTTAATCTCGCGACTATCCCCTCGCTTTGCGTTTGCTTCCATCTGCTCTAGTACCTCAGCACTGGTTTGTCTGAATAAGTTAATGATATACAGCATTTTTTCTCTGCCTAGAATCTTCATGTCAGATTGAATCACACTCGGGTTGATGATAACCATTACTGGCTCCTCTGCTCTCTCTCCCTTCTCGACCAACGTTTCACTAGTTTGACTCGTGGTCATTGTTTCTTCTTGCAGTACACGCTGTTCATTTTGTGGCAACAAAAGTTGCTTTCCGTCTAACATGTCTAGGATTATCGCGGCTAGTGCTTCTTTTTCCATTGGCTTGGGTAGATAACCATCAAAACCGGCGGCTAAATAGCTTTCAACTTCTTCAGCAAATACGTGTGCAGAGACCGCTATCATTGGGGTTGGCATCAATCCTTTATCTGCAGATTTTTTGAGTTCAATAGATTTTAAGCGATGAATCAAATCCACACCGTTACAGTCAGGCAGGTTAATGTCAACCAAGGCGATATCAAAATCTTGCCTGTCGATAATGTGTTCAGCTTGTCGACCGTCTTCGGCGATCACGACTTCATGTCCCATGCTTTCTAAGAAACCTTCCGCCACCAGTTGGTTTACCGGATTATCTTCGACAAGCAGTACTTTAACTTTTATTTTGCAGCGTGCACTCGCAATCGAAACGGTTTCCACAGGTTCGCTTTCCTCCAGCGGAATTGAGAACCAAAAGCGACTGCCATCGCCCTCATCAGAATCCACATCCAATTGTCCACCCATTGCTTCAATAATACGGCGACTGATCGCCAGGCCTAGGCCTGTCCCACCAGCTTGACTTAGCCCGCTTTCTGCTTGCGTAAAAGCATCAAACAGGCGTTTTTGATCATGCTTCGCAATGCCAATGCCCGTATCCGATACCTCAAACAGCACTTGCGATTCATCCTCTGGATTTAGGCTGACATAGATATCAATTTCACCTTCGTCGGTAAACTTAATTGCGTTACCAACCAGGTTATTAAGTACTTGACTGATTCGGGTCACATCACCTTTCCAGTAGCGCCCTACATCACTTTCAATGTGGTAAGAGAACAACAATGCTTTCTCTTGCGCTTTACCATTCATGAGCTGGAAGGTGTCTTCGGTCATTTGGTGCAAATCGAACCCCAAGTTACGAATTTCCAAATGACCGGCCTCAATTTTCGAGTAATCCAATACATCATTCAAAATCGCTAATAGGTTTTTACCACTACGATTAATGATTTCGGCATAGCGCTTCTGTGTTGAATTCAAACCAGAATCAATCAGTAAACGGGCTGTACCCAGAACCCCATTCATCGGTGTACGGATTTCATGGCTCATCGTTGCTAAAAACGCCGATTTAGCACGATTCGCTTGTTCCGCTTGTTTTCGTGCTTCCGCGTGATTAAGGACCTCTTCATTGAGTCGACGGTTTGCTTGTTTTAACTGAGATGTGCGTCTTTCTATCTGCTCTTCTAGGTGTTCTTTGTGTTCTTCAAGATCACGCTTCGCTTGTGCTTCACCTTCGGCAACAACTTTTAACGCTTGTGCGGTGTTGCGCGCGGTAATAATGGCCTGCCCCATATGAGCCAGTTCATCTTTCCCTTTCACTTCAAGCTCCACAGCAAGGTTACCTTGAGCCACAGAAAGCAACGCTGCAGAGTATTCCCCCAAACGCTTCACCACCGACACGTAAACCACACGCCATAAGATCAAGACCACAACCACTAAACCTATAATGGAAATAAGAGTCAGTGACCATTGAGCAAACTTCAAGGTACTGGTGAGCTGATCAACCGCAACATGTGTCGTCTTGTTTGAGTCATCAACGAGCTTGTTTACCGTACTATTTAATCCAGAAAACAGATTTAACGTCTCATGCATGAGTTCTTGTGACTGTTCATTGTTCTCTTGCTGTTGAAGCAAAATCGTAAAAACCACTTGGCGTTTGCCAAGCTCGGTCAATAACTGGCCCATCTGTTTTGAACGAGTTGGATCCTCTACTGCCAACACCCGACGTTTCATTATCCTAAGGTTATCTTCAAATGCGGTTTGGATTTGCTGGATACGCTCTACGTTGCTCAACGTGCGTGCTTCTTCAATTTGGTTGAGCATTTTAAACGCAAGGAGATGTAATTCATGGAGCCTTTCGATCAGATCGAGATCGACTTCCACTAACCCATCGAGCGCTTGATATACTTGATTTTTTTTATCCGTTTCCAATAGATCGTATATGTGTGTGACATTAGCGACCGCAATGGTGGCGGTATTCTGCACTTGAGTCCGCGTGAGTTGCTCTAGTTCTTCACTCAACAAACGCATCTCTTCGACACGTGTATCGATCTCTTTTGCTAACCATAGCTTCCGCTCAACCGTTACCCCCAACTCAGCTAAGTTGTTGATCACGTTCTGAACATTGTTTTCCAAAGTTTCAAGTAACTTAGAATCGAACGACTCTCCTCCTAGCGCTTTTATGTGGGCAAGCAGAGATTCCAATTGTTCAAACAGTATACGGCCCGCCTCTTTGCGCTCAAGTTCGTTCTGAGCGTTTAATAGCATCTGGACTGAGGAAATAATGCGTGTACTTAGCTCGGAAACTTGCCTTGCTTCAATCATTGCCGGGATGGCTGAATCCACAACATTCCTTTCTGTTTTTGCTACCAGTGAAAAGCCTGATACACCGATAAGCACCGACAACATAACCAACATTGCCATGGCAATAAAAGACAACAACAGTTTTCGCCCGATGCTTGCGGTAGCTAGCAACATATTTTTCCTAACCTTAATATTCGTGTTCTGCGACATATTACGTTATATTTTGCAGTGTTTACTTAATCTATGCCAACGAACTTTATTCATGGTTATAAATCAGCGTTCATTTCGTACAATTTTCAAGCACTCTGTACTCACAATGTCACTTTTCGCTTCAGTGCCATCTTTTGCGGCAGAGAAAATCTGTGCCATTTACCCCCACCTTAAGGACTCCTATTGGCTATCAGTAAACTATGGAATGGTTTCCGAAGCGAAAAAACTCGGTGTTAATCTGCGCGTTCTTGAGGCTGGTGGTTATTTAAATAATGACCGCCAAAAGCAACAACTGGCTCTGTGTACTCAATGGGGAGCCAATGCCATCATTCTTGGTACGGTAGAGCCGCAAGCTTACGAGCACAACCTCAAGAACTGGGTGGGTAACACCCCGGTGTTTGCAACGGTAAATCAACTTGATCTCGATAAAGAGCAAAACGAATTGCTCAAAGGTGTCGTTGGGGTTGATTGGTACTGGATGGGATATGAAGCGGGGAAATTCTTAGCAGAGAAGCACCCTAAAGGATCTGGTAAAACCAATATTGCTCTACTACTTGGCCCACGTACCAGTGGCGGAACAAAACCGGTCACTACGGGATTTTACGATGCCATCAAAGGTAGCGACATTCACATTGTTGACTCATTCTGGGCCGACAATGACAAGGAGTTACAGCGAAACCTTATTCAGCGTGTCATTGATTTGGATAATATTGACTATATCGTAGGTAACGCTGTTGCTATTGAAGCGGCTATCAGTGAATTGCGCAGTGTTGGTAAAACGAAAGAAATCGGCTTGGTTTCTATTTATCTCAGTCATGGCGTTTACCGAGGCTTACTTCGCCACAAGGTATTGTTCGCCCCAACCGACAAAATGGTTCAACAAGGCCGTTTATCTGTGAGACAAGCCGTTCACTATTTACGTCAACTACCATACGAAAAGCACGCGTCTCCAGGCATTAAACCACTGACACCTAGCACGCTTCATGATGGCACAATTCAAGAATCGTTATCTCCATCAAAATATAGACCGACATTCAGTGTTAAGGCTGTTGATTGATCAATAAAAAACGTATTTTATTGGATGATCGCTACTTTAAAATCATAAAAACGGAAATCACTTGATGCAAAAAACAACCCGTACCATGCCAGCGCACAAACATGTGGCATTGGTTGCCCACGATAACTGTAAACCCGAACTACTTCGTTGGGTTAAAGAGAACAAAGAAAAGCTACAAAGCCATTTCTTATACGCGACAGGTACAACAGGTCACATGCTAAGCAAAGAAACGGGCTTAGCCATTAAGAGTTTGATAAGCGGCCCAATGGGCGGCGATCAACAACTTGGCGCCCTGATTTCTGAAGGCGATATCGATGTTTTGGTGTTTTTCTGGGATCCTCTTAACGCCGTTCCACATGACCCCGATGTAAAAGCACTGCTTCGCATCGCCAGTGTTTGGAACATTCCAGTCGCGACTAACCGCGCAAGTGCAAAATTTCTTTTCGCCTCTCCGCTGATTGATCAAGAAGTCGATATTGAAGTACCTGACTATCAAGCTTACTTAGCCGAGCGCACTTGATCTTGGTGTGTAAAGCATAGAAAACAAAGGCGATACCCTGTATCGCCTTTGTTGTGCTTATTTTGAGCTAACGATTGGATAATCACCGCTGACCAATTCTTGAACAAAACCAGATCCTGCCCCCGTGTGCGTAATCCACACTTTCTCTTTTGCTCGTGTCATTGCAACATAGAATAACCGACGCTCTTCTGCATATGGGAATTTGTCTTTCGACTCAGTCAAGGCTCCATCAATGTGTGCATGCTTCTTCTTCGCTGGGAATTGCCCTTCATCTACAGAGAGTACAATAACAAAATCTGCCTCCCTTCCCTTACTCGCATGGCAAGTCATAAAGCGAATGTCCAGATTTGGGAAACGCTTCACCCAGTCATCATACAAATCTGGCTTATGGTAATGATTGCGACCAAGTAGCAGAACAGACTTAATTTTCTTCGCCTGTTGGTTCAACTGATCAAGGATTTTCTCAACCTGATTGCTTGGCGCAGTATGCACACTCTTCTGCTTACGTTGCTTATGACTATTCAATATTTTTGGCAACTGCGAAGGGTTTTGCTGCACAAAGGTATTCGCTACCTCACCAATCTGATTATTAAAACGGTAAGTGGTATCGAGATAATGAACCGTCGAGTGTTGAAAACGCGTTTGGAAACCGGTGGTCAGATCTACGTCTGCCCCGGCAAACTGGTAAATCGCCTGCCAGTCATCCCCTACAGCGAACAAGGTTGCTCCTAACTGCTTGTCTGTCGATTCGCACAGTGCTTCAATTAAAGCCAAACGATCTGGCGAAATATCTTGATATTCATCAACCATCACAAAACGCCATGGTGAAACAAACTTTCCAGACTTCACATAATCTGTCGCGCGACTGATCATGGTTGGAAAGTCCACTTGGTTACTGTCTTTTAGCATTTTTTGCCAAGCGCTATAGCACGGCCAACACAACGCAAGTTCACTATTCAAGCGTGTGTAATCTTGATGATTAACCAACTTTTCCTGTACTTGTTTCTTGGTTAACCCGACCAAGGCCAGTTGAGATATCTGTGAATCTAACCATGCAATCAGCTTGGGGTTCTCTGAGTGACTGCCAAGCTCGTCATCCCCTTTTAAGTACGCGATAGGCCACTTATCCAAATGTTTCTGCCAACGTTTAAAGTTAGTCGGCGTCATCCAATGTTTTTTCAACCAATCAATGCACCAAGCAGTACGTTGGTTGTCATCCAAAGCGACCGGGCTAATTTCTACGGCTTGTGGTTCAACTTGGTTCAAAATGCGTAGGCCAAGTTGATGGAAGGTATTTACACGTACGCCTTCCGCAGCCATACCCACTTTGTCTACTAATCGATCTTTCATCTCGGTTGCTGCATCGCGGCCAAACGCCAGCAACAGCAGCTCTTCCGACTGAGCCTGATGGCTTTGAAGTAAATAGGCCACCCGCGCAGTCAAAACACTCGTTTTACCCGAGCCTGCACCTGCTAACACTAAATTATGATCGTCATTAAGTAGCACCGCATGCTGCTGCGAAAGGTTCAATGGAGAAGATTCAATACGATTAAATAGCACTTCCCAGTTCGAACGCTCATTTTCCAGCCACTCATGATTACGTTCAGCCAGTGTTGCCGAAGTCTCCGACAACCAAGGTTCTATCTCAGCCATACGATTCGGCATACGCATTTTTGCTTCAGCCAAACTGGTTTTGATGTCAAAAAGTTCACTATTAAGTTGGTCAGCCCAGCTTTGAACTTTTGAGTGAGATAAATAAGCTGGTAGATGTTTGAGCTGATACAGCTCATCTTCCCACCGAGGTAAATATTCAGCGAGTTTACGACACTGGCTATTGTGCCAATCTTGATACTGGCGTACGGCTTCAAGTGCAAACTTACGACACTGGGGCCATGGCAAACCTTGTACTAACCAGCTTTGCTGCTTGCCACCTTGTTCGTGAGCAAAAAACTGCAGCGAGCTCCAAAGTAAACCACGCTTAACGCTCACTTTTCCGTTCCAAATCGTGAACGGAATGTGCTCTTCGCTGCCAATTGATGTTAATAAAACGCTGTTTTCTTTTATTTCAACTTGGAAATACTCATTTTGAATAAAAAACTGTGCTTTATTAGAGGCTGTGAGCAGCATGAAAGAGGCGCCTTTTGATAGAGAAGTTCTCATTTTATATCATTTTAGACGGCCAAGTTGTAGCAGGGGATTGAGACAAAATGCGCTTCTTTCGGCATTCTCAATTAAAAATTACATTACTGTTGAATTTGCAAACAATAATTTGCGATCTAATGAGTACACTCACTGTAAGTCAATGACGCACCTGTTTAATTTCTAACCAAATGACAATATTTATTAAATTAGGTCATAAACGCGCTATAGTGAGTTTGTTAAAATTCTGTCGTTTTTACTGGCAACGAAAGGCGCACTGTGCAAGCTGCTTTAAAACTTCGCCTCTATTGGGCAAACAAAACCATCAACTACAGTATTCTCATTTTGATCACCTTACTAGGCGTAGTCGTCCCGGCTTGGTATTTTGAACAAAATACGTTAATTACCCCTTTAATTTTAGGTGTAATCGCTGCTGCATTGGCTGAAAGTGATGACAGTTTCACAGGACGCATCAAAGCACTGCTCCTCACTTTTCTCTGCTTTGCCGTTGCCGCACTTTCGATAGAAATCTTATTTAACATTCCTTGGGCGTTCGCTATCGGGCTGTTCATTTCTACCTTTGGTTTTATTATGCTCGGCGCCATCGGCCCTAAATATGCTAGCATCGCTTTTGGATCATTACTCATCGCGATTTATGCCATGCTGGGCGCCCATGAGAGTACTAACCTTTGGTTCCAACCCGCACTGTTGCTCGCAGGGGCGGCGTGGTACTACTTCATGTCGATGATATGGCAGATATTTTGGCCGCTACAACCCGTTCAACAGAGTCTTGCAGCCGTATTCCTCCAGATCGCTAATTATCTTGATGCGAAAGCAAAGCTATTTCACCCGGTGACGAATTTGGTGCCTCAACCCATTCGTATTGAAGCCGCCAAACTCAATGCTGCGACAGTGAATTCGTTGAACGCTTGTAAAGCGACCCTACTCAGCCGCTCTAAACGTGGCCATATCGATGGCCCAAGTGACCGGTTCCTGAATATCTACTTTATTGCTCAAGATATTCATGAGCGTGTCAGTTCAAGTCACTACCGCTACCAAGATCTCGCCACCGAGTTTGAACGCTCTGATGTGCTATTTCGCTTTAAATATTTGCTTGAATCACAAGCGCAAGCTTGTCGTGATATTGCGCATGCAATTCGTCTTGGAAATGAATATATCCATACGGATCAATCCATTCTTGCTTTGGCCGAACTGCAAAACTCACTAGCCTATTTAGATGAGCAGCAACAAAACCATTGGAAACGCCTGCTCACGCAACTGACTTACCTCTTCAATAACCTAGCAACGGTAGAAAAGCAGTTGAGTAACATCAACAACCCGGACGCAGAGCGTTTAGAAGAAGGGACACTTGACGACACCAATCCACACACACTCAAAGCGATGTGGCAACGAATAACAGCAAATCTAAACAAAGACTCAATGCTGTTCCGTCACGCCCTGCGCATGTCCATCGCGCTGACCGTAGGCTACGGTATCATTCAGATGTTTGATATCGACCGTGGATATTGGATTTTGCTCACCACCCTATTTGTATGTCAGCCCAACTACAGCGCTACCAGACAAAAATTAACGGCGCGTGTTATCGGCACCTTAGCCGGCCTGTTAATTGGTGTTCCCTTACTGACCTTCTTCCCTTCTCAAGAAAGTCAGCTAGTATTTATCGTCCTCTCTGGTGTCATGTTTTTTGCATTTAGAATCAACAATTACGGTTATGCTACGGGCTTTATCACACTACTGGTTCTGTTTCTATTTAACCAATTAGGAGAAGGCCATGCCGTCGTATTACCTCGTTTAGCCGATACCTTAATTGGTTGTGTGTTAGCTGTTGCGGCAGTGATGGTGATATTGCCCGATTGGCAATCTAAACGATTGCACAAAGTGATGTCTGATGCGATTGACGCTAACAAACAGTATCTTGGGCAAATCATCGGTCAATACCGTATCGGCAAGAAAGATAATCTAAGCTATCGTATCGCTCGACGTCAGGCACACAACAATGATGCGAACCTATCTTTAGCAATCAGTACTATGTTGGCTGAGCCTGGTAAATATCGTACTGCGGTGGATGAAAGCTTCCGTTTTTTAACCCTTAACCACGCAATGCTGAGCTACATCTCTGCGCTTGGCGCTCACCGTACGAGAATTGAGGACGAAGCGATTCACCAACTCGTACTTGATGCACATCGCTGTATTCATCAACATTTGGATGTACTGCATCGTCAGCTACACCCTCATTGTGAAGAGTATGATTTATCGTCAATGGATGATGCTGATCTGGAACAAAGACTGAATGAATGGCGTGAAGAAGATGATCACTCAGCTAGGATGGTACTGCAGCAGCTTCATCTGATCTATCGCATGTTGCCAGAACTCCATTCACTGGCTTCCAAATTTGCAGTCCGCGTAAACTAGAAGCTCTTACCAATTGTTAAACACTAACTGACATTACTCGGACAAAAAAACACCAGTCAAAATCTAAGCTAGACGTATCGGGTTTTCAGTGGCGATGAGAGCCGCGCAGCGGGTTAATGATGGAAAAGCCCAATCAAGATGCGGAGATAACAATGACTGCTCAGCAATTTAACGACTTAAAAGAAAAAATCAATGAGTTAACGGCAAGCCAACTGCGTTCGTTGCAAGGGCAAATTAGCCAAACACTCAGCAAGAAGAGTGCGCCAATTTTGTCGAGTGAAGAACAAGAAATGTTGTCAAAACTGTTTACTTAGTCAAGCCGTTGAACAAAAACACTCGAACATTTTTCAACACTTTTATGCTCAAGAAAGCATAATGAAGAGTGTAATGCCATGTCTATGTCTGGAATTCGGTCTGGGTATCAACGGATTCAGTTATCACAGAAGGTGGCTGACGATGCTGCGCATGACATTCAACAAGGCACTGTAAAAAAGCGCGACAGTTGATAGACTGCCACGTTTTTTGAATGTCAGTTCAGGCTTGCTTAGCCAAACTAACCATTAGCTATTACGTTATTATGCAATTGCGACTCCGCAATATCATTTGATGACATACCGTTGAAATAGTTCTCAACCAAAATCGTTTGATGCACATTGACATCAGTCGTGATATTTAATGAAACAGCCTCCATTGATGGGTCATAATCTACCTTAATTTGAATCAGTAACTCATCCATATCGATCGCTGAGTCGTTCAAGTCCATGATTTGGAAAGAGACACCAAGCAAAGCCTTGCCCAACAGTAACGATTATCCTTATTATGGCATGCCATTCCATGCGCTCGTCCGTCCGCGTTTGCCCATCAATATCATCGTTATCATCAATCAGACTTATAAGTAAATTTTCAACAATTGGCGACCTAAACGTTTGCGTAATCGCTAACCTTCTCTTAACCTTGTTTTGAGGCTTTCATCACGGTTTTTCCATTGATATAGTTAACCCATCAAAACGAAAAAGACCATTCGAGGCATGGAGCTTCCTCACTAATCTCAAGAAGAGAAGAATTGGTACCGACAACAATCGGCAGATTTAAGAGGGTCAAATTATGGAGATGAATATGGTTGAAATCCTAGGCTACGCTGCCTCAATCATGGTCGCGATTTCACTTACAATGAAAGATATCGTTAAGCTACGTATTCTTAACTTTATCGGCTGTGGTCTGTTCACTGCATACGGTCTGATGATTGACTCATGGCCAGTTGTGCTAACTAACGGGTTTATTGCTTGTGTAAACGTGTATTTCCTAGCAAAAATGCAGCGTGAAAAAAAAAGTTTCGCCACTGAGTAATGTCTAAATATATTGAATAACGAAAGCCCGAAAGTACTGTTCTTTCGGGCTTTTTCTTAATTATTCAAAAACTTACTTAACACAACTTAGATATGAAAGGTCATGAACACGAACACGGATAAGTAAAAGTCTCTTCAGTACTGCACCTTAACGCCCGTTCGGTATATACTCGCGATAACATCATCTCGAATGTAGAGGCTATCTATGAATATTGGTGTGGCTGCTGAATTGACAGGGCTTTCTTCCAAATCTATCCGACTTTATGAAGATAAAGGCATCATCACACCGCCAGCACGCAATGACTCGGGTTATCGAGAGTATTCAGACAAGCACATCCAAGAGTTAAATCTAATTTCTCGAGCAAAAAATGCAGGATTCTCTCTTCAAGAATGTAAAGAGTTTGTGCAGTTGGCGCATAATCCAAACCGAAAAAGCAGAGAAGTTAAAGCTCGAACCATGGGGAAACTACAAGAAGTTGAAAACAAGATAGCTCACCTTGTCGAAATCAAAAAGCAACTTGAGAGTTGGGTTACTTCCTGCCCTGGTGACGCCACAAGCTGTTGCCCAATTATTGATGAGCTCACTAAATAACCTCAGCTCAAGACAATCTAAGCCATTCAGCACAGCGCTTTTAGCGCCTAACGTCGTTAAAATGACCGCAATAGACTCACTATTGACTTGTCATTTTGCCTTGTTATTCATCTAAAATAGCTGTACTGACTCCTATATCAGCTTAAGTGACTCATGAATTGGGCTATGTAGACTTTCTTGTCCCGAGTTGAGGTTAAAAAACCATCATCCGAGCAATCAAAACAGGCCTGTTTCGAGGCTTCTCCACGCCTTCAAAGTTTCAAGTTGCACGTCCTTCTAAAGTGAGATCATTCGCTCAAATTTTTAATTTTGACATTACTTCAGTAACTGAATGTTTATACTTCATGAAAAGGACAACTTTAAAAGGGATGGAAAATGAAAAAGTTAGCATTGATCGTGTTTGTTACAGCACAACTGATGGCGTGTACTGAAGTAGGCAGCGAAGCATGGTGTAACGATATGAAAGAAAAACCAAAAGGCGAATGGACGGCCAACGAAGCGTCAGACTTCGCTAAACATTGCGTGTTCTAACAATACCTTAGACCCTGTAAATAATTCTGTGTAACTGTCGGCGTTACATATATTCAGTGAGTCGGTCTTCGAACATAATCATAAAGCGGTTCAGTGCTTGTCGCTAGGTAAATCACCTTTCGAGCTGACTAATCTGTTGGGAACAGTTTTTTGTTTCTTAATCGCTTTTCTAATAACGCTGTTGAGTGACTCAATGGCGTTAGTCGTGTAAATCGCTCGACGTATATCCTCTGGGTAGTTAAACAGGGTATTAAGGTTCTCCCAATGCGTCCTCCAAAAAAGAGAATAGAAGCCCGCAATCTTTGTCCTTGCAGAACAAAGCAGCACTCTTGGCGCTGCTTTGATTTGTAATGCTACTGCATGCGTTTTAGCATATTCAATGTAATGTTCGCTGAGTTGTCAGCCGTGGCTTTCTTCAAATCAGAGTATACCATCTCTGCAGATCCATCCGCTTTGTCCGAAATCGTACGGATCACGACGTATGGAACTTTAAATGCATCTGCGACTTGACCAAGTGCGGCCCCTTCCATTTCCACCGCCATGGCATTGTACTCTTGATATATTCCGGTCACTTTTACCTTACTTGCTATGAACTGGTCACCTGAGGCGATAATGCCTCGATAAACACTCTCTTTACCTAACGTATCGACCGCAGCTTCAAACGCGTATTTTTGTAGCGTTTTATCTGCGTAGAAGTAACGCTCTTGATAGTCTGGTAATAGACCTTTCGGCATATTAAAAGGTGTTAAATCGACATCATGTTGAACAAGGCGTGTTGATACCACCACATCCAACGGATCCAATTTAGGATCGCTTGCACCTGCAATACCAGTAAAAATCAGTTGGTCTACACCGAATGACTCAATAAGCAATGTGGTTGTCATAGCGGCATTCACTTTACCAACGCCAGACTTAGTTACGACTACTGATTTGCCTTCTAACTCACCCGTGTAAAAACTGTGCCTACCAATTTGTTTTACTTGTTGATTTTGGATTTTTGGTAATAGAGCTTCAACTTCTACATCCATTGCACCGACGATACCAATGGTTGATGCTGCAATGGAAGGTAGAGAGTAAGCTGCAAGCATAAGAGCAAGTGATTTCTTCAACATATGAGTCCTGAAATGTAATACGAGCCACCAATTTGTGACGCAGCTCAGATTATACAACACCCCAAAACAAGAGCAATCGTTTGCTTTGAATATTCAAGACTGATTGATTAAATAACTTTCAATCCATGGTGATTATTTAATCACCATCGCTCTTGATTTAAAAACAGCTCTGTACACTGCGTTGCATTGGTGATATTTTCAGCCTCACTTTATTGACGCATACATAAGCGATAACTGCCCACTCCTAGTAAAGTCACGTCTTATAAACATCTCAGGACTCCGCTCAGAACGCTCAAATCGTGAATATTTTAGTTTATCCGCGTGCATCTTTCTTATCAATCTAACCATTCCCATAAGAACATGAAAAATATGAAAATTAGTATAATTTTAAAAACCAATTGAACTTGAATCATAAAATAACAATGCACAATAATAACTAAACCAACTGCAAACCTATTAATTAACAAAAAATCATACTTAATAAGTTTAAGCGTTAATATTGTTTTTTAAATTTCACCAACCCAATTCCAATTCAATAAGCACTGACCATTAATTTCATTGATATAATTTATTTAGGTGTGAAATATAACATTCATCATTGGACACCTCTTACTAATTTCAATCAAGAAAAATAATATCACTCCAATATCCATTTTTTTGATTTAGCAACGCAATGGATCTTTGTTGCAGAAATCGAATGAACTAAATCAGAATATTACGATCAGATCAGTAACATTCATTCACTGACGTTGATTTCATGCCGAAGCCTCGCGACAAAACCAATCACTGGCGCAAGTACAATAACGCCTTGGTCAACCGAGGCTCACTCACCTTTTGGATTGACGAAGAAGCGATAGCTGAGTGGAAGCAACCCAGACAGAATAGACGTGGTCGAGCACGATTGTTTAGTGACCTCGCTATCACAACCACTCTGATGGTAAAGCGCGTCCTTTCCTTACTTTAAGAGCCCTACAAGGCTTCATCGATTCTGTTTTTAGATTGGCAGACGTCCCACTGGTTTGTCCCCACTATTTTTGCATCCGTCGCCGAGCTAAGGATGTTGAGGTTAATTTCAAAGCCTCATCACGAGGTGCTATCCAGCCCCTAGCTATCGATGCAACTGGGCTCAAGGTATACGGTGAGGGTGAATGGAAAGTAAAAAAGCACGGAATCGATGGTAAGCGTCGAGTCTGGCGTAAACTCCATCTTGCTGTTGATACTGGTACTCATGAAATTATCGCAGCGGAACTGACACTTTAAGGCGTGACAGATGTGGAAGTACTCCCTAATTTACTTAAGCAAACACGCCGAACCATCAAAGAAATTTCAGGAGATGGTGCGTACGATACAAGGGAGTACCACAGGGCGATTAGGGTTAAGAAAGCGACACCTCTAAATCCCTCCACGTGAAGGGGCAGCTTTCTGGGAAAAGGGGCATCCACGTAATCGAGCGGTTGGCTGCCAAAAACTCTACGGCTCGAACAAAAAGTAGAAACAGAAGTATGGTTACCATAACCGTTCATTGTCGGATACCGCTATGTATCGTGTAAAACCGCTACTCGGGCATCACTCACGCTTCGCAATTACAACGCATAAGTTGGGGAGACTTACGCCATGATCAACGCACTCAACATGACTGGGATAGGCATGCCTGATACTCAGTATGTCGTTTAAAATGCAAACGAATTAGCTAGCGTTCGCTCTGAAGCTGAGTTCCGCCACAAAGCCTGTTTAGCCCCTCTTTTTTATGCAACATTTTGTTACAAGTCAGATCGCGGGATGAAAATTATTTTTTCCTTAAAAATCACCCCTAATCTCTTTGGAATAAAATGAAATTTCCGGCGAAATGTTAATTACACATTGTTTTATTAACTGTCAGTTTAAGTAAATGTCGTTAAACACAGTTTTATTAATTAACCAAATAAGATAGTATTTGCTCTGAAGTTTTTATATTCTTCGATTAACGCCTCAATATTGATTAAAATCAGTAATTTAAATCAATGAACAGCAAAAGTACTCTGTCCATCGTGGAATTTATGCGTTCAGATGATAAGAAACACCGAGAATAAAATTAATTTGATGTGCATGTTGTATTAAAGAATGCATGAAGCAATCGATAAGTTTGTAACACCAAGAGTTATATTAGTAAAAATGAAAAAGCTATTTTTATTATTGATATGGGTATCAGTATCAGTTTCACCTTTTGCTTTTGCGCAACAGACAGGGAAGCAGACGGAAAATAACCTCACTCAACAACTTGTTGAAAATACATATAAAGAAGCCAAATTGAACGGTGTCATTGACTATGAGCTATTTAGTGATGCTTTTAAGGCTTATAACCAAACACCAAATCGAAAAAAGCAGGTGCTAACCATCATCGATTATAGCAAGCCATCGACTGAAAAACGCTTTTACGTGGTCGACCTTGAGAAAAATAAGCTGATCTATAACACTTACGTTTCTCATGGGGTAAACAGTGGTTTGAAGACCGCTACTAAGTTTTCTAACATTGTGAATTCACGTAAAACTTCGTTAGGTACGTTTTTGACCGATACCACCTATTATGGTTCTAACGGCTACTCACTTCGCCTAGACGGTCTGACTTCTGGTGTGAACGATAAGGCTCGTGAACGTTATATCGTTGTTCATGGTGCGGATTACGCCAACCCGTCATTTATTAAAAAGAATGGGTATTTAGGCCGCAGTTGGGGCTGCCCTGCATTACCTGAACATCTATCACGCCAGATCATCGATACCATCAAAGGTGGCAGCGTGATTTACGCTAGCGCCTAACCCTCGGCTCGTGTCATCAAGTCAGAAACCTAGGCAAACAGGATGAATAAAAAGGCGCTGTGATAGCGCCTTTTTTGCAAATGTTGTCTGAGGAATACCCTTTATGATGCTATCTGTGGTGTCGCCTTTGATTTATTCCACGCCTTACGAACTTTCATCTCACAAAACTCATAACAGCGAACCTCCGCATCATTAGTGTATCTGGCTCATCGGCATCTGTCGCGTAGCTAGAATAGTGCACCCGTAACGTATTACGCCCCAACAGACTCGCTGCCATCTTACGTCTAGGTAAAGACGGGGCTTCTTCAAGAAGCGGAGCGTCAACAATATCAGGAGTGAGGCGGGTAACGTGAAGATGGTTTAGTGACGCCTGTGCCTGACTCAACCCAAAAGCCATCAGTGCAACAAAAAGCCCTAGTACACTAACGAGGTAAGAACGCACGACAATCACCTAAACTACAACGAAATGCTCTTTAACCCCATGCGTATAAATTTGCAATTCAAATTCTCAATCGAGAATAAAAAATGAAATGATTGAGAGCCTATCCCCACATTTTCTCAATGTTCTCGTGAGTTAGGGGGATATCTGGCATTGGCTAGATTGTATCTAAAAGGCTACTTTTTCCCCGTAAGGATAATTTTCAAACATTTTTGCGATCTCTTCGAATATCAGCGCTTCACGTTTCTTGGTGCTCATCGACTCCGTAAGCTTACGATTTGATACTCCCTTCCATACGACTTGGTTAGCTTTAGTGTCAACGAGTTCAACCACCAACTTGCCATATTTTCTTTCTTTGTAACGTTCAGGGCTTGTGGTCAGCACACCAAAGCTATTGCGGCCATAACCGACGCTAAAAGAGGAACCAGTAGAAACCAACTCAGACTCTTTAATGATGTCATAGTGAACATACAAATCCCCACCACTGCTCACCCTCGATAGTCCATTTGACTCTAACTGAGCAGCAATCGCCTGCTCGATTCGTCTTGCATCTAAACTGGTTGGAAGATCGGATTGCTTCCCAAAATCAAAGGTCTTAAAGGATGAAAAATCAGCTTGGCTATCAACATCAGTTGTTATCGTTGTGCAAGCCGTGGTTACCATTACAAGTAATGCTGCCAGTAAGCCTCTCCACATACACCGTTCTCCTGTTTCACCGTTTGATGCCACCATCGTGTATTAATACGTTAGTGAGAAAGTATTAAATCATTTCAATATTGAGTTTCGACTATGAACGCTCAGTGTTCAAACTTGGTATTTCGAAGTTACAAATTGAACGATATAAGGTAGAAAAACGTGATCGAGGACAATCTATTTCAATCAAAATGCCATAAACGTACACTAAACAACCACTTAATCAAAAAAGACTTTTCTTTTTCAATTTATGTGGCATATTAGCTGTGCCTTCACGATAAAGCGTACTTCGTATAATGGCTATTACCTCAGCCTTCCAAGCTGATGATGCGGGTTCGATTCCCGCAGTACGCTCCAAAGCTTCTCTCTCGCATTAGTAAGACTTCACTATACAAATCAAACTTTTGTGCCATACAATAATTTATTCCACATGACATGAGTCGTGTCGAACACCATCGCAATTTCGATATACGTCCTTTTGGTGGAAGAGGCTTATCTGAGTTTAGTGACTGATGCCTACTCAAGGAAAATCGTAGATTGCCATGTTGATGACAACATGAAAACTCAATCAGTCAAACAGGCCTTTATTAATACACTCAAAAACCGCAATAGCCAAAAGCCCCTTATCCATCATTCAGATAGAGGTGCGCAATATTGCTCTGCGGAATATCAAATGATCCATCATAAATATGGTGTGAGTTGTTCGATGACAGATGGGTATGACTGTTACCAAAATACGTTGGCAGAGAGAGTGAGTGGGGTCCTCAAAAGTAAATACCTTCTGAGTAAACCTCCAGACCTAACGTAAGCTCGCAAGATGGTAGCCGAATCAATACAAATCTATAATCGGTATAGGCCACATACAGCCTTAAAATACAAAACGCCCGATGAAGTACATCGAGCATTTTAACTAAAATGTGCTTCCCCATATCAGGACAAGTCACGGTGCTTAAGAACGGTTTTGTCCCCGCGCTGAGTGAACATCAACCCCAGCTTTGCTTTCTAGCCGTCACGAACCTCCTGATAAATGCCTTCCCCAATGGAATGAGGATGAACATCATAGGCTCATACTTTGTGCCGTTAAAAGAGAACTCATACCGTGAGATACTCCTTTATCAACTGATCGTTCAATTGTTTAATATCTCCCTCTGCAACCTGACGACCACGGTCAAGAATACAGAAACGATCGCCCACTTTGCGCGCAAATGGCAGTTTCTGCTCTACCAATAATACTGTCAGTCCCATCTTCTCATTGAGCATGCGAATAATGTCACCAATCTCTTGCACGATATTCGGTTGAATCCCTTCTGTCGGCTCATCAAGGATCAGCAATTTTGGGTTCACAACTAAGGCACGACCGATCGCGAGTTGCTGCTGTTGACCGCCCGACAAGTCACCACCTCGACGATGAAGCATCTCTTTTAACACGGGGAACAAGTCAAAAATAAACGCTGGGATTTTACGATCCCCTTTTGCTCGAATTGGCAATCCAACTTCTAAGTTCTCTTTCACGGTGAGCATAGGGAAGATTTGACGTCCTTGCGGTACATATCCAATCCCTTGTCGTGGACGCTCCTCCACATTCAACTTAAGCAGTGATTGTTCTCCCATCTTAATATCGCCACTTTTCACCTTAACCAAGCCCATAATGCACTGCAACAAAGTCGTTTTACCTACACCATTGCGCCCCATTAGCACGGTACACTTGCCTTCTGGAATGGTCATATCCAAGTCCCACAAGGTGTGGCTCTCGCCATAAAATTGGTTTAGTGATTTGATCTCTAACATCCTATTCTCCGAGATAAACTTGTTTAACTTCTGGATGAGACTGCACTTGTTCCATGCTACCTTCTGCCAGTACATGCCCTTGATGCAAGACCGTCACGTGACTGGCAATCGAACGGACAAAGTCCATATCGTGCTCCACCACTACCACAGAATACTTTCCTGCTAGTGAATTAAGCAGTTCAGAGGTACGATCCATCTCTTGATGTGTCATGCCTGCAACCGGTTCATCCACGAGTAAGAGCTTGGGGTTTTGCATCAAAAGCATACCGATCTCTAGCCACTGCTTTTGACCATGAGAGAGGTTTCCGGCACTGTTGGTCGCTTCATCTTTAAGGTGAATCAGCTCCAACACTGATTCCAACTTGACTCTCTGCTCACCGCTCATGCGGGCAGTGAACGTCCCCCAAACCGAGCGAACGCCCGACATGGAAAGCTCTAAGTTTTGCCACACACTCAAGCACTCAATCACTGTTGGTTTCTGGAACTTACGCCCGATACCCGCATTGGCGATTTCCGCTTCACTCATTTTTAGGAGGTTAATATTTGATCCTAGCCAAACCTTACCGTTGTCAGGCTTTGTTTTGCCAGTGATGATATCCATCATGGTGGTTTTGCCCGCGCCATTCGGCCCGATGACACAGCGTAACTCCCCTTCTCGTATATAGAGGTTAAGGTCATTGAGCGCTTTAAAACCATCAAAACTCTTGTTTACCCCTTCCACATAGAGCAGAACGTTATGCCGCGTATCAATTGCAGGATGAACATCAGGCTTTAGAAAAGAAAACACTTCATCGCGACGCGTGAAGGTCTGATAGCCGACTTTGAAATGCTGAATAGATTGCAGGGCGCTCATGCTGTCACCTCCTTAACTTCACCCTTTTTTGCCTCTTGGTGAGCTTTGGGTTTAGGGTTAAATCGCATACGAATCGCCGCTGTAAGGTCGCTAACGAAACCAATCACACCTTTCGGGAAATACATCGTAGAAAGAACAAAAATACCGCCAAGTGCAAACAACCATACTTCCGGGAATTCCACCGTGAACCAACTTTTGGTGTAGTTGATGATCAGCGCCCCAACAATGGCTCCAAACAAAGTTGCACGCCCCCCGAGAGCAACCCATACCACCACTTCTATCGAGTTGAGTGGGGCAAACTCTCCCGGGTTAATAATGCCCACTTGAGGAACATAAAGCGCCCCTGCAAGTCCGGCAATCACAGCAGAAAGCACAAATACCCAAAGTTTGATGCCATCAACGTCGTACCCCATAAAACGCGTCCGTGATTCGGAATCTCGGATCGCTAAAGCCACTCGACCTAGGCGGCTCGTCACAACCATTCGGCACACGATGTAACTGAGTATCAAGACCACACCAGTGATCACAAACAGAGCCAGTTTAGTGCTGTCACTTTGCAAGCTAAACCCAAGGATGTCTTTAAAGTCTGTAAGACCGTTATTCCCACCAAAGCCCATCTCATTGCGGAAAAATGCCAACATTAAGGCGTAAGTCAGTGCCTGAGTCATGATAGAAAGGTAAACCCCTGAAACACGTGAGCGGAAAGCTAGATAGCCAAAAAAGTACGCTAGTGCACCGGGAACTAACGCCACCATGGCACAGGCAAACCAGAACTGGTCGAAGCCTTGCCAAAACCACGGTAACTCTTGCCAGTTTAGAAACACCATGAAATCCGGCAAAATCGGGTCACCATAAACGCCACGATCACCGATTTGACGCATTAAATACATGCCCATAGCATAACCACCAATGGCAAAGAAAGCGCCATGGCCCAAACTCAATATACCGAGATAGCCCCAGACTAAATCAAGTGCCAGCGCCAGCATGGCATAGCTAAGGTACTTCCCCATCAACGAGACTGTAAACGTCTCGACGTGTAATGGATGTCCACTAGGTAGTAGGGTGTTAGCAAGCGGAACAAAGATAACAGCAGCTAGGATTGCCAATAGGGTCACTTGCCCACCTCGGTCGCCTTGCATTGCTGAAAGAACAAAAGATTTCGACTGCATATTGTTTTCCTTAACTTTCAGCCGTACGACCACGTTCAGGGAAAAGTCCTCGTGGGCGTTTTTGAATAAATAGAATGATGAAAATCAACACTAAAATCTTCGCCAGTACAGCCCCTGCCCATGGCTCAAGTACTTTATTGAACAAGCCTAGGCTCAATCCAGCGACTAAGGTTCCCCATAAATTGCCCACACCGCCAAACACCACCACCATGAACGAATCAATGATGTAAGCCTGTCCCATATTTGGCCCCACGTTGGTTAATTGAGAGAGGGCCACACCTGCGACACCGGCAACCCCTGAGCCCAAACCAAAGGTCATGGCATCGACCCGTTCAGAGCGGATCCCCATCGCACGGGCCATACCTCGATTTTGAGACACAGCACGAACCTGCAATCCAAGCGACGTTTTTTTGAGCACCATCAACAATCCCCAGAACACTAAGGCACAGAACAATATGATGTATAAGCGGTTATAAGTCAGTGACAGCATCGGGTTGATTTCTAACGCACCCGACATCCAATCCGGAGTGCTAACCGAGCGGTTTAAAGGAGAGAAGATAGAGCGCACCGCTTGCTGCAAGATCAAGCTGATACCAAAAGTAGCTAAAAGGGTTTCTAACGGGCGTCCGTATAAGTGGCGAATCACGCTACGTTCAATCGCGATACCGACAAAGCCTGAAACAATGAACGCCATCGGAATAGAGAGCAGCAGCGCATAGCCGATGTGGTTGGGCATTAACTGCTGCATCACGTAAGTGGTGTAAGCGCCAATCATAATTAACTCCCCATGCGCCATATTAATCACGCCCATCACACCAAACGTAATAGCCAAGCCAATCCCCGCGAGTACGAGTACGGAACCAAGACTGAGACCAAAGAAGATGGTTTCTGCCCCTGCATAAAACGATTGGGATTGCTGATAACGTGTCAGCGCCAGATTGGCGGAACTCTCAATCTCAACTGGTGGCTCACTGGCTAAAATTCGATTTATCGTTTGAGCCACAATAGGAAACTTGTAGTCACCCAAGGTTTCAATCGCAACCACACGCTCTAACTCGCTGCGGCTCGCATCTTGAGCAACATCGATAGCCAGTGCAAGCTCAATAATTTCGGCGACTTTGCTGTCTCTTTCGACCGGCAAACGGGAGTATAATGCATTCAGTAGTTCATCATCATTGGTACCTAGCAAAGTCATCACCGCCTCATAGCGAACGCTCGCTTCAGCGCTGTTGATCCCCAGCGAGGCGAGCTCAGTGCGGATCTCTTTGCGTAATCGGTTATTTACTCTGACTTTCTTGAACTGACGATTATTTTCAATCGTCAGAGATTCATTTCCCCAAGCGGACGTTGCCTGTTTTGCAGACTTCAGGTTGTCGACAACATACAGCGCTTGGTGATTTTCGGCGAACTTGTCACTGAAGTAGTAAAGATTGCCATCGAGCCAAGCGTTAAGGACTCGCTTTGCTATTTCCGCGTTTTGCGCTTCTACTAACCACTCAATAGCTTGTAATTTTTGACTGGTACTCTTTCCGATAAGAGCATCACTAAAACTCTCTTTTCCGGTCACGGCCGCCCAACTAACGTTTACTAAAAGCAGCATCAATAGCACTGCTTTAAACACATTTTTCATGACTTTCGTCCTTCATCAACCGAGCTTATTGTTTGCTGCCAGAGCACTTTGCCTAATATGTTGTTTTTGCTCGGGAACCCCGAGAAACGGAGCTCCACAGTGGAGCACCGCATAGGCAAATTAGTTACTGCCTGCGCATTTCTTGGTCTCAATGTTGAATGCACCACAGGAGAATGGTTTAGACCAGCTTGAGAAAAGCTTTGCGGATTCAGGTAAGTATTTCGACCACGCATCACCAGCAACTAAGCCTGTGGTTTCCCATACGATCTCGAACTGACCATCGCCTTGGATCTCACCAATCAACACCGGTTTAGTGATGTGGTGATTTGGCATCATGGTTGAGTAGCCGCCAGACAAGTTGGGGACCGAAACACCGATCAGAGCATCTTGTACGGCTTCCGCATCTGTTGTACCCGCAACGGTAACCGCTTGCGCCCACATATTGAAACCAATGTAGTGCGCTTCCATCGGATCATTTGTTACGCGTCCTTCACTCTTGATAAACTTGTGCCAAGCCTCAACAAACTCTCCATTCGCTTCGGTGTCGACACTCATAAAATAGTTCCATGCCGCTAAGTGACCCACCAACGGCTCAGTGTCCATGCCTGACAGTTCTTCTTCACCCACTGAGAAAGCGATAACAGGGATGTCCTCTGATGAGATACCTTGCGCACCAAGTTCTTTGTAGAAGGGAACATTTGCATCACCATTGATCGTGGACACCACTGCGGTCTGCTTACCTTCAGAACCGAACTTCTTGATATCGGAAACAATGGATTGCCAATCAGAGTGACCAAACGGCGTGTAGCTGATCATGATGTCAGCTTCGTCAACACCTTTTGATTTAAGGTATGATTTTAGGATTTTATTCGTTGTTCGTGGGTAAACATAATCGGTGCCGGCAAGCACCCAACGTTCGACTTCTAGATCATTCATCAAGTAATCGACTGCTGGGATTGCCTGCTGATTAGGGGCAGCGCCCGTGTAAAAAACGTTTTTCGATGACTCTTCACCTTCATATTGCACTGGGTAGAATAGAATACTATTGAGCTCTTCAAACACAGGTAGCATTGATTTACGCGATACCGACGTCCAACCACCAAAGACAACATCAACCTTTTCCTTTTCGATCAGTTCACGCGCTTTCTCTGCAAATAAAGGCCAATTCGACGCAGGATCGACAACAACTGCCTCAAGTTTTTTCCCTAATAAGCCGCCTTTTTTGTTCTGCTCATCCACCAGCATCAGCACAGTATCTTTTAGCGTGGTCTCACTGATCGCCATTGTGCCTGAAAGTGAGTGCAAAACACCGACCTTAATCGTGTCTTCTTCAGCGGCCGCTGCACCAATAGAAAGTGTTAGAGAGGTCGATAGTGCAGCAAGCGTTAATTTGAACGTCTTGTTCATAGTGGAAACTCCATCTTGTGAATTATTATTCAATTAGATGGGTTACAAGAAGAGTGCCAGATTAACACCAAAGTGGCACTAATCATTTATTCTCTAATTTTCAGTAGATTAAAACAAAACACCAAACTAGGTGCAGAAGCAACGCCGTACAATGAATCATGATGGTGCAATTCCAGAGCACTTGAACCAAAATGAGGATACTCATCGCCAAGTAGTTAGTCACTTAGAAGGTTAAAGTCGACGCTTCTATGAATTTCACCTAACTGCCGTCCCTCAATCGATAGCGATAAATCGCCTTTACTAACGTTAGACACTGCCCTTGCATAAAATTGCAAGTGGATTCATGTTTTCTTTCTACTTTATCAATAGTGGTAGACACCTTGTGTAGTCTTCTTGATGGCTACGGAGCCAAATTGAATTTTCAAAAACATACCAGTGAATTCAATGGAGAGACCATTACTACAAGGATGAAAGAGAAAATGACTGCACATTCAATCGGATTAATGTCGACGATATTTTAAATCGGATGCAGCGGCGATGACGATAGCAAAAATATTGCAGCGGAGATAACTCCTCCTACCGCTGTCGAAAATTCGTCCGCGTGTTTCAATTAAAATTTGTATCGTTTGGTACTGAAGTGTTCGAAGAATATTCACTGTCATTTAATCGCGCTAAACTCGGCACCTATACTGGACAACAAACCGTGTCGAGAACATTGAGCTATGAGGGTTATAATAATGTCTTAGAGATAGAAAGCGACCACAGGTGAAACGTTCACGTCCTCTGAAGAGCTTATTTCTGCAACAATTAATGGTAATCCGATTTAAAAGACAAAAGACACCCACGAATTTTGTTCTCCAGAACTGAAGTCTGTAAAATTAAAGACTTGGGGTCACTTTTGTCTAACACGAGACCGGCTATACGTGACGATGAATAATGAAAAACCATGTGTCTATTTGAAAAAATTGGCTTTATTAAGGAAAGAATATCAGCTAAAAACGGGCTTGGTTATAACGTTTCCAGTAAGGTGTTTTGTAACGAGACATGGAACTACAATGATTAACTGATGTAGCCGATCAGATCGTAAGTTCCTGATTTAGTTCCATCGAATTACGCAACAAACCCCTCCACTATCTTTTCCTACCATTCCAACGCATATTGGTATCTTTATCTTCATCAATCAGCTCGAAGTACGCAAAGGGGAGCGCACTGTTTTTGACCTGAACTACTCATCAAAGCCCGAATGAACCAAAAAAATACAACTATAATGATATCTAGCAATAAACAGAATGGTGTAATGATGACTACTTAAGTAAATGATCTTATACGTGCAATCATAACTAGTGACAAAATTGTCGAAGAAAAAATAAAATTAATCAATGAGGTTAGAAAAACTCGGCCTCCACTTAATGATAGATGGCTCTATCGCTTGGTCTATGGTTCCTTGGTGGCGTTACCATGGGCACAATAATTTTTTCGTTCCATACGGATGATGGCATTCCTGATGGTACTTTAGCGCTCGGCTCTGCTGCTGTTGGGGCATTAGCGGGCTTATCTCGCCACAGACAGTGGGCAATGGTGACAGTCGATAGCTAAACGAAGCCGAAAAAAAGCATGAACGCATTCGGATTGAGTGTAAACGAGCAGCAACACGTGATGTCATTCTGGGCGGGGATCACTGAAGATTACACGGTTGGCTGGGCCGATGTGACCAAATACTTCCTAACCAACAATATTTCCGGCGCTTGGTGTGGCTCATTTTTGCCAACAGTGAACGCTGGGATGCCTTACCTGAGCACCTAAAAACGTTATGCCGTTTGTGTATGGATAGCCACACTATTATCGCCAATATTGGGATTGTGGCGGCGAAGCAAAACTGCCTGTTCATGGAGACAAACTTGAGTTAACCACCATTCCAGATAAAGAGTGGAAAACGGTCGGTCAAAAAGCGCGTAAGTTCTGGGATGAAATAGCAAAAACTAGCCCAAGAAACAAACGGGTGATCGATATACGCAAGCAATATACTGTCGATATGGAAAAAGCAGGCAAACCTTACCGTTATAGCTAATCAGGTATTACACCGGATCCAGTAGCTAGTGCAAAGAGGAACAACGAATGGACGCAAGATCAGTAAAGACCATTGAAGATGCCAAAGCGATCGTTGAACATCGTAACCTTTCTCATGTCAAAGTCGGCTTATTTGATAATGATGGCATCATGCGGGGTAAATACATGTCGAGAGAGAAGTTCTTCTCCTCACTTGATAAAGGCTTCGCGTTTTGTGATGTCGTTTTAGGTTGGGATAGCAAAGACCAGCTCTATGACAACGCCACCTACACGGGTTGGCATACTGGCTATCCAGATGCTCCGGTCAAAATTCTACCAGAAACCTGCCGTGACGTGCTCGACGAAAAAGGCATGCTGCTATTTATCGCCGAGTTTGAGGAACCTGCCTCTGCTATTTGTCCACGCAGCACACTTGAACGAATCATTGCAAAATATCAAAAACTGGGACTTAATCCTTTTTCTGCATTCGAATATGAGTTTTTCATTTTCAAAGAAACACCGCAATCAGTACGCGAAAAGAATTACCAAGATCTTGAGTCAATTACGCCTGATTGGTTTGGCTATTCCATGATAAGGAACTCCACCTACATCGAGTTGTATCAACAGATCTTAGATATGGGTGAAACCATGGACTTTCCGATTGAAGGGATTCACTCAGAAACAGGACCAGGCGTGATCGAGGCCGCCATTGCGGTTGATAGTGCGATGAATGCCGCCGACAAAGCCGCGCTTTTCAAAACCTATACCAAGGTGTTGATGCAAAGAAATGACATGATGGCGACCTTCATGGCGAAATGGAGCAATGACTACCCCGGACAAAGTGGCCATATTCATATTTCACTGCAGAACGACGATGCTAGCTCCGCATTTTACGATCCTAGCAAAGAGCACAATATGAGTGAAATTCAACGCCATTTTGTCGCTGGTTTACAGCGATTGATGCCAGAGTTTCTTTGCATGGTTGCACCAACCGTCAACAGCTATCGTCGCATGATTCCTGGGTTTTGGGCGCCGACCCATTCCACTTGGGCTGTAGAAAATCGCACCACATCATTACGAGTCATCCCTGGCTCGGAAAAAAGCCAGCGTGTGGAATACCGAATTGGCGCGGCCGATGGCAATCCGTATTTAGCCTTAGCGGCCGCTTTAGCTTCCGGCCTATGCGGTATTCTCAATAGATGGGAGCCAGGAGAAGCGATCGTTGGTAACGCCTACGAACAAGAGGTACCGGAAGAGCTCAAACTGCCTGCCACATTATGGGAAGCAGCTCAAATGCTAAAAGCATCCCCTTACGCGCGCGAAATGTTCGGCAATGAATTTGTTGACCACTTTGCAGCAAGCCGAGAATGGGAAGAGCGAGAGTTTCGTAAAGCCGTTACCGATTGGGAACTCAAACGCTACTTTGAAATTATCTAACGGAAAATAGGAGTTCGTGTATGGAACAGCACACCGTCTCTCCCGTTGATGGCTCCATTTGCGTATCGCGGGCGTTGTCCTCCACCGAGGAGATTCACGCAACAATTGAGCGCGCGACCCAAAGCCAAAAAAAATGGCAATCGACCTCGCTTGAGACTCGCAAATCGATTTGCAAACAAGCCATTGCAAACTTTGTGAATAACCAGCAAGTCATTAGACATGAACTCACCATGATGATGGGGCGCCCTCTGACACAGACTCAAGGAGAGATTGCAGGGGTTAAAGAACGGGCGTTATCAATGATCGAGCAAGCAGAACAAGCTCTAGCAACCATTACGTTGGCAGACAAATCTGGCTTCACGCGCTATATCAAGCGGGTACCCTTTGGTAACGTCCTTGTTATTGCCCCATGGAACTACCCTTATTTAACCGCTATCAACGCCGTCATTCCTGCCCTTTTGGCGGGTAACTGCGTTATTTTAAAACATTCTGCTCAGACACCACTTTGCTCTGAGCGATTAGTGCAAGCTTTTGAAGGCACGGGCTTACCACATGGGGTATTTCAGTTCCTGCATACTGACCATCCATCGACAGAACATATGATCCAACACCCGCTGATTGACTATGTGGCGTTTACTGGATCTGTCGCAGGCGGCGCAATGGTAGAGAAAAATGCCGCTGGGCGATTTATTGGTGTTGGCTTGGAGCTCGGAGGTAAAGACCCGGCTTACGTGCGCGCTGATGCCGATATTGATTATGCCGTAGAAACCTTAGTCGATGGGGCTTTTTTTAATTCTGGTCAATCATGCTGTGGCATCGAGCGTATTTATCTGCATGAATCTATTCATGATCAGTTTGTCGAAAAAGCGGTTGCACTGACTAAGCAATATCGGTTAGGGAATCCAACCTCATCAGAGACCACATTAGGCCCTGTCGTTCGCACTTCTGCTGCCGATTACGTTCGCTCACAGGTTGAAGATGCGATTTCGAAAGGTGCCGTTACTCATATTAACGAGTCACTATTTTCAGAAAGCAAATCAGGGACCCCCTATCTTGCCCCTCAGATATTGACCAATGTTGACCACACCATGCGCTTGATGACTGAAGAGTCATTCGGCCCTGTCGTCGGTATTCAATCTGTTTCTAGCGATGAAGAAGCCATCGCACTAATGAATGACTCTCAGTTTGGCTTAACCGCTGCGATTTTTTCCAGTGACGTACCAACGGCCACGAGTCTTGGTGAGCACATTGAAACTGGCACCGTCTTCATCAACCGGTGTGATTACCTTGATCCAGAACTGGCGTGGACAGGCGTTAAAAACTCCGGGCGCGGTTGTACATTATCCACCATCGGCTTTGAAATGCTCACTCGACCTAAGTCGTTTCATATTAAGTCTCTCAACGACTAAAACAGATCAGGGATAGATACATGACACTGACCCATTGGAATTACCCTACCTCAATTAGCGTCGGCGAAGGCGCACTAGCAACATTGGCCGATCATTGCCGACGTTTACATATCCAAACTCCGTTACTGGTAACCGACCCCTTTTTAGCTGACCTCGACATTGTAAAAAGTACCGTAGCCTGTTGTGCCGAGCGCGGAATAGACATTACTATTTTTTCGGGTGTGCAAGGTAATCCAACCGACGAAAATGTCAGTAACGGTATTGACGCATATAACGCGAAAAACCACGATGGCATTATTGCCTATGGCGGGGGATCGAGCCTAGATGCCGCAAAGGCCATTGCACTCTGCGCTAAACAAACACTGCCACTGTGGAGTTTTGAAGATATTGGCGATAATTGGACCAAGGCAGACGATCGCCAAATTGCCCCGGTGATTGCCATCCCAACCACTGCAGGAACGGGCTCTGAAGTTGGTCGAGCATCAGTGATCACAGACTCTTACAACCACACGAAGAAAATCATTTTCCACCCCAAAATGATGCCTGTCCAGGTGCTACTTGATCCGCTAACTACCATCGACCTTCCTTCGCACATTACTGCTGCTACTGGAATGGACGCCCTATCCCATAGCTTAGAAGCCTTTTGCGCACCGAGCTATCATCCGATGGCCGACGGTATCGCACTTGAATCGATGCATCTTATTAAACGCTACTTGTATAAAGCGTATATCGATGGCCACGATATTGATGCCCGAACTCAATTACTGGTTGCATCATGCATGGGGGCCACCGCGTTTCAGAAAGGCTTAGGGGCGATGCATGCATTAGCACATACCCTAGGCGGGCTCTATGACAAACATCATGGCTTACTCAATGCCATTTTAATGCCCTATGTACTGCAAGCAAACCGCACACAAATTGAAGATAAAATGCTCACGCTCGCACAGCGACTTTCATTGCCATCGCCAGGGTTTGACGCGGTCTATGACTGGGTGATTGATTTGAGAAAAACCTTAGGTATTCCGCACACACTTGCTGAGATCGGCATCGGCCAAGAGGATGCGGTCAAGATTGGTGAATTAGCCTTCAATGACGCTGCGGCTGGATGTAACCCAATTCACTTTAATTCCGCTCAATACACACAACTGTTCTTGCAAGCGCAGACCGGTGACAAGACGACTTCATAACGGAGGCAACGATGAAAATTGGCGTATTAATCTGCGATGATGTCAATCCTGCACTGGAACCAGAGCACGGCAATTATCAGATGATGTTTAGCCGACTGTTACTTGCCGTCGATAACACACTCGTTCTTCAATTTTACAGGGTGAACCACAATGAATTTCCAGAAACACTCAACGAGTGTGACGCTTATATGACGACGGGAAGTAAATCCGGTGTGATGGATGAGGCCGAGTGGATTGTACGCATGGAGGTGCTCGTTCGCCAAATTCACCACGCTCAAATTCCCTTCGTCGGTATCTGTTTTGGCCATCAGATGCTAGCGAAAGCGTTGGGCGGTGTAGTCGCGAAAGCAGACGTTGGTTGGGGCGTGGGTGTCGTGATCGCTAAAGTAAACCAACCACAAACATGGATGACGCCTTACCAAGACGAATTTAATCTATTAGTCAGTCACCAAGACCAAGTACTTCGTATGCCAGAAAGAGGACAAGTGCTCGCGGGTAACGATTTCTGTCCCATATCAATGATGCAAGTAGGGCCGACATCATTGGGGATCCAAGCACATCCTGAGTTCTGTTCTGCCTATTCTAAAGCATTAATACAAATGAGAAAGGACATCATTCCTGAAGAGGTGCAAAGAAGAGGCCTCACCTCATTACAACTGCCTACCGATGGCCTACTCATTGCTAGCTGGATGCTGAATTTCATACGCTCGGTCTTATGAATCTGACGGTGGGGAGAACAATACACGCCAGCGCTCGCCCCAGGTTAAATCTGGCTGGCTTACCTCTTTAAGCATATCTTTCCATTCTGCAAAGGTGACCGTAAAAGGATTAAAGCTGTTTACAGGCTTCGAGATCCCATAACGAACCGTTTCAACTTCTTGTTCAAACGTACCGAACATGCGATCCCAGAGGATCAGCACCCCCGCGTAGTTTTTATCGATATATTGGCGATTCACGCCGTGGTGTACGCGATGATGAGACGGCGTGTTAAACACCCACTCTAAAGGTCCAAGAGAGCGAATCGCCTGAGTATGAACAAAGAACTGCAGCCCTAGGTTGAGTAATACCACAAACACAACCCACTTAGGATCAAAACCGATGATGACCAACGGAAGCCAGAACAACCACATCCCTGCTAATGGGTACATCAGGCTTTGACGAAATGCCGTGCTGAAATTCATGCGCTCTGAACTGTGGTGCACCACATGCGCTGCCCACATCCAACGGATACGATGGCTTGCGCGATGAAACCAGTAATAAAAGAAATCTTGCAAAACCATGAGTAATAAAAAGGTAGATACGGTCATCTCGATATCAAACAAGCGCCAATCAAACCACCATAAATACAGTTTGGCGATCAGCAAGCCTGTCAAAATATCTGTCGCTTGATGAAGCCCTGCAAGCACAAAGTTGCACACCACTTCCGGCAAGTCATATCGTGCGCTTTCAGGCAATCTTCCCGCACGTTGACCAAACCAATACTCTGCTGCAATACAGAGAAAGAAGATTGGTGCGAGCAACATCACCAAAAAGTCAGGGTGTTCCGTAATTTGTGACCATTCCATCGTCTCTTCCTACCATTTCGCGTAGTGATCTTCGGTGAGTCCCATCACCTCATCGAGCTCGTGCTTCGTGCCATTGCCATCAATTAAGTGACCAGAAAAGTGGCCGACAAACTGACGGAAATTACTCTTCAAAAACCAAAAGTTCTTTTTCTCTGATCGTTGGTTCTTAGGCGTGAACACCAAATCGATGCGCTTGTCTTGTGACGTGATTCGCCATAACTCTTCTGGATGAACGCGAGAAAACTCAAACTGCACTGGCGGCATTAAATGACGTTCATCATCCACCCAGATGACGTTTTCACAAAAGCCCGTTTCGTTCACGCCCGCAGCAAGGTTCAAACCAAACTTTTTACTCTCACTACGATGATTAATACTCGCCCATCGCCAACTGGTTTCTCTTCGCATGTAACCTGCCGAGAAGTCATACCCCGCAACGGCATTGGTTAAATCTTGCTGCTGCCCTTTCACATTCAGCTCACCTTGTATGTTGAGCGTGTTGTGTTTTTGAGTGTAGGTCCAGCCCGAGTATGCCGTTGGTGTACAAAGCATCAGAGGTAAGCTTTCTGGTAAAGACTGTAGTATCAAATTAGCTTGAATGAGATGCGTAGAGAGTTGCACATGCCACTGCCCGCTTTCAATATTGAATCGGATTGTGTCATTAGCTAGGTGCGCTTGGCTGTTCCAGCTAGAGGGCTGAGTTTGATAACCGACATTGAGCGGTTTTAACCATTGCTGCTCGACGAGTTCGTGCGTTTCTGTATCGAACACATAACAGAAACCAGAAGCCAAGTAGCGTATGTCCGCTATCGCCACCCCAATGATGTATTGAGGCGTTACAATGGAGACAAACTGAAACTGTTTATAATCGAAATATTTTCGCCAACGGGAAGCCGGTTTATCCATTTCATTAAGATATTGGAAAGTATCCAACTGAAGTGATTCTGGTATCGCTTCTAGGTGACCAAATTGAGGTAAGCCGTTAGCGTGAATAAAGTGTTTCAAAGGAGTCTGCACATCCATGCTCGTTATTAATCAATGACACACTATTCAATGTTAACATTAATTTAACAGAAAACTTTTTGCGCCACTGCACAACAATGGTTCACCGGCTTGACTAAAATGAACAAAAATGTGAAACCAATCACCTATATTCACGCCATTAAATGGTGTATTAGAGCTTTCACTTGGGTTCAAAACGCGCGTCCAAGAAGATTAATTAGATACGGCCTGCGTTAGAAAACGGCACCTTTCTATTCTACCAACTCTGTGACAATCTCAGTTTTAACCGAATTAGCAATAAAACAGTTTTCGTGCGCCATATTGTGCATCTTCTCTATTAACTGGCGATCAGCTCAAAGTACTCGGCTTTTAAGACGTTCTTACCGCGAATAGTGCCCACATGATGGCCAATTCTCTTAAATCTGGCGCAACAGATGCTGCAATCGTTGGGCTATCGACACTGAACTCGATTTAATTGCCGCGCATATCGCTATTGAAGAAAACCAGTACGTAGCGGCATTCAAGGGGTTAAGTGACTTGTATCGACGCAAGCCATTTACGCATTTTTATGCTCAGTTTCACCTCGCCTGGCTGTTGCACGAAATGAACTTTGAAACAGAATTCTCTCAAGCAATAACTTGGTGTTTTGAAGGCTTAAGCTCTGACTCTAGTGACACTATTTTATCGAGCAAGATAACCTTAGGACGCGCATTAGAACAGAAAAAATAGTGAGCGAAAAAGTGGATGGAAGAACAATACAAAAAGAGAAAGGGGATTTTACCCTTTCTCTTTATTGGCTTACCTGTCTAACAACCGATTTACCCAGGTTATCTCCCCATATGCAATCAGATCAAATATAGTGAAAAAAATCACACAAATAACAATCAACTTGATTAAACGTTGAATAATAAGCATCTCGTACCCTAAATTTTTCTGTCCGCTTCCAACTTCAATTGTATTCGAAGAAGGCAACTTTCAGCATTTTAAACTAAGTCATTGTTATCAATTCAATACATAATTTTCAATTATTGTATTCATCAATCTCCAATAATCTATGGCATGAAGCTATACCCGTTCAACTTGAAGATATAGGCTTCAGAGCGTTGTCACTGATTCCCTGTTTACCGAAAGTAAGCAAGGAAAACAACGCAGCGTAATAACAAGCGCTTTCCAAGTCATTCTCGCTGACCCTAGCCCCTTGAAGTGGTTTGAGTATATATTGATAAAATAGAGAACAATATTCGGGCTAAGACACTCGTTCGTCACATCGCAAGCTTGTCACGAGAACTCGGCATGACCATTGTTGCTGAAGGCGTAGAAACACCAAACCAGGCGCAAAAACTCAAAGCGTGGAAGATTGATGAGTGGCATAGGCTTCTACTTCTATAAGCCTATGCCACTTAAAGGTGTGTTCGAGCCGTTTTCAACTCGTTAGAGAAATAATCAGAGCATCAACAGAGAGTGTCATTAGAGCGTGTCGATAGGCGCCCATTCCTTTGGGTTAGGATATTTAATTCCCAGAGTCGCAAATGTCGTATCTATACTCAAAATAGTATTTTCAAAAAGTCCCGGTGATCACACAAGGAGGACTGTATGAAACGAATATGGATATGGCTTTTACCGCTCATATTTTTTACAGGTCAAGCGCTAGCAAGCACCATTTGGGTCATACCGATAAAAGGTGCCATTGGGCCTGCGACTAGCGACTACCTATCGCGTGAAATTGAGCAAGCTCAAGTCAATGGCGTTAGCTTAATCATACTGAAAATGGATACGCCAGGGGGACTGGACAGTGCCATGCGCGATATTATTCACGCCATCACGACGTCTTCTGTGCCTGTCGCTACTTGGGTCGGACCATCCGGGTCACGTGCCGCTAGCGCCGGTACCTATATCTTACTGGCTAGCCACATAGCGGCAATGGCTGAAGCGACAAACCTTGGTGCTGCAACTCCAGTCTCGCTCGGTGGTGCCCCTAAACCGCCTTCCACTACTGACGAAGAGGAACCATCAAAAACCAAAGAGTCGGACTCTGATTCGAGCCCCTCTTCAGACCAAGTTCCAGCCAAAACCGCCATGGAAAAGAAAGTCATCAACGATGCCAAAGCGTACATCAAAGGCTTGGCTCGTCTTCATGGAAGAAATGCAGAATGGGCAGAGAAAGCCGTCAGTGAAGCTGCGAGTTTAGATGCCACAGAAGCCCTTGACCTCAATGTCATCGACTATATTGTGAATTCTCCTGAAGGACTGGTGATGGCCATTGATGGTCAGTCAGTAAAGGTGAACAACCAAGAGGTGACATTGTCACTAAAAAATCCCATTTGGGTTGAGAGGGTGCCAGATTGGCGTGCCGAAATGTTAGCGGTGATCACCAACCCTAACGTTGCTTATATTTTAATGCTCATCGGTATTTATGGCCTATTATTAGAATTCTATAATCCTGGTATCGGATTACCTGGTGTGCTTGGCGGGATCTGCTTACTTCTTGCCATGTATGCCCTACAAATGATGCCTGTCAATTATGTTGGCCTCGGTCTTGTGCTATTAGGCATCGCTCTTATGATTGCAGAAGCGTTTAACCCAAGCTTCGGCATACTGGGGCTTGGTGGCGTTGTCGCTTTTGTTCTCGGCTCAATCTTCCTAATGGACAGTGAATTACCCGGTTTCCAAGTCGCCCTACCATTGATATTTGGGATCGCGATATTCTCAGTCGCACTGATCCTGATCACCGTTGGCCTATTGCTACGAATACGGCGCAGAAAAGCCACAACCGGTCTGGAAACCTACCCGGGTAAAAGTGCCATCGTCAGTGATGATTTTATTGATGGCACTGGGCGTGTGCAATTAGATGGCGCGTTCTGGCAGGCAAAAGCAGAAGAACCGTTAAAACGAGGTGACCAAGTTACCATTCTTAAAGTGAAAGGGCTGACTCTAACGGTAAAGCCCAGTGACCGCCCGAAAGGATAGGAGGCGCTTATGATGCTCTACACTGCTGCCGTAGTTCTGGTTTTATTGTTTGCATTGGCAACGCAAATGTTCAAGGTGCTGCGTGAATACGAGCGTGGCGTGGTATTTTTCCTTGGGCGCTTTCAAGAGGTGAAAGGCCCTGGCCTGATTATCTTGATCCCGTTCATCCAACAAATGGTGCGAGTCGATTTGCGAACGATTGTCTTAGATGTTCCGACCCAAGATTTGATCACTCGTGATAACGTTTCTGTTCGTGTAAACGCGGTGGTTTATTTTAGAGTGGTCAACCCTGAAATGGCCATCAACAACATCGAAAGTTACAGTGATGCAACCAGTCAACTCGCGCAAACCACGTTGCGTTCCGTGTTAGGTCAACATGAACTCGATGAACTTTTGGCGGAGCGAGAACGCCTTAATAAAGACTTGCAATCAATACTCGACCAACAAACCGATGATTGGGGCATCAAAATTGCCACTGTTGAAGTAAAACATGTCGATCTTAATGAAAGCATGGTTCGTGCCCTCGCCCGCCAAGCAGAAGCGGAACGTAACCGTCGCGCAAAAATCATCCACGCAACGGGTGAGTTAGAAGCTTCCAGTAAATTGAAAGAAGCGGCAGAAATGCTCAATGAAGCGCCTAACGCCCTGCAATTACGCTACATGCAGACGCTAACGGAGATAACCACCGACAAAACCTCCACGATTATTTTCCCAATGCCTATTAATTTGGTAGAGGCGGTGACCGATATTGCTAAGGCAGTAAAAGAGAATCAGCAAACGAAGCAGGATTAATCGTTACATCATGAGGAGTCGCGCAATACCGCTACTCCTTTTTCTGCCAACAGTTCATTTAGCCAGCACGTATTTTTTCTGTCTCACTACTTCCCTTGCCTCACCTTGCCATTTTCAACAAAACGTTGAAGGTGATTAAAAAAGCACGCACTATCAATAGGCAAGTCATCGCACTAGGTAGCCTCCTGCACACACTGGCGCGCCTAGGTATCGACTCTACAGCAATGAAAGGTGTGACTTAGCACTGATTGCGAAGAATTAAAAGCAGAGTTAGACGGTCACGTATGTGAAGTGGAACTGGCTATCGGCGCTACCACAAAGACGGCGAAGACTACAACCACGGTCTACCAAAAGGGCGTCTACACATGGATGACATAATGACCACTCTTTAATGAGTATCGTCTCCTAGCCTCGCTATCTGAACCATTGTTCAAATTAAAAGAGCCGCACCTTTTAGTTCTCAATCTAAGGGGTACGGCTCATTTTGTTTTTTGGAGAGGGGCAAACAAACGTTTTGAGACAAGAAACAGCTAAGCTAGGCCACTTGCTTGGACTTAAAGTTACCAAGCAGTGCGTCGTACAGCTCGTTGTCGCTCAGCACGCCCACCAGCTTGTTCTCTTCCACCAGCAAGATAGGTTGATTACTGCGTAGCTTCAGTTCAATCGCCTCGCGCATGCTGATGTCTGGATTGGCTTGAACGACCGAACTTTCGCCAATGTCATCAAGCGTGGTGGAATCACTCTCCCAATTCACCAATGACTTATCGGAATCCACCAGTGTTAAACCTTTCGGTTCTTGTTCAACCCAAATCTGCTTATCAGCACACACCAATACGCGGTCATTTTGCTGCTCAAGCTCGGTGCTGGCTTGCTTGCATCAGTGAACGACCTTTCAATACGTTGAGCGGATTAGTGTGAGCCACAAAGTCCGCCACATAATCGTTTTCTGGCGCAAGAATGATTTGCTCAGGCTTGCCGTGTTGAATCAGTTTTCCCGACTCCATAATGGCAATGTTGTTACCGATTTTCAGCGCTTCATCTAGGTCGTGGCTCACAAACAAAATCGTTTTGTTGAGCTTCTCTTGCAGTTGAATCAGTTCATCTTGAAGCTGAGCGCGTATCAAAGGATCGAGCGCGGAAAACGGCTCATCCATCAACAAGATGTCAGTATCCATAGCAAAGGCGCGAGCTAAACCAACACGCTGCTGCATACCACCCGAAAGCTCATGCGGGAACTTACTCTCCCACTCACTCAACCCAACCATGTCTAGTTGTTCACGCGCCTTTTTACGACGTTCAGCTTTGCCAATGCCCTGCATCTCGAGTCCAAACGCCACGTTGTCTAACACCGTTAACCACGGCATAAGCGCAAACTTTTGGAACACCATCGACACGCGGTGAGTACGCAAGTTACGCAGAGTCTGTTCGTCACACTTGGCAAGCTCTACCATGTCGTCGCCATCTTTGATTTTGAGCGAACCACGAGAGATCTCATTCAAACCATTGACGGCACGAAGTAAGCTAGATTTTCCCGAGCCGGACAATCCCATCAATACACAGATCTCACCTTGTTTGACGCTCATTGAGACCTTATCGACGCCAACCACTTGCCCGGTTTCATCAATGATCTCTTGGCGAGACTTGCCTCGGTCTAGTAGCGCTAGTGCTTGCTCTTGCTGATGCCCAAACACAACGTCGAGGTTTTCAATCGTAATTGCATCCATGTTATGCCTCCTTTTGGTTTGGCGCTTTGCACAAACGGTCAAGAATAATCGCGACCAGAACAATTGCTAAACCCGCTTCAAAACCTTGAGAAATGTTCACCGTATTCAGTGCTCGCACGACGGGTTTACCCAACCCGTCGGCACCGACTAGCGCAGCAATCACCACCATAGAAAGCGACAACATAATACACTGGGTAACGCCCGCCATAATGCTTGGCAATGCCGCTGGCAGCTCGACTTTAAACAGCAGTTTCATGCGGCTCGCACCAAAGGCTTTACCCGCTTCAATTAACTCTTCCGGCACTTTGGTGATGCCAAGGTAAGTCAGACGAATCGGTGCGGCGATGGCAAAGATAATGGTGGAAATCAGCCCAGGTACGATACCTAAACCAAACAGAACCAGTGTTGGGATCAGATACACGAACGTTGGTACGGTCTGCATTAAATCGAGTATTGGCCGCAATAAGGTGTACAACCACGGGCGATGCGCCGCCATGATGCCGAGTGGCACGCCAATTAATACGGAAATCGTTGTCGCAGCGAAGACGAGAACAAAGGTTTCCAGCATTTCTTGCCAGTAGCCGAGGTTAAGGATGGTCAGCAGCGACAACACGATAAACACCATCAATGGAATGCTGCGGTGTAAGAACCACGCAATCGCAGCAGTCAGGATGATGGGTGCTGCCGGTGGCATCCATTTGAAAATATCCACCACGAAAAGAATGATGGTTTCGAGAAAGATAGAGATAGCATCAAAGAAGCCCGACGCATTCATGGTTAACCAATCCACGCCCGTTTCCATCCATTCGCCCAACGGAAGTTTGTTGTCCGTAATAAAATTCACAATAAAACCTTTGTGTTAAAAGGCGGGCATCGCTGCCCACCTGTTCCTTAAGAGAGGAATGATTAAGCGTTTGTTTTTAGGTAAGAAGTCATCGCTTGTTTTGCGTCTTTACCGTCCAGCGTTTTCACGCCTTCTAGCCACGCTTCAAATTGTTGAGGGTTGGCATTCAACCATTCTTGCGCCGCTTTCGCTGGCTTCTGTTTTTGGTTCAGAATCGCCTCCATCAACTGGTTTTCCATCTCTAGACTGAACTCGAGATTTTTAAGCAGTTGACCCACGTTTTGACACTCAGATAGGTAGTCTTGGCGTACGTTGGTGTAGACATTCGCACCACCGTAATTAGGACCAAAGTAGTCGTCACCGCCCGATAGATATTCCATCTCAACGTTGCTGTTCATTGGGTGCGGTGCCCAACCTAGATAAACGATCCACTGGTTACGGCGCACTGCGCGAGACACCTGAGACACCATGCCCGCTTCGCTTGATTCCACTAGGCTGAAGTCTTTCAAGCCGAATGCATCGCTGTCGATCATATTTTGAATCAAACGGTTACCATCGTTACCCGGCTCAATGCCGTAGATGCGGTCTTTAAATTTGTCGGCATGCTTTGCCAAATCAGCAAAGCTTTTCACGCCTGCGTCATAGACGTACTTTGGCACTGCTAGTGTGTATTTCGCACCTTCAAGGTTTGCGCGAACGGTTTCCACTGTGCCAGCTTCACGGTATTTGGCGATATCGCCTTCCATGGTTGGCATCCAGTTACCTAGGAATACGTCAATGTCACCGTTTGCCATTGAAGAGTACGTCACAGGTACAGACAGAAGATCGGTCTTGGTTTTGTAGCCCAAGCCTTTTAGCAGTTCGGAGGTCACAGCAGTGGTTGCGGTAATGTCCGTCCAACCTACATCGGCAAATCGAACGGTTTCACATTGGTTAGCGTAAGCACCTGTCGCCACTGCACTCAGTGCGATAGATGAAAAGATTTTTGTCATCGTAGACATGTTTAAATTCCTTGTAATGATTGCTGACTTTATGAGATTGAGCTTAAGTCTCTTTTCGGCGGACGCATTCTTTGCGTCTCTTCCCAGTTCGGAGCAATCCAAACCGGTGTATTATTCGATTCTTCGAGCGTATTACCCAAGATCATGTCCGCGGCACGCTCTGCCACCATGATGGTTGGTGCGTTTAAGTTGCCATTGGGAATGGTTGGGAAGATGGATGAATCCACAACGCGCAAACCTTCAATGCCACGCACTTGGCAAGTTTCATCCAGCACTGCCATTGGGTCATCATCTGCGCCCATTTTGCAGCTACACGATGGGTGATAAGCACTTTCCACATTTTGCTTCACCCACTCATCAATCGCTTCATCGCTAGAGATGTGAAGACCGGGTTGGATCTCTTCACCGCGGAACGCATCCATTGCAGGTTGATTGAGGATTTCACGCGTAAGACGAATACAGTCTCGCCAATCCTGCTTATCTTGTTCGGTCGAGATGTAGTTGAACTCGATTTTTGGCTTGTCATTTGGGTTAGCAGAAACCACTTCGACACTGCCGCGACTCTCAGGTTTGTTTGGACCAACATGCACTTGGAAGCCGTGACCATCAAACGCAGCACGACCGTCATAACGCATTGCCGCAGGCAGGAAGTGATATTGAATGTTTGGCGACTTCAAACCTTCACGAGAACGGATGAACGCACACGATTCAAAGTGGTTGGTCGCGCCCAAACCCTTGCGGGTCAGAATCCACTCGGTGCCAATCAAACCTTTGCTGATCAAACCTAACTTGCTGTTGAGAGTGATCGGCTGTTTGCAGTGATACTGGAAGTACACTTCAAGGTGGTCTTGCAGGTTCTTACCCACGCCTTCGAGCGCGTGATTCACTTCAATGCCCGCTTTCTCAAGCACAGACTGTGGACCAATACCCGAAAGTTGAAGTAACTGTACCGAGCCAATAGAACCTGCGCTCGATACCACTTCTTTATTGACGAAACATTGTTTAATTTTGCCAGATTGTTCGAACTCAATACCGACCGCTTTTTTACCCTCAAGTAAAATTCGATGAGCGGTCACGCCTTTCATCAAAGTGAAGTTGCTGCGTTTTTTCGCACGGCTTAAGTAAGCGTTAGAGGTAGAAGCACGCACGCCTTTGTCTACCGTCATGTGCATAGGACCGAAGCCCTCTTGCTGATAGCCGTTGTAGTCTTGCGTTTCTGGGTAGCCTGCATCTTTACCTGCTTCTATAAAAGCTTGGTAAAGCGGGTTCAGCTTCATGTCGTTACCATTGCACGTCCCTACAGGACCGCTGTCACCACGGTAATCGTCAGCACCGCCCGTCCAAGTTTCCGCTTTACGGAAATACGGCAGACACGCTTGGTAGTTCCAGCCTTTCGCGCCTTCTTCTTCCCATTCGTCAAAGTCACAAGCATGACCACGAACATAAACCATGCCGTTGATCGACGAGCTGCCGCCTAACACTTTGCCGCGTGGGCAATGAAGTTGACGTCCATCTAACCCATCTTCAGCAACAGTTTCGAACTGCCATGCGTACTTTTCGCTGTTCATTGGGTAAGACAGCGCCGTTGGCATCTGGATGAAGATGCTCTTGTCTGAGCCACCCGCTTCCAACAGCAAGACTTGATGCTGACCGCTTTCACTCAGGCGATCGGCCAAGACACAGCCTGCCGAGCCCGCACCGACGATGATGTAATCGTAGTGTTGTTGCATTACAAATCCTCCAGACTGGTTACGCGTAAGGGCTGTCGAAATCACCCAAATGCACTAACACGCTCTTAGTTTGGGTGTAATGCTTAAGGGTCTCGACGCCGTTTTCACGTCCAATTCCAGACAATTTGTAACCGCCAACTGGCATTTCAGCTGGGGAATCACCCCACGTGTTAATCCAACAAATGCCTGCTTGGATTTGGTGAATAACACGGTGTGCACGAGACAGATTTTGCGTAAACACGCCTGCTGCAAGCCCGTAATCGGTGTTGTTGGCACGAGCAATCACTTCGTCCTCGTCACTGAACTTCAACACTGACATCACGGGACCGAAGATTTCTTGCTGCACATGCGGCATGTCGTCTTGGCAATCAATGAAAACCGTTGGCACAACAAAATTACCGCTCGCCAAGCCGTTTTCTGTGACTTTATAGCCGCCAGTCAGCAACGTTGCATTGCTTGCTTTCGCTTGTTCAATGGCGGAAAGGACTTTTGATTCGTGCTCTTTGGAAATTAGTGCGCCGATTTGAGTTTGTTCATCAAGCGGATCGCCAACCACCAGCAGCTCAGTACGCTTCTTAAGTTGAGCGACAAACTCATCATAAATAGCGTCATGAACGAACACGCGAGTACCGTGCGTACAAACCTCACCTTGGGTATAGAAGTTTGCGACCATTGCAGCAGAAACCGCGTCGTCTAGCTTGGCATCATCAAAAATGATCATTGGCGATTTACCGCCAAGTTCCATAGTGACTTGCTTTAGCGTCGCAGCGCTGTCACCCATCACAACTTTGCCAGTTCCGGATTCACCCGTGAAGGAGACTTTAACGATGTCTGGATGTGCAGTGAGCATTTGCCCTACTCGGTAGTCACCTTGAATAACGTTGAACACGCCATCAGGCAATCCAGCTTCGCTGTAGATTTCTGCCAATTTGAGTGCGGTTAACGGGGGTTCTTCTGATGGCTTAAAGATCATCGCATTACCCGCAGCCAGCGCAGGGGCAGATTTCCACATCGCGATTTGAATTGGGTAGTTCCACGCGCCAATACCCGCACAAATGCCCAGAGGCTCGCGGCGAGTATAGAAAAACTGCGATTCATTCAGCGGTTGCTGTTCACCATGCATGCTAGGCGCAAGACCTGCGTAGTATTCGATCACATCTGCGCCCGTTGCAATGTCTACGCAATTCGCTTCTTGAATCGGTTTGCCCGTATCCGCAACTTCTAGTACCGCCAGTTCGTCATTTCTTTCACGAAGTAGCGCCACCGCTTTAAGCAGGATGCGACTGCGCTCTGTCGCCGTCATGGCTGACCAAATTGCAAAACCGCGTTTGGCAGATTCAATTGCCGCTTCCATATCTTGCTGGTTAGCCTGCTTCACATTCGCAAGCGGCTCACCATTGGCGGGGTTGTATGTGGTGAAGTGTTCTTCTGAGCATCCTAGGTGCGTGGCACCATCGATGTAGTGTGCTTTCATATCCATTTTCAGGTTTGACTCTTTATTTTTGTTTTGAGTAGAACGTGAGTTGTTTATCGAGATAGTCGTTAATGATGACGCGTGCTTTCTCGGCATCGATGCCTTGCGGGTTGAGCGTGCCGCGTAGCCAAATGCCATCAATTAATGACGCAATACCATGCGCCACCAGCTCAGCTTGGTTTTGATCCAGCAAAGCTTTTAATTCTTTTTTCAGGTGTGAGATGAGACGTCGTTCATTGACTCGTTGCAGACGTTTGAGCTGTTCGTCATGCATCGAGTAGGACCAGAAAGCCAGCCAAGTTTTTGCTACTTGGTTCTCGGCCTGGAAGCCGACGAAATTAGCGTCAATGATGGCATTAATTCTTTGGTGGTGCGCATCACTAGGGATCTGGCTTAGATTGATTTTAGTGGTGGCGGAAAGCTGGCGAAGGATTTCACGCATGGTTTCTTCGAGCAAACCGTGCTTACCACCGAAGTAGTGATTAATGATCCCTGTAGATACTCCTGCTTCTTTGCTGATCAACGAAATGCTCGCAGCGTGTAAACCTACTCTGTCAATGACCGACATCGTCGCTTTGACTAGCTGAGGTTTTCTGATTTCAGGCATCCCAACCTTGGGCATTTTGCATCCTTGTAAATTTTAATTGAACGGTTAGTTAAATATAAAATGCCTGAAATTTAGTTCGAGTTCAAATTATTTTTCTGTTTTTTACTTATATAAACCCTCCTAAACATCCATTGAAATAGAGAATATGTCAATTCGTACACATACAATAAATAAGAAGAAATGCAAATAAATACCACTATATAACAACAAGTTAAGTAAACATTCATTCAGAGCAATACTGATGTCAGCGTCATTCAACTAATCACGGAACATTTCTCATAAAGACGCTCTCGACACAATTAAGATTTGAACTGAATGTATTTTTTTGTAACCAGTGTCTTTGGTTTAATGAAGGTTGTATGGTATCGAACTAAGCGTTTTAAAAGCGCAAAGCGCAAAAAAGGGGCCTATGCCCCTATTTGTCGATATTTGATGATAGATTAGTAGCCTTTCCAAGGTACCAGTTTCTTCTCTAGGTAGCGCATCAGCAAATCAAATGAATACGCAATCAGTCCGATGATAATGATGCCGGCAATCACCACATCTGTCACAAGAAACTCGGCCGCATTAAGCACCATGTAACCGATCCCCGCTTCTGCAGCGACCATTTCACTTGCTACCAAGGTTGTCCAACCAAATCCAATCCCAATTCTTAATCCGGTTAGAATTTCAGGTAAAGCACTTTTAATGATCACATGATAAAGCACCTGCCCTTTGGATGCGCCCATCGAGTAAGCCGCTTGTATTTGCTCGCTTTTGGCTGATGCAACGCCGGCACGCGCACCGAGCGTGATCGGTGCAAACATAGCGAGATAAATCAACGTGACCTTGCTCGTTTCATCGATCCCAAGCCAAATAATCACTAAAGGTAAGTAAGCCAACGGTGGAAGAGGACGATAAAACTCAATCAGTGGATCGAAAACGCCTCTCACCCACACATTTGATCCAATTAAAATGCCAATTGGCACAGCAGTGACAACGGCCAAAGCAAAAGCCCCAAATACTCTGCCCAAACTCGCCAAGAGATGAGCTTCCAACGATACCCCAGAGAATCCGTTCACAAAAAGGTCGACAAATCGCTCCAGTACCGCATTAGGGGAGGGAAGAAACAACGGCTTAACCAAACCTAGTTCAGTCACAACCGCCCATAGCCCAATAAAAAACAGGGTAGAAATGACTGAGATCACGCGCGAGTTACCTTGACCAGGCTCTCCGTAATAACTTCCTGGGGTCTGGGTTTTGTTTTTTACCCACTGTACAAGCCGATAAAAAGGCGGGGTTGAATGCATTTCACTTTGTTGTGCGACGTTCGCTTGTGGCTCACCAGCAGCTTCTGACGTATGCTCTCCTTTCGCCTCTGAATGTTCAAGGCGTTCATGGTTTATTACGGCTTCACTCATAACGCTACCTCCACAATTTCATCTTGATGGATGATGGAAAGAATTTTTTCTCGCATTTCTATAAAATCAGGCATCGACTTAACCGCACGCGCATCTCGACACTCAAGAAAACGTTGATTGAAGTCTAAATTGAAACTGTGCGTTATACGCCCCGGTCGGGGGGACATCACGATCAGCTTCGAAGCCATGAACAGCGCTTCTTCGACACTATGGGTAATGAAAAACATCATTTTATTGGTCGCTTGCCATGCGTCTAACAGCAGCTCCTGTAACGTTTCTCGCGTTAGTGCATCCAGAGCACCCAAGGGCTCATCCAGTAATAGGATACTAGGGTCATTGGTTAGCGCTCGTGCAATTCCGACTCGCTGCTGCATGCCACCAGATAGCTGATAGACTTTATGCTGATGGAAGTCTTCTAGCCCAACGAGCTGTAAATACTTCGCAGCCCTTGCAAGTCGCTCTTTTTTCGCGACACCTTGGAGCTTTAAGCCAAATGCCGTGTTCTCAATCACATTCATCCATGGAAACAGCGCATGTTTTTGAAACACCACGCCTCGGTCTGCACCCGGGCCGATGATTTGATCGCCAATGTCTCGTCCCATGGTCACCCTAGGTAACCCTTCCACTTGTGAGTTGCCTAACGTAAGATAACCGGATGTTGGCGGGATGAATCCAGCCATCAAATTTAGGAGCGTTGTCTTACCACATCCTGATGCGCCAAGCGCGACAACGAGTTCACCTTGCTCAATTTGAAGATTAACTCCCGAAAGTGCCGTCACGGGCTCTCCCCCTTCCCTGCCTTCATAGATGACAGAAACATCCTCAATTTTTAGTGTTTTCTTCAAAGACATGCGCCTACTCCTTTCACGTTCATTGACTAAGTGTTGCTATTTCGCCTTCGCACTCTTTGCAAAGCTCGGATTGACAAATACGCTGTAGTCAGGCTGAAGAGCAGAGATTTTCTTTTCTTTCAGTAGGAATTCTGAAGTGGCTTTCAACGCTTGAACCGCACCACCTTCACTGCCACAACCAAGCCACTGACAAGAAAGCTGGGTATTAATGTCCATGAACTCATACAGTTTCATGGCTTCAACAACCCCTTCAGGTTCACCACCTGCAAGTTTCGCTACTGAAATCGCCATCGGGTTATCGGCTGTGAATGTCTCTTTTTGATCACGGTATTTCGCGTCCACTTCGGCTACGACCTTAATCAAATCCGTGACGAATTCTGGATGCTTTGCCGTAAACTCTTTACTCGCAATCATGCCATCAAAGGTGGGTTTTCCCCATGCACTCAATTGTTTTGAGGAAATCAATACACTGCCATCTTGCTTAATTTTGCCAAGTGCAGGATCCCAAATAAACGCACCATCAATATCACCACGCTGCCACGCTGCCATAATGGCATTCGGCTGCATGTTAATGAGTTTCACCTCTTTTTCTGATAAACCAAACTGCTCCAATGCGAACAACATGTGGAAGTGCGTGGTGGAGACGAATGGAACCGCTATACGCTTACCCTTAAGATCGGATGGAGAGGTGATTCCGCTGCTATTTTTTACCACCAGTGCCTCAGCATCAGCGATGTTTTCCGTCACCCATACCAGTTCCATTTCAACACCATTGCTTGCTGCACTCGCAATTGGGCTTGATCCTGCAACGGTCATGTCCACCGCTCCAGCCGCCATTGCGGTAATGGCCTTCGCGCCAGAATCAAATTTGCGCCACTTGATCTCATAGCCGGTTTCTTTCTCAATCAACTTCTGATCAATGGCGTATTTCAAAGGATTAAACATTCCTTGGTAGCCTATTGTGACTTCCTCTGCGCCGACTTGAAACGAACACGCCAATACGCTAGTCATGGCTAGAGTTTTAACGAGTGTGCTTTTCAATAATGTTTTCATCTTCACTTCCTCATGTGCTGTATGACATCTTCCACACTAATGAGAAGTCACTCGCAATGTTAGTACCAGAGTATTTCTTTATTGGTCCAGATGCGCACCAAAACTAGGCTCAGAAATGCACCCAAATTGTGCAAAATCTCTACGCAACCGGAGCTAAGAACAATCGAAGCTAAGAACAATTGAAGCTAATCAAAGAGTTTGAATTATTTGAGAGGACAATGGAAAAGAAGAAGAAGGCAACCGAGATAACAGATATGATGCAAGATACAAGAGACACACAGTAAAAAGCGAACTAAGAAGGACTATCTCGCACAGGCAACACCTAGATAAACACATTCTTACGCGTTACATCGAGCAAACTTGTTTGACAGATACGATGACGCAGTAGTATCACTGCTGCGTCATCGTGCCCTATAAGCTTTGGGCGAAAATTACGGTTTAATTAGCCGTTACAACTGATGAAAAACTTTTGCCATGATCGCCACGATCTCATCCGCTTGTTCCATTGACAAGGTTAGTGGAGGACTCAAACAGATGGTGTTGTTCAACGATGAAAACGACCGATTAGTGCGTCCAACGAGCAAACCATTTTGCATACACTTCGCAGAAAATTGCGCTAGAACGCTCTCATCTACCGGTAACTTTGTTTCGCGATCCTCTACTAATTCAAGGCCGATAAATAGCCCTTTCCCACGTACGTCCCCAATAATAGTAAACTGAGTTTGAAGCACTTCAAGCTGAGTTTTTAAGTATTCTCCTACATGGGCAGCATTCTCGACCAGACCTTCTTCCTCAATAATTTTCATGTTCTCAAGCGCGGCCGCCGGACCTATGGTGCAGCCGCCAAAGGTGCTGATATCTCGGAAGTAATCAAATTTATCACTAGGATCTTGCTTAAACAGGTCAAATACCGCTTCCGTTGTCACCGTGCAAGAAATTGCGGCATACGCCGAAGCAACGCCTTTCGCCATCGTGACAATGTCAGGCTTTAAGCCATAATGCTGATAACCAAACCAGCTTCCAGTACGTCCAACGCCACAGACAACCTCATCAACATGAATCAGGATATTGTACTTGTTACAAATCCTCTGAACTTCTTGATAGTACCCTTCTGGAGGAGTGATGACCCCACCTCCCGCCGTAATGGGCTCAATCACAATTGCACCTACCGTTTCCGGTCCCTCTCTCAGGATGACCTCTTCTAATAGTTGTGCCGCTTTAATACCATAGTTATCGCTATCTTCAAATTGACTACGATATTCACAGCAATGAGGAAACTCGACAAAACCAGGCGTAAACGGTCCGTACTGTTGACGTCGCTCCTCCTGTCCCGTTGAACTCAAGCAAGTGATGGTGGTGCCGTGATAATCTCGCTCACGATATAAGATTTTGTGTTTCTTTCCGCCATATTTCTTGTGCGCAATTTGACGCACTATTTTATAAGCTTTTTCATTCGCTTCTGAGCCTGAGTTAGAAAAGTACACTCGACTCATTCCGGGCATTTTTTCAATCAACTTGTTGGCAAACTCTGCCATGATTGGCGAACCTGCCGTGCCCGCAAAGAAGTTAAGGCGCATTGCCTGTTCCTTGATCACGTTAGCAATTCGCTCTCGACCATAGCCAACGTTGACACACCAAACACCGCCAGAACTCGCATCAAGGTAGCGATTACCATTCACATCCCAAATATATTCACCTTTGCCCGATGACATAATCAACGGCGCTTGCTCTTCAAATGGTGCATGTTGAGTGATGTGGTGCCAAACGTGCTTTTTGTCCCACTCCACTATTTGCGCTTTCATCTCTGGGGTTAGCTGCTGATCCATATTCGTTCTCCTTCCTTGCTTTATTTCAACCTAAAGCAATGCAAGGCCTCATCAATAGATCCAGTCGCATTTATTTATGGTGACAGGCGTCGGGGAAGCTATGGCACAGTTCCTGCGTTGCCATTCATTAGCGTGATAACGCTGATGGCTATAAACAATGGATATCAAACTGCAAAGGATGCGAACATTGAAAAGCGATTACTTAATGCACATACAATTCTCGCCAGAAAGAAGCTTACAAGAACAGATTCGAGAGCACTTACTGGAAGCAATACGAAACGGCATTTTTGGAAATAATGCCCTGCCATCGTGTAGAAAGCTCGCATCCATGTTAAGGGTGTCGCGCAACACTGTTGTACTGGTCTATGATCGACTCGTCGATGAAGGGTATCTAATTTCACAAGAGCGGAGTGGTTATTTCGCCAATCACAATGCCCTCTCAGAGAATCCGTTTCCTACACCCAACCAGCTAAATCACCTTAATCCCGACCAATTTAGTGCAAAACCTGCGCACTTTTGGTTCAAGCGCGTTAAGCATGACGTGACAACACAGCGAAACATTGCGAAGCCTTCAAACTGGAAGGATTACCCCTACCCATTCTTATTTGGGCAGCCTGATCATGCTCTATTTCCATTAAATCATTGGCGAGAGTGCTGTCGATTGTCACAGCGTGCCGGGATAGTCAAAGATTGGATTTCAGATTCGATTGACAATGACGATCTCGCATTAGTAAAGCAACTACAAACGAATGTATTACCCAAACGATCCATTCAAGCCTCGCAAGACCAAATCCTCATCACCATTGGCACGCAGAATTCGCTTTACCTTCTTGCTCGGCTACTCGGTGACAAAGAAACGCGTTTAGCCGTTGAAGAGCCCGGATACCCTGATGTTCGCAATATTTTTTCATCTCATGGCGCAACAATTGTCCCTATAAACGTCGATTGCCAAGGCATCGAAATCAATGACAAACTTAAAAGCTGCGACTATGTTTATGTCACGCCTAGCCATCAAGTACCGACAAATGTCACCATGTCAATGCAGCGACGCCAAGCACTGCTTCACGCTGCTGAAAAATACGATTTTGTCATTATAGAAGATGATTATGAAAGCGAAATCAATGTCCTTAGCCAAGCGAGCCCCTCGTTAAAGAGCCTGGACACTAACGGCAGAGTCATTTACATCGGTAGCCTATCAAAATCACTGTCTCCCGGATTACGACTTGGTTACATGGTTGCCGATGCGCCTCTTATCGACGCAGCAAGAGCATTGCGGCGGTTAATGTATCGCCATCCCCCAGCCAACAATCAGAGAACTTGTGCACTGTTTATCTCACTAGGCTATTACGATGCCTATTTGAGGAAACTGCGCAAGTGCTACCAACAGAGATGGACCACCATGCGGCAAGCCCTCATGAACCATCTTCCGCAGTGCATCACTACTGCAACCGTTGGTGGAAGCGCATTCTGGCTAAAATTACCAAATCACACAGATTGCGAGCAATTCACTGCCGTGGCAAGGGACATCGGCGTTTTGGTCGAACCCGGGACGATTCATTTTTCTCGATTTCAAAAAGATCATCGCCGTTATATTCGTCTAGGTTATTCCGCTATCGATAGCGACAAAATTGAACTAGGGATCAAAAAGCTAGCTCAGTTACTCAACGAAAAAGCGTAACCAGATATTTGTACCAACAAATATGACTAACTGGTACTAATAGAATCACAAGCACTTACCTACTATTCCCGTAACAACTTCAATTAAAGGGAGAGAGTATGGTAAGTGAGGTCGTTATCGTTGGCACACTGATCCTAGCCGGACTCATTCGTGGATATACCGGATTTGGCTTTTCTGGTCTTATGATCGTGGCACTGTCCATTTTCTATCCTGTTGCTGATTTGGTGCCGGCCATACTACTGGTGGATCTATTCATTTCCTTACCATTAGTTGCGACTTGCTGGAAACAAGCAGATTTCACCATCCTTACTCCATTGCTGTGGGCCACAATGTTAGGTATTCCTTTTGGCTTGGGTCTCCTGTATGCCTTGTCTGATGAACTTTTGAAAGTATTGGTACCAAGCACTATCTTGACCTTAGCTTTCCTATCCCGGCACCCTAGCCTAGTTATTCAAAAGCTGTCGCAGTCAAAACTGTTATGCGGGTTCACCTCTGGTTGGACGACAAGTGCGGTCTCTTCTGGTGGAACGCCAGTGGTTATGTACATGCGACAACAAGCGTTAAGCAATACCGTAAAACGCGCCTCTCTCATTTGCTATTTCTTTCTCGTCAACTGTTTAGCGGTCGGTGGAAATTATACCATCACCAAACAATGGGCGATGTTGCCGAGCAATCCGGTGATTTATGTATTGATCGCGTTCTTATCCGCATTAGCGGGTCGGCGGCTATTTATTTACAAGGACTTCGAATCTATCCATGAGGTTGCCTTTTACCTATTGCTAACGGTTTCCAGCGGCACCTTAATCATCGCGGTCTGGTCATTATTTTCTTAAGGAGATTACACATGAATACACGATCAACACCAACCGTTTTCATTACTGGTGCCACCTCTGGCTTTGGACGCGCAGCAGCACGTCGATTTGCGCAAGAAGGATACTCACTGGTATTAACCGGACGACGAAAAGTGCGACTTGACCAACTTGCGGACGAGTTAGCCATGGAATGCAATGTTTATACGGCTCAACTGGATGTAAGAAGCAGCGAAGAGATTGCAACCCTCATCGCGGATCTACCCTCTGAATTTTCGAACATTGAAATATTGATTAACAACGCTGGCCTAGCGCTAGGAGCAACACCCGCTCACCAAGCCTCGATAACCGACTGGCACACCATGATAGACACCAACGTCACTGGGCTCGTTAACGTCACCCATGCGTTATTGCCTACACTGTTAAAACAGCCCAAAGCCACCATCATTAACCTAGCCAGTATTGCGGCGAACTGGTGCTACCCAGGAGCCCATGTTTATGGAGCAAGTAAAGCTTTCGTGGCCCAGTTTTCCCGTAATTTACGCAGTGATTACGCCGGTACAAAACTGCGTGTCACGAGCCTTGAACCCGGGTTATCAGAAAGTGAATTTAGCCTCGTACGCTTTAACGGTGACCAAGCGAAATACAATGAGATTTACGATGAGACGAATCCTCTCCAACCCGAAGACATCGCTGACATCATGTTGTGGATTGCAGAACAGCCATGTCATATAAATATTAACAGCTTAGAAGTAATGCCTACCAGCCAAGCATGGGACAACTTTAAAATAGTGAAATCAAAATAGTGTTTGCGAATGTTCAGTCTGCACTTATCTTAAGCGCAATGCATTGTAATCTGTCTATAAGTATCGTTACCAATAAAAAACCGCGCTATCAAAAGCGCGGTTTACCGTGTGTTTTTATATACCACACCATCTTTCATGATGAGTTTCCGTGTTTGCGACATACTCAACGCCAGCAAGTGGGTTACCGTCGATGATCAACAGATCAGCATAAGCCCCCTCAACGATTTGTCCCAATTGACCGTTTTGGTAAGGGTGCTGATACGCTCTCTAATCAATTTGTTGTCAGTGCCATTAAAAACATTTGCGTTGATGATGAATTTTTTCATTTCGCTTTCCTCAGTAAGGTTGTTTTACTTAACTAATGGCGCCAGTTTAGCGAGAGCTTCGATTAATTAATTGCTATTACGCGACAGTCAAAAGCAAGCTCGAGAGAAAAACTTGCCATCCGTTACTACACTTTGAGAACACTCACTCAGTTAGGAAGCAAAACATGAGCGATAAGAGCACACATTCCAAATGTCCGGTTATGCATGGTGCGAATACCAATCAACAATCTGCAGAGTTCAATTGGTGGCCTAAAACTCTCAACCTTGACATTCTTCATCAGCATGATCAAAAGACCGATCCAATGGATTCTGGCTTCAATTATGCTGAAGCTTTTGACTCTCTCGACCTCAACGAGGTAAAAAAAGATCTGATCGATCTCATGACCGACAGCCAAGATTGGTGGCCAGCAGATTGGGGCCATTATGGGGGGTTAATGATCCGTATGGCGTGGCATTCCGCAGGGACCTATCGTATTGCCGATGGCCGAGGTGGGGCCAGTCGCGCGAATCAACGCTTTGCGCCAATCAATAGTTGGCCCGACAACGGCAACCTTGATAAAGCACGTCGCCTACTTTGGCCAATCAAAAAGAAATACGGTAACAAAATCTCATGGGCAGATTTGATCATCCTAGCTGGTAATATGGCCTATGAATCGATGGGCTTTAAAACCTTTGGCTTCGCAGGCGGACGAGAAGACATTTGGCATCCAGAAAAAGACATTTATTGGGGAGCAGAAAAAGAGTGGCTTCAGCCAACTGGTGGGGAAAACAATCGTTACTCTGGCGAGCGCGACTTAGAGAACCCGCTTGCAGCCGTAATGATGGGCTTAATTTACGTGAACCCTGAAGGGGTAGACGGTAAACCAGACCCCATTAAAACGGCACACGATATGCGAATCACATTTGCTCGTATGGCAATGAATGACGAAGAGACCGTTGCCTTAACCGCCGGCGGTCACACTGTCGGTAAAGCACATGGTAACGGGGATGCATCTGTACTCGGCCCAGAGCCTGAAGGGGCAGAGATCGAAGATCAAGGCTTCGGCTGGCTAAACAAAACGTCACGTGGTATTGGCCGCGATACTGTTACGAGTGGCGTTGAAGGAGCATGGACAAGCAACCCAACCAAATGGGACAACGGTTACTTCCATTTGCTCTTTACTTACGACTGGTGGGTGACAAAAAGCCCCGCGGGCGCTTCACAATGGGAGCCTGTAAACATCAAAGAGGAAGACATGCCAGTTGATGTCGAAGACCCGACCATTCGCCGCAATCCGATAATGACCGATGCGGATATGGCCCTTAAGTTTGACCCAGAGTATCGTAAAATTGCAGAACGCTTCCGTGATGATCCTAAGTACTTCGAAAAAACGTTCGCACGCGCATGGTTTAAGCTGACCCACCGCGATTTAGGCCCGAAATCACGTTACCTTGGTCCAGATGTGCCAGCGGAAGATTTAATTTGGCAAGATCCCGTCCCGCCAGTCTCATACCTACTAGCAGATGATCACATCGATTCACTTAAGAAAGCGATCCTCAATAGCGAACTGTCGATTGCTGAATTAGTGTCTACTGCTTGGGATAGCGCGCGCACTTACCGTGGTTCTGATCGCCGAGGAGGGGCAAATGGTGCACGTATTCGCTTCGCGCCGCAAAAAGACTGGATCGGTAATGAACCCGAAAGATTGTACAAGGTGCTTAGCGTACTCGATTCTATCCGCTTGACGCACAACTCCCCGATTAGCATGGCCGATTTGATCGTGCTTGCCGGTGGTGTTGGCATCGAAAAAGCAGCATCTAACGCAGGGTTAAACATTACCGTACCATTTAACCAAGGACGCGGTGACGCCACTGAGGATATGACCGATGCGGAATCATTTGATGTACTCGAACCGATTCATGATGGTTTCCGTAATTGGCTAAAATCGGATTATGTCGTCAGTGCAGAGGAGCTCTTACTAGAGCGAAGCCAATTAATGCAACTGACCGCCGTTGAAATGACGGTACTGGTTGGTGGTATGCGCGTGTTGGGGGCGAACTATGACGGTACTGCACACGGTGTGTTTACTGACAATGTTGGTGCATTAAGCAATGATTTCTTCGTTAATCTGACAGACATGAATTACTCATGGCATCCAACGGGTGACAATCAATACGAAGTTCGTGACCGACAATCTGGGCAAACTAAATGGACCGCTACACGGGTAGATTTGGTGTTTGGTTCCAATTCCATACTGCGCTCTTACGCTGAGGTTTACGCGCAAGATGACAACAAAGAGAAGTTCGTGAAAGACTTTGTGGCCGCATGGGTGAAAGTGATGAATGCGGATCGCTTTGATTTATAATTCATATGGTGAATAAATAACACCCATGACAAAGCAGTGCTACATATTGCACTGCTTTCCTCATTTTACACTCTGGTGCTATATACCACTACTGAACAATAACGCTTCACGCAACGTTATTTCACTCTCGATGTTATTTCACAAAGGACGCCACACGTTGACCAAATTGTTTTGCGGTTTCCAAATCCCCAGCACAGGGAGCTTCTTCTGGTAAAGCATCCGCAGGGCTCTGCGCCAGTAACCCGGCGGACCCACCAAGATAGTTAATATCGTTACGCTGCGCGTCTTTCGTATTAGCAGGCAATGCACCTATGCCTATCCAAACCATGCCATGTTGCATCGCCAATGTGATTAGGTATGAGATTGTCACGCCTTTATCGCCATTCATTGATGCTTAGTTAGTAAAACCTGCGGCGAACTTATCTTTCCAATCCATATTGAACCAACGCTTACTTGACGCATCGGCAAATTTTTTAAATTGCCATGAAACCATGCCCATGTACGTTGGTGAGCCAAATACAATGGCGTTCGCCTCATCTAACTGCTTCCATTGTTCTTCTGTAAGTTCACCATTTTCATCGATCTTAACCAAAACGGCATTCGCGCCCTCAGCGACTGCGTGAGCTTGCTTCTCTGTATGTCCATAACCACTATGATAAACGACTGCAACTGACATGCTTATTCCCTCAATGTGAATGATTCAAACTACATTGTAGAATCGTTTATATGCCTCACAAGGCATCTTAGTTGTAATCTGCGAAAGTAAGCAATATCGACGAGATATTATGTCGTTGTTTTTTCTCAACCAACGTTGCGTGCCACCATAAACACCTCATCTGCTGAATACAGGTTAGAGATGGTCGCTTCAATCTCTGCACCTAAGGTGTCTTTATCCAGATTCTTGACAAAGTTATCCGCTCCCGTTGTGACAACGACATGCTTTAACACTGCGTTTTTCTTGGCAAGTTTACCTTTCACTAAAGGCAATGTTTCAGTAATCAATTTACGTGCAATACCTTATCGAGACAAGGTGTCGAGCTACAAGGTTTCGCCAAAGTAAAACTGAGTTTCTAGATCAATACACCTTTGCTCGATTTTTGCCAAAGGATCGGTGATACGCTGCATAAGATGTTCAGCGGCGATCTTACCAATTTCTTCTCTGGGGGTTATCACGGTGGCAAGTGTTGGTTTGATCACCGATGAGATATTGTGACCATGAAAACCCACGATGGATACATCTTTTGGCACGCCCACATTCTGCCGTTGACACTCATAGAGCGCACCAATCGCGATGTCATCATTGGTACAAATGATGCCGTCCACCTCTGGGTGCTCTGCCAACATGTTTTTCATCAGCGTTGCGCCAAGCGTATATGACGACGATTCCATGGTGGTTATCACCAGAGGCTTTAAGTCTTGAGCCACCATAACCTGTTCGTAACCTTTAATTTTTTGCTTGGTACGCTCATCCATCCGCGCCGCGAGATAGGCAATGCGTTTTCGGCCTCTGTTGATTAGCTCTCTGGTGGCGTTCTGACTGGCTTTGATATTGTCAAAGCCAACCGCTTGCTGAAGCGGCTGCGAAATGGAGTCCATGATCTCAACAATCGGAATACCAGACGCGTTAAGAATCTTTTTCGAGCGCTCAGTGTGATAGCTTTCCGAAAGAATGATGCCATCAACATTGTAACCGAGTAGCGTTTCAATGCGTTTTTCTTCAACATGTTTCCCGTAACCATAGTGAGCAATCATGGCCTGATAACCATTGGGCTCAATCACTCCCTCAATGCCGCGCAGAACTTCATCAAATACTTGGTTAGTCAAGGAAGGAAGAAGCACACCAATCGAATAGCTTTTCGCTTTGGAGAGTATGTCGGGAGCGCGATTCGGTACGTAGCCTAGCTCTTTGACTACCTCGTCAATTTGTACTCCTACTGCTTCAGAGACCTTGCTTGGGTCTCTAAGAAAGCGGCTGACCGTCATTTTGGTGACCCCAACACGATCAGCAATATCTTGTAGGGTCGGTCTCTGTTTTTTCTGCATCATAGGACTTCAAAATAGAATTAGGACTAGACTACTATCATTTGTTGCAGCCATCATAACCTAAGTCCATCGCTTCCATCATCTCTGTTGGCATTGATACACCTGGAATCAAGGCGATAGGCTGACTAGCGGCATGCTTGAGTAAGCGGCATGCTTGAGTAAGCGCGCATGCGCTCTCGGAGAGATGACAAACTTAGTGCCCGCTTTATCCGCTCTGGATAGTCGTGGTAAGCTCAATGCGCACTCACCATATCGTTGTATGAGGTCACGATAGCGAGATTGCTTTTGGTAAAATCGAGAATGGACCGTTTTTCTCGCTCTGTGGCGGCCGCAACCGTGTGAGCAAGGTTCCCACACGCAAGCGTAGCGCGCATTTTTCCTTTGCTGGCTGAACGCTCTATATTGTACAAGTACGTTTTGCGACAGGTTTTACTTCGCGGAACAATATTGTGTGCCACTTCGGCAATTACAGTGTTAATCGTCATGATAGTTTACCGATGGGCTGCTCGCGCTGCCCATTTTCTGTCAAATCCTAGACAGGATGTCTTGAGTAATTTCTGCTGGAGTCTGTCTAATATCAATATGTAACGCTTCGCTTTCTGAAGGTTCGACTAAGGTTTCAAATTGGCTCTCTAACATAGCAACACCTTTGAAATAGTGTCCTTGCCGTGCTTTATGCCTTGACCAAATAGTCTCAAAATCCCCTTTCAGATAGAAAAAGCGCAGCTCTTCACACTCATCTCGCAAAATATCTCGATATTCGGGTTTAAGCGCTGAACATGCCACAACCAGCTCGTCCTCTGTCTTTAGCAGCCTGTTAAGCCTCAGCAACCAAGACTCTCGATCCTCATCCGTTAATGGGATGCCACTTTGCATTTTCTGGACACTGCCTGGTGAGTGATAATCATCGCCATCAAAAAACGGAATGTTTAGCGCTTTAGCAAGTGACTCGCCGATTGATGACTTCCCACATCCGGAAACGCCCATAACGATGTACTTCTTTTTCATACTTATTATCTCTATCAACGCCGTCGGACAAGCTTATTTCCACCACAGAGCAAGCTCTGGGAAAATAATCACCAAGGCCAGAACCGAAATCTGTAAACCAATAAACGGAAGTAGCGAACTAAAGATCTCACCAAGGCTAATATCCTTTGGCGCAACCGACTTCAGATAGAAGGCAGCAGGGCCAAAAGGTGGTGATAGGAAAGCGACCTGCATGTTCAAGCAGAACACTACGCCGAACCAGATGGGGTCCATGCCTAGGCTAGTAATGATGGGGACGAAGATGGGCATAGTCAGTAGTGCGACACCGACCCAGTCAAGAAACATTCCTAACACAAATAGAATGACCATCATGATCAGTAGTGTTGTCATGGCATTGCCGCCACTGAGTGCCAGAATGATCTGCTCAACAAAGTTGATACCACCCATGAGATTGTAAACACCCACCAGCGCTGAAGCGCCGATACCAATCCACATGATCATGCCGCAAGTGCGCATGGTCGCGATGGCAGACTCTTTGACCATAGTCCAATTCAGTTCACCCCGAATAGCCGCACTTACTGCGATTCCCACAACGCCAAGTGCTGATGCTTCAGTCACCGAGGCCACCCCAGTATAAATACTACCGAGGACAGTAGCGACCGATAGCAGAGGAAAGAACAGAGCTTTGAAATAACTTGGGTGCTCTTTGACATCTTCTTCTAACTCTTGGGCGGACGGCAACGGCGCTAAACTCGGATTTAACTTACAACGAATCAGTACATAAGCGATGTAAAACAGAGCAAGGATGAACGCGGGCAAAAACGAAGCTTTGAATAGGTCACCAATTGAAACCGATGCGGAAAGGCCATAAATGATGAGCACAATGCTCGGCGGTAACATAGTCCCAAGCGCGCCCCCCGCACAAGTGGTACCAATCGCCAATTTGCGGTCATAACCCAGACGGAGCATTTGCGGTAGCGCTAGAATACCCAGTAGTACCGTTTCTCCACCAATCACTCCCGACATCGAAGCAAGGATGACCGCGACAATCAGAGTTTGAACCGCAACACCACCACGGACTTTACGACCAACGCTTTTCATCGCGTCAAACAGATCTCTTGCAATACCCGAACGGTCAAGCAATGCCGCCATCAAAACAAACATGGGGACGGCGAGAAATACATAGCCATTCACAAAACTATAAATTCGACTAGTGACCAATGGCAGTGCATCAACACCGAACCAGCCAAGGGTGAAAACAAGGGCTACCAAACCTGTCACAAAAGCGAGTTGCATACCCGTTAGCAGCAGGCCAATCATCAAAGCGAGCATTAATAAGCTTCCGGAAGCGATACCAATAGACGAAAGCTCACCAAAGATCACGTATGAGGCCAACCAGATCAACGCAGCAAAAACAACGGCACCACCAGAGAAAAATGCCAAACGTAGACGATTATCTGATTCGGCTTTGGCAGGAGATAAATTAAGCATTGATCTCTTCCTTTAGTTCTTTTATTTCATTAATCAGATGTAGTAAAAACTGAATGAACATTACACAAACTGTCAACAGAATCAGTCCCTTAAGAAGTGCCGGGAATGCAGGGTTCCAGGCAGTTCCTGAAGTCTCTAACCTCAGCTCGCCCCAAGGCGCGAACCATGAGCTGTTGACCATTTGCCAAGCCGCATAAACAAGTAAGCCGCTAAACAGCAAACCTGCTAAGTGGTGAAAAATATTGAGGTAATGCTTTGTTCTCTGTGAAACCGAATCATAAATAAGTGCGACTCGTACATGCTTATCGGTCGCTAGTGCGTATGCGCCGCCAATCACAAATAGCGAACCACCGATAAACGAAGCCGTTTCGTGAACCCAAATGGTTGGTGCATCAAAAACGTAACGGCTCACGACTTCATAAAATGAGATGATGACGGTGAAGGCAAACAGTAAACTGAGTATTTCGCTCACCTTAGCAATGGCTTTGTCTAGGATGTTTATGGGCATTTCAGCCACTTTTGTGTCTGAGTTTTTCATCGTGCTGTATCCAGAATAAAGGGAGATGAAACCACCTCCCTATGTGTTGTGGCTTATAGAAGACCCGCACCTTTTAGGTATGTGGTAATTGAGTCATAGACTTTTTGAGCGTTTGGCGAACGCTGAGCATATTTTTCCCATTCCCCCATCGCGATTTGACGGAACTTCTTACGCTCTTCCTGAGACCAGTCATGAATCGTAATACTTGGATTGGCTTGCGCCTCTTTAACTGCCGCTTGGTCAGCAATGCGCAGCTGTGTGGTGATGTCTTGAGCGAAATCACGTACCGAGACCGTCATAATCTCTTGCAAATCGGCTGGCAGTTTGTCCCATTTCTTCTGGCTCATTGAGATATCAATGGTAGGTAAAGAGTGGAAACCTGGCTGAACTGGGTGTAGCGCAATATCATTCATCCCAGCACTGTGGTTAGTCGAGAAAACGGTATAGTCAGCAGCATCGATCACGCCCTTGCTCAAACCGGTAAAGACTTCAGAACCCGGTAAGTTAACCGGTGTTGCGCCTGCGGCAGCAAAAACTTGCTGAACCAGACCTTCCGGTGCACGAAGTTTTAACCCTTTGAGGTCATCAACACCATTAATTGGCACTTTGGAAACGAACGATTCAACACCTGTTGTTGAGCCGCCGATATATTTCACACCGTAAGGCGCATAAAGCTCAGTCATCATTTCATAGCCGCCGCCGTAGTTGATGTACTCAAGTAGTTGGCGAGTATCTGACCAAGCACCTACCATGTTACCGATAAGACCAAACGCAGGATCTTTACCTGAGAAATAGCCCGTAGCGGTAATGTGGCCGTCGAGAACGCCCATTTTGATAGAGTCTAGCGTTTCGGTATGTTTTACCACTGCACCTACCGGGAGTAGGTCGATTTCAATTCGACCCGCAGACATTTTTTCTACAGTCTCTGCCCACTCTTTTTGTACTTGGAAGTTCTTATCTCCAGATGGGTCACTCGACTGAAACTTGAAGTTGAAATCAGCAGCAAGTACAGAAGTGGAAAGTAGAGTGGTAGCGACAGCGATAGATAGGGTTTTGAGGGTAATGTTCATGAGTAGATCCTTTTCTCTCTTTTATTTTAGTAATATGTTACCGGGAACCATAATAATGTTATCGGTAACATTGGGTAACATCTAAGAGACTGATCACAATTGATTGAATAGTGCTGAAGCTAAACAGCACACTATCAAGTTTAAGGAAGGCTGGGGTCGTGCTGATCATGTTCGGAGGTTTAACAACTCGCTCAAACGGTTGCTGTCGATAGAGAGATGTGTCTAGAAGGTTCTGTCGTAATGTCGATTGGAGATTGGGGATTGGGGATTGGGAAAGCGAAGATTTTCAAAACCCGCCGAAAGTTCACTTCCAACGCCCTATCACCAGCTATGATTTAGCTGAATTCTGCGCTCTGCTCGGCTATTCAGGCACAAAAATGGCTTCAATAATGCTAAAAACCGATGGTGCTATAAAGAGCGCCCTAAAGGAAACGATTGGGTTTACCCAAACTCAAGGGATAGATGATGGAGAACGTGAACACATAGAACGATGTGCATCACTCATCCAAACAGAGTGTGAATACTTGCTAGCGCAAGCCGACAGTGTGCCAATGACTTTGCTAAATTAGATAAACACGGATTAAGCCAGCTATTGCGAATTGCTGAGACACAAGCTTGTCAGAATAAAGAAGAGCCTGCTTCATACTTAGAAACTGTTTATTCTGATAGCTTGAGAGCGTCTTTTAATTTCGCAACTTCTGATTATGGAGAGTATGGTTTGCCCTCTTGCATAGCTGTATGTTCAACACCAGTGTAACACTTAAAAATTTAATACTAAGTGGGTAAGAGAGATAGCAATGGTTAGTAGAAAAACTTGGATGCATTGTGTATATAATAGAAGAAACTATTTCAACTTATTAATTGTTATTAATATATCGTTCAGCATTTGCAAATAACTTATCGCACAATTTTTTCTGTGCCATATACTCTGATGAACCTTCGTTCATACATTCAAGAATTTCTTTAGCTTCTTGATATTCTTTTACCATAACAGCAAATCGTTCTTCGAAGTTATTTTTCTTCGTTTTCTTGCTTGATTTTCTTACTGGTTTTCTCATATCACTTCTTACCTTATAGATCCCAATTTTTTCTTATCGTTCTAACAAAATATTTTCAATTTTATGAATACTATTAGAACCGTCATCTGTACTAGATATCTTACTTTTGTCCGTATTGAATTTATACTTCGTTGATGGTTTTTTCAAAACTCAGTCTCCTTCTCTAACCTGGATATAAAAAAACTAAACTCTTCCCGCATGAATCTTTAATTTGGCCAGGATTTTCAAATTCAAAATAATGAAAAATTGAGTTCAAAGAGTCTGGTATTTAATCTAGGAAGAATATGACGCTTTAGTACATCACTATTTAACTTATGTATGGTAGCAGACCAAAAACCATCACCATCATGAAAACAACATCTTATAACGAACAAATAATTTTTTGTCCTTTGGTTATTCCCTGTTCACACAGAAAACAATACCAAATATGTCTTTCGATTAGTTTTTCGAATCATCGGACTCATTATTAAATATAATGAAAAAAGATCTCTCCTATCGAAGAGATCTTTTTATAATCTTTATACTAAAGTAACGTTGCCAGCTTGTGGTCCTTTGTTACCTTGTTCAACATTAAAAGAAACCTTTTGGCCTTCCGCTAATGTTTTGAAACCTTCGCTAGCAATTGATCTGAAATGAACGAATAGGTCAGCGCCACCGTTGTCAGGTGTGATGAATCCAAAGCCTTTAGTTTCGTTAAACCATTTTACTGAGCCAGTTGTTTTATTTGACATAATATATCTCGATACATTGAATGAATTAAAAAGAAAGCTACTAAATAAGGAATGAAGAAAAAGGTATCGCAGGATAGATATGACGAACTTAATCGAATAAAAACTGAGAAGATCTTGAACTAAATATATTACCAATAGCTCACCGTTTGAGCTGACGACACTATACACTATGTACACATAATAGATATGTATTTCTTCATTTAATTTTATTGTCTATTAAATCAATCACTTAAACACCAACACCTGGTAAATGTATGGTTACGTAAATTGAAAATCAACAGTATTATTAGAATAATTATTGTAAAACCGATATTCGATACAAGGATGATGCCTGTTTCTAACGTCAAATGGGCCAGTTCTGCATTACGACGATACCATCATATTATGATGACTCTCTCAATCCAAAAACGTTCCATTGCCTCAAAAACATCTGCGTTATGTAGATCCGACATATAGCTATGATTAATAACATAAATTTTCTCTGCTTGCTCTTGAGCTTGAAGTCTTAATTGACTACTCAAGAGAATCGTTCCGTCACTACTTTCACCGAGACTCGAATTCCCTTTTTTATAAGCAAAAATCAATAATTGTGGCGGATGTTGATTTTGAAAGGACTGACACCATCACTTAGTTTGTTAAATCTCGTCATTCTGAACCGCGAGGTACGAGCATGATTCAGAATCTACTAAACAATTTCCGTGTGGTTCAGGTCAGTCATTAGTTTAGAAGCGTACTTTCTGAGATTCCTAGTCTCGTGTGGACTCGCTGGAATGACAGCTTTCACTTACACCGAGAGTAATGCCCCTACTCTATCACTGAAAATAGAACAAAACATAAACACCAAGTTCAAAAATGACGAGCTAATTGGTTCGCCTTGTATGATCAGGACTTGATGACTCGCTTTTGTGCAAAAAAGAGTCAGCCTAACGGTCTGACTCTTTTGAATGAGAACACACGGTATCGTGGAAGAACTTATAGGGCGGTGGCAGGTTACATTCGCTTTAAAGGTTTAACCACACTGTCTAAACCTTCAATTTTCAGTGCAAGGCAAAGCTTCAACAAATCACCTAGCTCCCCTTCTGGGAAATCCTTCTTATCAAACTAAAAGAAAACAACTTTCTTTGGGAATATCCTTCATTCTATTGCTTTAGCTCACCTATTGCCCTTGGCTGCGTTACTAACCCCATTATTTTAATTACAACAGCAAAGCAACCGTTGACTTGTCTATAGGTTCATAGTTTAAAGTCCACATCTAAATGATTGAGTCCGCCCTTGTCCACACACCTCCAATGGCAGAAACCACGAGCGAGTGATACTTAAAGCGATTCAATCTCAGCAATACTTAGGGTGATTCGGATAACCCGTGAACACTTCCAAGCAAAAGGTCAATCTATGAACGTCAAGCATGAAAGAAACTTCCTAAAGTTATTTTTTCTTTCCATCCTACTGCTAGTACTGTCAGCATTCAGTGGTTTCAGCACAGCGGAACCGCTCGCTAGCTCCCGATACGGCGTTGCGAATACAGACGATGGGGAAATAATTGCCTATAGCGTAACTGGGAGTGGCGATACCGCCATGATCTTTGTTCACGGTTGGAGTCTGGATAGCCGCTTATGGCAAAACCAAATTGATTTCTTTTCGCCCCAATACAAGGTAATCACGCTGGATTTGGCTGGACACGGCAATTCATCGTTCAATCGAAAAGAGTACACCATGCCTGCTTTTGCCAGTGACATTAAAGCGGTAATGAAGAAAGAAGACATCGACAACGCAATTTTGATTGGTCACTCTATGGGCGGCGGCGTGATTGCAGAGGCAGCGAAGCTAATGCCGAAAGAGGTCATTGGCATTATCGGTGTCGATACCTCGCAAAATGTCGCCGCGCCTTTATCGCAGGCCGATCTCAACATGATGACCAAACCATTTGAAGAAGACTTTCACGCTGGTATGACAGAGTTCGTAAAGAATGCGTTCCCAGCAGACGTTGATCCTGATGTGCTGGAATGGGCAACGCAAGATATGGCCTCTGCGCCCAAAGATATCGCACTTAATCAGTTCCGCCATTACTTGGGGCAGTACATCACAGGGGAGTCATATCGCGTATTTGAAAGTATCAATGTGCCTGTGGTGTTAGTAAATGCACGCTTATGGCCGACCGATTCTGAAACCAACAAAAAACACATCAAAAACTACAACGTCTATTTCATTGAGGATTCAGGACACTTCCCGATGCTAGAACAGCCAGAGAAGTTTAATCAGCTTCTCTTAAAAGCAGCGCAATCTATTCAATGATTTACAATATCAAGGCTCTTTTTGTATTAACAAAGAGAGCGTAAACCTTGCGCTTTTTAGATCGCTCGTTAGCTACTCAATTGGAATTTTTTCCAAATGTTGTAATCGTTAACGAGCGGTTTCGGATAATTTTGTAATGACGAGGTTGGAGCAACATGGCGGTCGATTCTGAATAATAACGGCGTTGATTCATTTCATCTGTTTTATGGTATGCACTTTTATTTCTCATTGAACTTCCAAGTCTATATGACTATGTGAAAGTCTAACCTATAACAGCTTCAAGATGGAATCGGTTGGGAATGCCTGATATTTATAGGTATATCAAGTGATCTTCCCCCAAACCCATAGACAGATTACTGGCATTACGAAAACTAAGTCAAATGATGGTTTAATAGAGTGAGAGGCTAATCAGGCGTAACTTTGAATGGGGCAGAATCGAGTTACCTGTCCCGGGCCAAGCTCAACTAAGGGGTAAACCACAAAGTATGCAGCCTCCCGCTCATCTCTGAAACTCTTCCCCCTCCCTACATGCCTCACATTACTCCTCTATTTGTGGATGAGAGTATTGCTGGTACTCCGGAAGTTGGTCTCTTAAGCTGTCAAATGTTGATCGGGCACTCTGTTTAGATAGCTTATTTATCAGCCAATTTGGCAGTAACCCCCCAGGGTCAGCAAAAGCCTTATACTCTATTAGGGTGGTGCCATTGGTGCGTTTTTTTAGTGTCCAGGTTGCATCAACAGAATGGATGCGAATGTAGCCTTTTTGGTCAGCAAGAGTCGAGCTAGGAGCGTCTTTGATCTTTATCGTGAATGCCTGTTCATCAACCCAATACTTAGAGTAGGTGACCATATCTCGATCTCTTGCAGGCCATGTCGCCAAGAATTGCGTATAGACGATGTTTTCAGTAGCGGAAATTTGATTTAGAACTCGGCTATGGCTTGCTTTATCAATCCAGTGAGGTACATTTTCACTATCTTCTAATAGAGTTAAAAATGCGCCGTAACTGGTTGGAGTAAACATTCTTGCGCGTATCTCAACCAGACCACCTTTATGCTCACGAGAATAAATGCTTATTCCATCACTGTCGCTATCAAGCTGCCAGTAGTTGTTAGTAGTTGCGTTTAATGAACCTGATATTAATACGTTAACCAAGAGCGTACTAACTCGTAAAGCAGCCATGGCTCACCCAACCGATAATTTAACCTTAGTTTTAAGCATAGTAGCATAATGTCGAATCTAGACCTATTTCAGAAAGACTTAACAGCCTGCAAATAAATATGAAATGGTGCTAACTGAAAGTCATTTTTTGCACGTTTCTGGAAGAAAATGCCGCATAGCCCCTTCAGTACCAGCATGAGGAAAAGTATTGCAATCCCAGTGACGTGAACTGCCACTGAGTGATCGCACTAAGAAGAAAAGGGGCAATTTCGTGTTACATGCCCCGCCAACACACCTTTGTCGAGTAGACGACACTTGTTACCAAGTGCCGTCCCTCTAAGAACCGTACGTGCAACTTTCACTGCATACGGCTCAAGCCTCCACTAAGGCGTTATTGTTACCCAGCAACTCACAAAGCAGTGGCAACAGGGTCAAACCATGAGTTACGACCTGTATTTTTCACCTTACGTTCATTGAGAAAACCTTCCCAAAAAGGATCGAACGGGTTCGCTTGACTCATGATTTTTACATGTCGCTTGATTGGCACTTGACCGATTTGAAACAGTCGGATCACGCCATACAGTCCATCCTTTTTAAACCAGCCATGGAAAATCCATTGCCCTTGATAGTTTAGAAAGTACTTGTGTGCGATCCATTTACGCCCCTTGTTTGGGTGACGCCTGACTGACCATCGCCATAACGCTAGAAACATCTGATGTCCAACATAGCCGAAGGTTTGTTTAGCAACACAATGGCGATAGTAATTCGCCCATCCTCGTAGTTTTGGATTCATCATCTTGATGAGTTCGGCTACTGGGATTGTTGCGTGTTTTCTGATGAGGTCACGCATGTTTCGTAAGAATGATAATACGTTGGACTTACTCGGTTTAATGAGCAGTTTTCCTTTGTACTTTCTGGCGTTAAAGCCAAGAAAGTCGAAGCCATCATTAATATGAGTCACATGCGTTTTCTCTTCAGAAAGCGCTAAACCTCTTTCTTGTAAGAAAGCCATCAGTTGCGGCTTAATGTCATTCACTAGGACTTCCTTTGAAGACCCCGTGATAACAAAGTCGTCAGCATAACCTATAAAGTTTACTCTGCTGCCTGTCTTGTGAGCGATAGACTTAGTTAACTTTTCTAGTCCGACAAGAGTGAGCAACATCAGGGTGGGTGAAATTATCCCGCCTTGTGGTGTTCCCTCTGCCGTTTTGTAGAATAGCCCTTTGTCTATATAGCCACATTCCAGCCATTGCTTGAGCATCCTTTTGTCTGTCGGGACATTATCAAGTAGCCACTGGTGACCTATCTTGTCGAAACAAGCTTTGATATCCCCCTCAAGAACCCATTGTGCTGCTCCCTTTTTGCACAGGCATTTGAAGCACTGCTGTATTGCATCGGCTGCGCTTCGGTTAGGTCTAAAGCCATAGCTGTTAGGGTCGGCAATTGTTTCCGATATAGGTTCTAGTGCTAGAAGATGTAACGCTTGTTGCGCTCGGTCTATCATGCACGGGATACCTAATGGTCTAAGTTTGCCGTTTTTCTTCGGGATATAGATTCTTCTGAGCGGTTTGGCTCGATAGCCTTTTCTGCTCAGTAAGCTGACTGCCGCCATTCGACGTGCATCGGTGTTCCAGATGTCGCCGTCAATTCCTGGCGTTTTACTGCCTTTGTTTTGTGATACTCGACGAACAGCGAGAAGTTTTGCTGCTTTCGAGTGAGTCAGTATCCACTGTAGTGCTTTCGCCTTACCGTGCTTACCTTCTCGGATTGCTTTTGCAATGCGCATCTGGAGCCTTAACACATGGCGCTCAGCCGCTTTCCAGTCGATGGATTGCCATTGGGCGCTGCCAGAAGGGGCACTCACTTCATGAGAAGAGATCATCTGCGTTCCTTCTTAAATAAAGTTTTCCAAATCATCTTGCAATGGGAGACCAGTTGGAAGTGGGCACACTTTCGTGTCAGACATCCGTCTGTATCTGCATCATTACAATGCAGCATTCGCTTTTTCCAACCTCCTTTACCAGCACCGCTATCGGCTCTCTTCACAGACAGCTTTCCCGAAGGAACGATACTGGCTTACCGTGTTCCGCATGTCGCGCAATATCAGGGTAGATGCCCACTATAGTGCGAGGAGCCTATCGATCACGAAAGAGTATTGTCCAACCTCTTTCCTACTCCCATCGCCATTTGGCCACAGCGTATTAACCACTTCCGCTGCTTCATGTATAACGCACCTTACATGGATTCACTTTCGTTCATCATACTGATTCCCTAGCACTCACCCAATTCGTGGTTATCAGGAGGAGCATTCCCTCACGGTTCTGCTCCCGTTTGGCACAGTGCCAAACTTCGTTACATTGTCAGGCTCGCTTCTTTATTCAGAGCCTTAGGGTCGTCTGGTGATACAAACGGTTCACTCTTTTCGCGGTGAACAGCGCTTCATGCGACTTCACGTCGCACGGACAAAAGTTTGTTAGTGGCTTTACTAAATTAGCGTTTAATGGATTATCTTAGGTATCTAAAAACTTCTAACCTAATGGCCAAATTTACTTATTCACTACAATCAGGATGCATTGAAATGTCCAAAAACAGAATACGTTCTTTGTTTTTCATTCATTATTCACTGCTATAATCATGCGTCACAAATTCAGAACAGACCCGTCATCTGCACTTTATTTTGTTTTCATTCTTGTCCTTCCTCAAAAATAACCGCCCGTACTCAGAATAAGATGAAGCTAGTTTTCTAGTTTGGAGAATCTACTATGTTCTACGTTCATATGTTGTTACTACTCGGCGTCATCTTTATCGGGATTCGGTATGGTGGTATTGCATTTGGCTTGTTGGGAGGTTTAGGGGTTTCGATCTTAAGCTTTGTATTTGGCGTTGCCCCCGGTAAAGCGCCGATAGGTGTAATGCTGATCATTCTCGCAGTGGTCGCAGCTTCTGCGACATTGGAAGCGACCGGCGGTCTGAAGCTACTAGTCGGATACGCAGAAAAACTGCTACGAAAACACCCGTCCAAAATCGTCTTCCTTGGACCACTATGCACTTACACCTTGACATTGTTGGTCGGCACCGGCCATTCAGTTTATCCTCTGCTTCCGGTTATTTATGATGTGAGCATCAAACGCGGCATTCGTCCAGAACGTCCAATGGCGATAGCGACTGTGGCCTCGCAAATGGGGATCACTGCAAGCCCAATCGCAGCGGCAGCGGCAGTAGTGATGGCAACCGCGGCAAGCAACAATCTGGATATTACCCTGGGTCAAGTGCTGATGGTAACCATCCCTGCCACTCTGTCAGGCGTACTGATTGCAGCCACGTGGAGCCTAAAGCGCGGCAAAGAGCTACATGAAGACACCGAGTTCCAAGAGCGATGCAAAGATCCTGGCTTCAGAGCGCAGCTGATTGACCACTCCGCCGAAGAGAATGGTGCGGCTTCTGTCGAAAATGACAAGAAGGCTAAAACCGGTCTGACTGTGTTTCTGTTGGGTATTCTTTCGGTAATTTTTGTGGCCATGTTTGGTAAGGATTTGGGACTGTTGCCGCAAGGCGTTAGCACTTCAACAGCGCTACAATTCTTAATGCTGTCGGTGGGTGCCATTATATTATTAGCTACCAATGTTGACCCAAACAAAGTGGTGAAAACCAATGTATTTATCGCCGGTATGAGTGCGGTGATCATAATCTTCGGTATTGCTTGGATGAGTGACACCATAATCACTTACAACAAGCCTTACATCATCAGTCTGGTAGAAGATGTGGTGAAATCGCACCCTTGGACGTTTGCGATTGCTATGTATGTTTCCTCTGTGTTCCTAAAGAGCCAGGCAGCGGTGCTGACCATTATGCTGCCGCTTGGTTTTGCGCTAGGCATTCCAGCAGAAGTTCTGATTGGCGTACTGCCAGCCTGTTATGCCTACTACTTCTTCCCGTTCTACCCGTCCGATCTAGCGGCGATCACTTTCGACCGTTCAGGCACGACCATGATTGGGAAATACGTACTCAACCACAGCTTCATCACTCCTGGTTTTATCGGTGTGTTTGCTGCAACTAGCATCGGTTATGCGCTGTCTGTTGGTATGCTGCCACTGTGGGTTTGGCTGATTGCACTGGGCGCGATGATCTTTGCAGTCAATGCTTACATGAACCGTATGACGCATCAGGAACTGACCTTGGCTTAACCGCCAATGTTCCCTGCGTGATAACATTAATACGACAGAAGTCGCTGATATCATCAGCGGCTTACTTTTAGTGCCTGAATGAATTCAATCTCCGGCATGTTCACTCATTCAACTCCATGTGAGTTGAATCGCCACTTATAGCCAATTTTTAGTGTGGCAAGGAAATAAGGGGGGGGGGTGAATAGATTAGTTTTAACAAAGATAATGTCGTGTTTCGGAACCTGAGTGAATAGGTGCCTTAAATAGACATGAGGCACTTCTGAGTTACGAAGTGCCAACTGTGAAAATTCTGGACAGAAGTTACTTAGAGTATCTACTTAATTTAGAGAAGACCGAATTACTTTAAGGAAGGAAAGCTGTATCTGCCCTAAGCAACTATACTAATCTACCTGGAGAGTTGGAGCCTAGTCATAGTTGAATAGACTCCAAAAATAACACTTCGCTATTCAATTACCTGATAATCATCACTCCAACCATGCCAAGCACAAAACCTAGCACCGCGCCCATCGGGGGCAACCAGTGTTTTGCGAGTTTTGCTCTTGGAGCGATATCTTGAAATACGGAATATAAAATACCTCCGGAAGCCACAAGCACAATCACAGCAATGGCAATAGCTTGGTCTTGCATCCATAGATAGCTGGACACCCCGCAAACAGGACCGAGAAATGCCATCAAAAAGAAAATGGCCATGATTTTTTTCGGACCGAAATGATAAGAGCTGTTCAACTCACGATATGCGTTAAAACCCTCAGGGATATTTTGCAATGTGATTAGCGCCGCAAGCAACGCCGCATCTGTACTTCCGATTGCAAATGCAGTTCCAAGCGCCATGGATTCAGGGATGAAATCAAGGAGCATCGCAACGAGTTGACTAGCTGGCGTCTCAAATTTTAGAAGATACACGTCAAGCATCATGAAAATGAACCCACCAACCAGGAGGCAAGTCGATGCTATCAACGGATCAAGCTTGGCAATACCATAAGGAACTAATACGAGAGCTACAGCAGACAATAGAGCACCACCACCAAATGCTGTAATGCTGTGACTGAACTCGGCCTCGAACAATCGTGACTTAAATTTTCCGATGCTGGCCAGAAGTGCGCCGAAAGGCATAGCCAGTCCCGCTGCCAATGTGAGCCCAACAAGAATTACGAGGTTATTCACGAGATGTACTGCCTAGACATAATGATTCCATACGCTGTGTCAGCCTCCTGCACAAGTCGTGGTGTCAACCGTTAGGAAAGCTATTTATTGCATAATATGTACATTAGACGAAATACCCTGGTATGTCTGAAGCAAATGTTATGGGGTATCCCACATTACGTCGCATTTAGCATCTATCGCAGACTTTAATAGTTCTACTAATGGAGCTGCGCGGAGATTCAGGCTTACTACCTGTTCAGATAAAGCTTCATCTTCATCATCTTCAACATCTCCAGTGGCAGAGGTGTCTTTTTGAGCCGCTGTACTTTCTGCAGCGAGTGAAAACGTTAATTTAGAAAGTGCCTCAGGGATATCTGGGGCAAGAATAGCACCGGGTACTGTACCACTATGACCCATCATCTTTATCAGTTGCAGGCCAATGTCACCGAACATTGTGACGTTAGCATAGCTTTTGCAGCGAAATGTAATAAGCATGTACAGCTCCTGTTTTTACTTGATTCTTTTGAAAAGAATTACGCTCTTATCCTAAGTAAAGTCAACGGTGACTACTGATCCTGCTCTATCCAAAGTAGAGTCGCGAAGTAGTATCGAAGGTAAAACCTAAATCATCGTCGGTTTATTCATTCTCTATTATTGGTTTTCCATCCGAAATGACGAGTCTTAATTAGTACTTTTGTAAAGGAGTAGAGTTAATATTCCTGCTATCCGCTTTTTCTAGCACTTTTTCAACTGATTGATTATCAATGATGAACAACCACCTACCAAAAAATGGCGTCATGTAGATGGCATTTGTTACAAGTGATTGCATTTTCTTACGTTGACCCAAACAGTATAGTCGGACTCAGTATTTAAAAATACTTTTCTCGCTTGCATTGATGTCCTTCCGACTAGTGGTGCTTATAAGTAGTTCATTGCTCCTGTTTGCGCCTCCGTTTATAGGAATGAGGAATGCAAGTCAAATCATCAAAGTTACTGGGGTGTTGTTACATTTTTAACATTTAACTAGAAGATCAAAATGAATCGTAACTCATTTGGCAGACACATTTGAATAAAATAATCTTTGCATACGCTGGGATTCACGAGCAGCTTGTTTGTTAGCTCTATCTATTGCTTTAACAACCTTTATAGCCGCTCGTAAACCACCACCTCGTCGAGCCAACAATTTCTCCTTTAAAGTTTTGTAATTATTGACTTTTTGGATTCCAGAGCAATCGAATGTGTGCAACTGATGCTCATGTCAAACAGATGGCATATTTTTAGGATTTATGGGGTGTAAAAGGGATTACTTTTAGTAGGTCAAATACATGGAGCATCAGTTGTATAGAGTACTGGCTCTAAACGATTTTGGGGCAAAAAAGAGTCAGCCTAACGGTCTGACTCTTGTGAATGAGAACACATGGTATCGTGGAAACACTTATCGGGCGGTGGCAGGTTACACTCGCTTACTCCTTAAGCTGATGACCCGTCTTCTTCGCTAGTTCTTGCATCGCCTCGGCAAACGTTGTTGTCCTGCCTTTCGCTTTAACTTGCACTACCTTATACCCCATCTTTTCCAACGCTTGGCGTTCTGCCAAAACAGCGTTGTCACCTTGCTGACTACCTTGAGCAGGCTGATGAATGTACCACCCCTCTAGTTGACCATCTTCGACCAATTGGTGGTGTTTCAGTGCATCGATATCAAAATTCATAATAAGTCTTTTAATTTAAAATGGGGAGTTTCTGTGGCAGGTTACATTCGCTTTAAAGGTTTAACCACACTGTCTAAACCTTCAATTTTCAGTGCAAGGCAAAGCTTCAACAAATCACCTAGCTCCCCTTCTGGGAAACCCTTCTTATCGAACCAGAGTAAGTATTCTTCTGGTAAATCAATCAGCACACGTCCTGAGTACTTGCCAAACGGCATTTGTATACGAGCGAGTTTTAATAAGTTTTCTTTTTCTAACATTAACTACGGTGTCTGTCGGGATAAATCTTGGCTAAGAATAACACCCAAGCGATCGACCCACCAGTTTGTTGCATCTTTGGCATCGTCTAAAGAATCAATCAAGGTCGAGAAGTCTTTGTTTCCCGCTTGACGGTCTATTGCGGCAAAAAGATAAGTATCGTTTTGGGCGTCGCTAACCAGTAACTCAACCGTTGCTGAACCTACATTGGTGTGCACACCTGTGGTGGTTTTCGAGATGGTAGAAGTCCCTAAGCCGACAGGCTGAATGCTCGAAGTGACGGCGAGTACTGGGTTTGGCGTTTCCACATTGTTGATTGCAATACTTAAACGCAATGTTTTCTCTCCCGGTTAGTCGATAACCACACTATCGTATTCATCCAGTTTGTTTTTCAATCGAGTCGCATCACGCAACCCAACTCGCGCCCAAATTAGGTCCACACCACCTTCTGATCCACGCGACATTCCTTATAAGAAGTGAATTTTCTGCCACTCACAATAGGACCATTAGCACAATCGACTAACCCCCCCCCCCCAACAAACTGACAGA